>NZ_CP180191.1:3207731-3518697 GCF_047549485.1 Piscinibacterium candidicorallinum | reverse complement strand
AAGGAGTTCGTGCTGCGCCTGTCCGATGCCGACGCGGCCAAGCAGGGCGCGCGCTGCATGGACTGCGGCATTCCCTTCTGCAATAACGGCTGCCCGGTCAACAACATCATTCCGGACTTCAATGATCTGGTGTACCGGCAGGACTGGAAGAATGCGCTGACCGTCCTGCATAGCACCAACAACTTCCCCGAGTTCACGGGCCGCATCTGCCCCGCGCCCTGCGAGGCGGCCTGCACTCTGAACATCGAGGACAAGCCGGTGGGCATCAAGTCCATCGAGCACGCCATCATCGACAAGGGCTGGGAAGAAGGCTGGGTGCTGCCGCAGCCACCCAAGTCCAAGACCGGAAAGAAGGTGGCTGTGGTCGGCTCCGGTCCGGCGGGCCTGGCGGCGGCGCAGCAGCTCGCGCGAGTCGGTCACGATGTGACCGTGTTCGAGAAGAACGACCGCATCGGTGGCCTGCTGCGCTACGGCATCCCCGACTTCAAGATGGAGAAGCAGCTCATCGACCGCCGCGTGGTGCAGATGCAGGCCGAGGGCGTGACGTTCAAGACCGGTGTGTTCGTGGGCAAGGCCCCGCTGCCTGCCGGCATCAACAACTACGCCACCAAGCACGTGCCGCCCGAGGACCTGCTCGCGCAGTTCGACGCGGTCATTCTGGCCGGCGGTGCCGAATACCCGCGCGATCTGCCGGTGCCCGGTCGTGAGCTCAAGGGCATTCATTTCGCGATGGAGTTCCTGGCGCCGCAGAACAAGGTCAACGCCGGCGACAAGATGCCCGAGCGCATCATGGCCACCGGCAAGCAGGTGGTCGTGATCGGTGGCGGCGATACCGGCAGTGACTGCGTGGGCACCAGCAACCGCCACGGCGCCAAGGCGATCACGCAGCTCGAGGTGATGCCTCAGCCGCCTGAGAAGGAAAACAAGCTGCTGTCCTGGCCCTACTGGCCGCTGAAGCTGCGCACCTCCTCCAGCCACGAGGAAGGCGTGGACCGCGAGTTCGCCATCACCACCAAGCGCTTCGAGGACGATGGCAAGGGCCATGTGAAGGCGCTGGTCACGGCGCGCGTGGAGTTCAAGGACGGCAAGATGGTCGAGGTGCCGGGCAGCGAGCAAACCATCCCCGCCGATCTCGTGCTCTTTGCCATGGGCTTTGTGAGCCCGGCGCAGCCCGTGCTGGATGCCTTTGGCGTGCAGAAGGACAACCGCGGCAACGCCCAGGCCGGCACCGAGGCCGATACCGGCTACCGCACCAACCTGCCCAAGGTCTTTGCCGCCGGTGACATGCGGCGCGGCCAGTCGCTGGTGGTGTGGGCGATCAGGGAAGGCCGCCAGGTGGCACGCGAGGTCGACCTGTTCCTGATGGGCGAGTCTGCCTTGCCGCGCTGAGCGGGCTGTCAAGATTGAACCCTGCGAACGGGACGCGATCGGGCGTCCCGTTTGCTTTGGGCTCTGTGTGACCGTTGCACCGTACCGACTGCATGCCTCGGCCCTGCTGTCTGCCGCGCCGCGCGCTGCTAAGGTTTCGGTTCATGACGAATGCAGTGCTTCGATCCGCGACGCGCGCCCGCGTCCTGGCGGTGTGTCTGATGGGCCTTGGCGCACTCCTGGCCGGCCTTCACGCCTTCGCCGCCGCGGCGGCAGAACCCGCCGCCGTGCTCACCATCGCGCGGCCTGCACCGCCGGCTGCCAAGGACGAAAGCCCTTGGGTGAGCAGCCCTGGCTGGCCCGCCGGGCAGCGCGTGATCGTCACCGCGACTGACAGCGGGCGCGTGGCCCGCGCGACGACGCAGGCACCGGCGCGAGAGGGTGGTGCGCTGTTCTCGATGTCGCTGGCCCGTGCACTGCAGATGGATGCGACGCGCGCAGCGCCCCTGCTGATCCGCGCTGACCCGGATACCCGCGGCGACGCCCGCCGTGCACCGAGCACCGGCCTGCCGCCCGGCCTGCGCGGCGGTGCAGATGTTGCTGCGCTGCCCCTGCCCGCCGAACTGGGTGTCAGTGCAGAAGCGAGCGCCGCATCGGCCCCAGCCGCCTCAACGGCCCCGGCCACCCCGAGCGTTGGACCCGCGGCGCCGGCCACCGCTGCTGCTGCGATTGCCCCGGCACCCACCCCGGCATCCACCCCAGCGGCACGCGCCAGCACATCCGCCGCAGGCGCAGGCGGCGCCTTGTATCTGCAAGTCGGCGCCTTTGCCGAAGAGCCCAAGGCCTGGAACGTGTTCTCGATGGTGCGCCGCATGGCCTGGCCGCCGGACGTCCGGCCTGAGGTGTATTTCAGCGAGGGCCTGAGCCGCGTGCGCATCGGCCCCTTTGCCAACGCACAGGATCGCGACGCGGCGCGGGCGCGCCTGCGCGAGGTGCTGGGCGACACACCGATCGATCTGGTGCGGTGATCTGCATGGGGTCCGCCGTCTCGCGCCCTGGCGTGCAGCGAAGCGCTTTCGCGCAGTACCCCTGCCGCTTTTCGCTTGTCTGGTGCGGTTCTTCAGGTCAATGCCTTGAAGACGCGCATCCAGCAAGCGTCTTCAGGCAGATGCCCTGGAAACCCGCACCAGACAAGCGAAAAGCGGCAGCTGCCTGGTTGAAGCGCAGGAGCGCGGCATGAGTGCCGCAGCGCTGTGGCGCCGCCCGCGCTTCTGGCTCGTGCTGATGGCGGGGCTGGCCTTCGCATGCGGCGTGGCCTTCATCGTTGCCACACAGCTGCTCAAGCGCCAGGTGGAATCGGCCCTTGGCCCGCAGGCCAGTGTGGGGCGCATTGGCGTGAGCTGGCAGGGCGTGGTGCTGAGTGATGTCGTGGTCGCGGCCGCCAGCGCCGGCTGGCCTGCGGCGGACGAGCTGCGCGCCAAGCGCGTGCGTGTGCTGCCGCAGCTCTCCAGCCTGTTCAGTGACGAAGTACGCATCGCGCGCGTGGTGATCGAAGGCGGCGAGCTGACCGTGCTGCGCCGCGCGGACGGTGAGCTGGTGCTGCTGCCCGGCCTGCTGCAGCGCAAGCCCGCGGCGCCCGCGCGCGCAGCCACGCCGCCCGGAGCCAAAGCGGCTGCCGCGGGCTCAGTCCAAGGCGAGGGCCCGGCCGTGCGCGTGGAGCGCATCGATCTGGTGGACTGCGCCGTGGCGTTCTTCGATGCCAGCGTGCGCCGCCCGGCGCTGGCCCTGCGGCTGGACCCGATCAAGGCGCGCTTCGGGCCGCTGGCGTGGCCGAGTCTGGAGGGGCAGAGCACGCTGGATGTGCAGGCCACCCTGCGTGCAGCCGGCACGGCACCAGCCGCCGCAGGAACCGCCACCGCGAACGCGGCGGCTGCGTCCTCGAGCACCGAGGTCAGCGGCTCTGCACAGTCCAGCAATGCCACCCAGAACGCAGGCGGCGCGGTGCGCCTGCAGGGCTGGATCGAACTGGCCAGCCGCGACATGGAGCTGGACGCGGCGCTGCGCCATGTGGACCTTCGTGCGCTATCTCCATATCTGCTCAAGCCGGGCGAGGGCGGCGTGCGCAGCGGCACGCTCGATCTCGATCTGCGCAGCGCGGTGAAGGCGCAGCAGCTGCGCGCACCCGGCACGCTGACGCTGCGGCAACTGGATCTGAACAGCGGCAGCGGTGCGTCCGGCGCCTTCATGGGTGTGCCGCGTTCGGCGGTGCTCGCAGCGCTGAAGAACGACCGCGGTCAGATCGTGATCAAGTTCACGCTCGCCGGACGGCTCGATGACCCACGCTTCTCGCTCAACGAGAACCTGCTCGGCAAGATGACCCTCGGTCTGGCCGAAGGTCTGGGGCTGAACATAGAGGAGTTCGCACGCCTGCTCGGCGGCGCAGGTCAGAGCGCAGTGCAAAGCGTGGGCGAGGCGGCGCGCAAGCTGCTTGGGCGCTGAGCACGGCGCGCGCCACTCATCCAGTTCTGCGCGGTTCCGTCCGTCCGTCCCGGTGAGGCTGCCGCAGATCGACCGGCGCAATGCGTCGCGCCTCGAGCGACCACACATGTCGCCATGCGCACTGTGCTGGCGCGCCAGTCTGTCAGTCCACTGACGGCAAGCGCTCAATCCATGCGCTGAAACCATTTGGCGGCGCTTTGGCCTCGCGCTTTTGCGCCGCGCTGCCTATGGTGAAAGAACCCGGTCACGGCGCGCAAAGGTGTCCTTTCAGGCGCGCGAGACCGCCAGCCAAGGAGCAGCGTTCAAATGGATCGCACACAACAACTGTCCTCTCACACCGTTGCCGGCCCGATCCGGATCTGCCAGCCGGAGGCCGCGCAGCGCCGCCTCAGCCCGGACAGCCCGGCGCTGGACGTGATGACCGATCTGGCGCGCGTGCCCGCCGCCATCATCGACACGCACACCCAGATCGGCGAGGCCGAGCGCACCATGCGCCAGCGCGGCGTGCGCATGCTGCTGGTCACCGAGCAGGACCTGCTGGCCGGCGTGATCACCGCCACCGATCTGCTGGGCGAGCGGCCGATCCGCCTGGCGCAGGAGCGTCGCATGCGCCATGCCGAGCTGCAGGTGGGCGATGTGATGACGCCCATGTCGCGGCTTGAGGCGCTGCTGCTGCATGAGGTGGAGCACGCGCGCGTGAGCGAGGTGATCGCCAACCTGCGCGAGCACAACCGCCAGCACGCAGTGGTGCTGGATGTAGACGCGCAGGGCCGTCAGCGCGTGCGCGGCATCTTTTCGCTCTCGCAGATCGCGCGGCAGCTGGGCGTGACGCTGGAGCTGAGCCACGCGGCCACGAGCTTCGCGGAGATCGAGGAAGCGCTGGCGCATTGAGCGCTGCATCAGGCTGCGCCGGGCGCGGGTTCTGCACGGCGGCATGCCTGGTTCCGCTTGTTCCATGCGGTTCTTCAGGGTGTTGCCTTGAAGAACCGCATCCACCAAGCGTCTTCAGAGAGGGTGCCTGAAGAGGGCCACCAGGCAAGCGGATTCAGGCCACCGGCCTGAAGAAGTGCACCAGCACTGCGGAAACGCCACTGTGCACGTGCGCGGCGCCTAGGCAGTCTGCACGGCGCCGGCCGCAGCCAGCGCAATCGCTTCGCCCTGGTCCATCGCCAAGCGCACCTGCGCGCGCGGCACATCCAGCGCAAAGCCCTGCGCCGCGAGCCAGTCGGCATCGAAGTAGGTGCGCCCGTAGCGCTCGCCGGCGTCGCACAGGATGGCGACGATCGAGCCGGTTTCGCCGCGCTGCTTCATCTGCTGCGCCGCCCACAGCGCGGCTGCGAGGTTGGTACCCGTGGAGCCGCCGACGCGCCGACCCAGGCGTGCGCTCAGCTCATGCGCTGCAGCGATTGAGAGCGCATCGGGCACCTTGACCATCGCGTCGATGATGCTTGGCAGAAAGGAGGCCTCCACCCGCGGCCGGCCGATGCCTTCGATGCGCGAACCCTGCTCGGCCGTCAGGCTGCAGTCGCGCGTGCGGTAGTGGTCGAAGAACACGCTGTGCTCGGGGTCGGCCACCAGCACGCGCGTGGGGTGCTGGCGGTAGCGCACGAAGCGGCCCAGTGTGGCTGCTGTGCCGCCAGTGCCAGCGCCAGTCACGATCCACGTGGGCACGGGGTGCGGCTCCAGCGCCATCTGCTCGAACAGGCTTTCGGCAATGTTGTTGTTGCTGCGCCAGTCCGTGGCCCGCTCCGCGTAGGTGAACTGGTCCATGTAGTGGCCGCCGGTCTCGCGAGCGATCTGCGCGGCGCGGGTATAGACCTGCGCGGAGTGCGCCACAAGATCGCAGCGCCCGCCGTAGAACTCGATCGCGGCGATCTTCTCGGCCGAGGTGCTCGCCGGCATCACGGCCACGAAGGGCAGGCCGAGCAGGCGCGCGAAGTAGGCCTCGGAAATCGCCGTGGAGCCGCTGGACGCTTCCACCACCGTGCTGCCCTCGCGCAGCCAGCCGTTGCACAGGGCGTAGAGAAACAGCGAGCGCGCGAGGCGGTGCTTCAGGCTGCCGGTGGGGTGGCTGCTCTCGTCCTTGAAATACAGGTCGATGCCCGCAAAGCCGGGCAGCGCCACGGCAATGAGATGCGTGTCGCTGGAGCGGCGAAAGTCCGCTTCGATCTTGGCAATCGCGTGGCGCGTCCAGTCCATGGGGCTTGAATGTCCTGCGTTGGGCAGCCTGCCGGGCTGCGCGATGTGGGGTCGATGGGGGAGGACCGCTACTTCGCGGCTGTGGCGTCGCGCGTGAGCTTGGCGTCGTAGAGCGCCTGGTCGGCGCGCAGCAGCACCTGCTCGAAGCTGGTATCGGCGTCCTTGCAGCGTGACAGGCCGATCGACACCGTAATCATGACGGGTTGGCCGCGCCAGTTCACCGGCGTAGCTGCCACCAGCTTGCGGATGCGTTCGATGATCTGCATGCCATCGGCCTGACTCACGCCGGGCAGGCCGATGGCGAATTCCTCGCCGCCGATGCGGCCCACTACATCGCCAGGGCGGATGCAGGCCTGCACTCGGGAGGCAAAGGACTCCAGCACCCGGTCACCAGCCGCGTGACCGAGGGCGTCATTGATGCGCTTGAAGTGGTCCAGATCGGCCACGGCCACGCAGTAGGAACTCTGGCCGCGCTGCACCTTGGCGTGTTCGCGCGCCATTGCGTCCATGAAGGCGCGCCGGTTCATCAGCCCGGTGAGCGAGTCGGTGTAGGCCAGATCCTGCAGCACCTGGCGGTAGCGCTCGTTGACGGCCAGGATGAAGGCCAGGGTCATGAAGACCAGCGCAAACATGCTGCCCACGCCGTGCGCAATGTTGATCGGATGCTGCGAGAACACGCTGTCGGCCACCGGCGAGGTGGCAAAGGCGAGCGCCCGCGCGCTGGCCAGCAGCATCATGGTCACCGTGAGCACGAGCATGATCCCCCAGCCGATGCCGCGGTTGCCGCGGGTCTCGCGCAGCAGCAGCCAGGTCTTGATGCCGAACAGCACCAGGAGCACGCCCGTGTAGACGTATACGCGCCCCTGGATGCCTGCGCCAAGCGCATAAATGATGCAGTAGATGACGCTGCACAGCAGGGCGATGCCGTAGATCGGCCGCGCCAGATCGCTGCGGTGGTAGAAGCGCGCCACACCATGGGCGTTGGCTGCCAGTGCCACATAGAGCATCACGTTGGCCAGCAGGAAGCTCAGGATCTCGGGCACATGGTCGCGCAACGCGATCAGCAGCGAGGCGACCGCAAAGGCGATGGCTGACCAGCCGGTTTCCAGCAGGCCGCGCACCGAACTGGGCGCCGAACGCTGCATCAGCAGCACGATGGCGCCCATCGCCAGCCCCAGGAGGGCGGCGATCATGAACATGGTGCGGATATCAAAGGCCACGGTCTGCCTGCGACGCGGCCTGCGTCTTCTCAAGGAGCATCACGCAGAAAGATACCCGCTCGGCCGCTTCGGCACGCTCGGTCAGGCGTGAAACACGCGCATTCCTTGACCGGGATTTGCCTGAATTGCGCGGCAGCCCGCTCCGGCGCCCGCTCAGTAGCGCGCTGTAAGGCCCTCGATCATGCGGCAGGCCTCGCGGTATTCGCCGGCCAGACGTGCCACCCGTTCGCGCACAGGAACGATGGCGTCCACGGCGCCAATGCCCTGGCCGCAGCCCCAGATGTCCTTCCAGGCCTTCTTGGCTTCGGTACCGCCCGAGCCGAAGTTCATCTTGCTTGGATCGCTCTCGGGGAGGTGATCCGGATCGAGACCTGCCGCGACGATGGAGGGCTTTAGGTAGTTGCCGTGCACGCCGGTGAACAGGTTGGTGTAAACGATGTCGTCCGCCTTGCAGTCAACCACGGCCTGCTTGTAGTCGTCGGCGCAGCGCGCTTCCTCGGTGGCGATAAATGCGCTGCCGATGTAGCCGTAGTCCGCGCCCATGGCCTGGGCGGCAAGCACGGCGCGGCCGGTGGCGATCGAGCCCGAGAGAAGCAGTGGGCCGTCGAACCACTGGCGGATCTCCTGCACCAGTGCAAACGGCGAGAGCGTGCCCGCGTGGCCGCCCGCACCGGCTGCGACGGCGATGATGCCGTCAGCACCCTTCTCGATCGCCTTGCGTGCAAAGCGGTCGTTGATGATGTCGTGCAGGGTGTAGCCGCCGTAGCTGTGCACGGCGGCGTTCACGTCCTCACGCGCGCCCAGGCTGGTGATGACGATGGGCACCTTCCACTTCACGGTCATCTCCAGGTCGTGCTCGAGCCGGTCATTGCTCTTGTGCACGATCTGGTTGATGGCAAATGGCGCAGCCGGCCGGTCCGGGTTGGCCTTGTTGTGCGCGTCCAGGGTCTCGGTGATCTCGTGCAGCCATTCATCGAGCTGGCTGGCCGGGCGCGCGTTGAGCGCCGGAAAGCTGCCCACCACGCCGGCCTTGCACTGCTCAATCACCATCTTCGGGTTCGAGAGGATGAACATCGGGCTGGCGATCACCGGCACAGACAGGCGATCCTTGAGCAGGGCGTGCAGCGACATTGCAGAAACTCCTGAAAAACGAACGATCGTTCGAAAACAGCGGGCAATCGTAGCAGCCGTCCATGGCAGCGGGAATGCGTGTGTTTGAACCCCGGCTCGGTTTTGGCATCGTATGCACCCATGAAGCATCTGCGCGTCCTGCTGGCGGCCCTGGTGGCTGTGCTCGTCATCGGTGGCTGCGCCAGTCTGGACACTGCGCAGCGCAAGGCCATCTTCCGCGTCGAGGAAGGTGCGCCGCGCTGGTCGCGCGAGGCGCCGGCCGGCACCGAAGTGTTCGACCTCAAGCTGGGCAGCGAGACCGTCCGCACTTGGTACCTGCCCGCGGCCGCGCCGAGTGCGCCCACGCTGCTTTACCTGCACGGTGCGCGCTGGAACCTGAACGGCAGCGTGTTCCGCATCGAGCGCTGGCAGCAGATGGGTTTCAACGTGCTGGCCATCGACTACCGGGGCTTTGGCGCCTCCAGCCCCCGTGTGCCGTCGGAAGAGTCTGCCTACGAAGATGCGCGCCTGGCCTTCGAGGAACTGAAGCGCCGCGAGCCAAGGGCGGATCAGCGGTACGTGTATGGCCACAGCCTCGGTGGCGCGATCGCCATCGATCTCGCCACGCGCAAGGACACACAGGGCCAGTTTGCAGGCCTGATCGTGGAAGCCAGCTTCACCCGCATTGCCGACCTGGTGCGCGAGTTCAAGTGGGGCTGGGTGCCAGGCTTGAGCCTGCTCATCACGCAGGACTTCGATTCACTAGCCAAGGTCCGCGAGCTGAACAAGCCGGTGCTCTTCATCCATGGCACACGCGACGGCGTGATCCCCTACCGCATGAGTGAGCAGCTCTACGCCGCTGCGCAGAAGGCGCCGGCTTCGGCCCGGCAGCTTCTGATCGTGGAGGGCGGCAACCACAGCGGCTTTTCCACCATGGGCAACGCGGAGTACCGCGCCACCGTGGAGCGCTTCATCAGCGCAACGCAGCAGGTGCGCAGCGGCCGATCCAGCTGAGTGGATCGCCTACCAGTTGATCGGCGCCTCGCCCCGCGCGCTCAGCCAGGCATTGACCTGACCGAAGTGCCCGCAGCCGATGAAGGGCACCGGCGGCCGCCGCGCCGACAGGGGCGAAGGATGGTTGGCGCAGAGCACCAGATGCTGCGGCCCGATCAGCGCACGCTTCTTCTGCGCTGGTGCGCCCCAGAGCAAAAAGGCCAGTGGCCGCGCTTGCTGGCCCAGCCAACCGATGAGTTCGTCGGTGAACGTTTCCCAGCCCAGCGCCGCATGGCTCGCCGCGGCGCCGTCTTCCACGGTGAGCACGGTGTTCAGCAGCAGAACGCCTTGCTGAACCCATCGGCTGAGGTCGCCGCTACCTGGCAGTGGTGTACCGAACTCGCGGCTGATCTCGGTGTAGATGTTGCGCAGGCTGGGCGGCAGCTTCATGCCGACGGGCACCGAGAAGGCGCGACCCTGTGCCTGCCCGGCGCCGTGATACGGGTCCTGCCCGAGCACCACGACACGCGCTGCAGCCGGGTCAAGTTCGTGCAGCGTGGCAAAGGGTTGCGGCGGGTAGATCGTGGCGCCCGCCGCACGTCGTGCGTCCACCGTGGCGCACAGCTCCATCTTCATGCTGCTCGCAAGAAATCGCGGTGCCAAGGCTTGCCAGTCGGAGGGCAGTGCGTCGAAGCACCGCGCGAGCGGCACACTGAGTGCAGCCGGATCTGCGCCACCGAACAAATCGCGAGTAATCGTCATCAGGCAAACAGCCGCGCCAGCTCGGTGCCGGGGTCGGCCGCGCGCATGAAGGCTTCGCCCACCAGAAAGGCATGCACGCCGGCGGCGCGCATCTTCGCCACATCGCCCGGTGTGTGGATGCCGGACTCCGTGACCACCAGCCGGTCCGCAGGGATCTGTGCCAGCAGATTCAGCGTAGTGTCGAGGGTGACGTCGAAGGTACGCAGATTGCGGTTATTGATGCCCACAAGCGGCGTCTTGAGGGTGAGCGCCACATCGAGCTCGGCCGCGTCATGCACCTCCACCAGCACATCCAGGCCGTAGTGCGCCGCGCAGGCCTCCAGATCGTGCAGCGCGGATGCGTCGAGCGCCGCCACGATCAGCAGGATGGCATCGGCACCCATGGCAGCCGCCTCGGCCACCTGGTACTCGTCGATGATGAAGTCCTTGCGGATCACAGGCAGCGTGCAGACAGCGCGCGCCTGGCGCAGGTAGTCCGCGCTGCCCTGGAAGTACTGCACGTCCGTCAGCACGGACAGGCAGATGGCGTGATGCAGCGCATAACTGTGCGCAATCACGGCGGGGTAGAACGGGTCGCGCATCACGCCCTTGCTCGGACTGGCCTTCTTCACCTCCGCGATCACGGCGGCATGGCCTGCGGCGACGCGGGCCTGCATGGCCTGTGCAAAGCCGCGCTGCTGCCCGCGCCGGGCTTCGCCCTGTGCGCGGACGTCGGCCAGCGGGCGGATCTTCAGGCCGGATGCGATCTCCTCGCGCTTGGTGGCGAGGATCCGGGTCAGGATGTCGCTCATAGGCTCGAACTTGCGTTGAAGGCTACGAAGTCGTCCAGCTTGCGTCGTGCCGCGCCGGAGCGGATCGCCTCGCGTGCAAGCACAATGCCCGCCGGGATGTCGGCGGCCACATTCGCGGCATAGAGCGCGACGCCTGCGTTGAAGATCACGATGTCGCGCGGCGTGCCCGGTGTGTCGCCCAGCGCTTCGAGCAGCATGGTTTTGGATTCCGCCGCGTCCAGCACCTTCAGGCCGCGGTTGCTGAACATCGCCAGACCGAAGTCCTCTGGGTGGATTTCGTACTCCTGGACTTCGCCGTTCTTCAGTTCACCCACCATGGTGGCGGCACCGAGCGACACCTCGTCCATGCCGTCCTTGCCGTAGACCACCACGGCATGCTCGGCGCCCAGGCGCTGCAGCACGCGCACCTGGATGCCCACCAGATCCGGGTGGAACACGCCCATCAGGATGTTGGGTGCGCCCGCCGGGTTCGTCAGGGGCCCGAGGATGTTGAAGATGGTACGTACGCCAAGCTCCTTGCGGATCGGGGCGACGTTCTTCATGGCCGGATGGTGGTTCGGCGCGAACATGAAGCCCAGCCCGAGCTTGTCGATGCATTCGGCAATGCGTGCGGGGGACTGATTGAGGTTCACGCCCAGGGCCTCGAGCACATCGGCGCTGCCGCTCTTGGAAGACACGCTGCGCCCGCCATGCTTGGCTACCTTGGCGCCGGCCGCCGCGGCGACGAACATGCTGGCCGTGGAGATGTTGAAGGTGTGTGCAGCATCCCCACCGGTGCCGACCACATCGACCAGATGGGCGTGGGACTGCACCGGCACCTTGGTGGCGAATTCGCGCATGACCTGGGCTGCCGCGGTGATCTCGCCGATGGTTTCCTTCTTCACGCGCAGGCCCGTGAGGATGGCTGCCGTCATGGCCGGCGAGATCTCACCACTCATGATCATGCGCATGATCTTGACCATCTCGTCATGGAAGATCTCGCGGTGCTCGATGGTGCGTTGCAGGGCTTCGTTCGGGGTGATGGGCATGGTGGGGCTCCGCGCTCAGTGGGCGCTCGCAGTGGCGGCAGATTGGTTCAGGAAGTTGCGCAGCAGGTCACGCCCGTACTCCGACAGGATGGACTCCGGGTGAAACTGCACGCCCTCGACGGCGTGGATCTTGTGCTTCACGCCCATGATCTCGCCATCCTCGGTCCAGGCGGTGACCATCAGCTCGGCCGGCAGGCTCTCGCGCTCGATGGCGAGCGAGTGGTAGCGCGTGACCGTAAAGCTGCGCGGCAGATTGGCAAACACCCCTTGCTGCTTGGTCTCGATGGCGTCGGTCTTGCCATGCATGACCTTGCGGGCCTTGATCACCTTGCCACCGAAGGCCTCGCCAATCGCCTGGTGGCCCAGACACACGCCGAGCACCGGCAGCTTGCCGGCAAAGTGGCGGATGGTGGCAATCGAGATGCCGGCCTGCGCGGGTGCACAGGGCCCCGGGCTGATGCAGATGCGGTCCGGCCGCAGCGTCTCGATGGCCTGCGGCGTGGTCTCGTCATTGCGGAACACACGCACGTCCTCGCCGAGCTCGCCGAAGTACTGCACGAGGTTGTAGGTAAAGCTGTCGTAGTTGTCGATCATCACCAGCATGGTTCAGACCTTCGCAAAGTAGTTCTTGATCTCGGCCACCACGCGGTCGATGTCGGCACCGCTCACATCCAGATGCGTCACCATGCGAGTGCCGTAGAGCACCTGAATCAGAATGCCGCGCGCCTTGAGATGCGCTTCCAGCGGCACGCAGTGCGCCTGCGGGAACTGCGCAAACACCATGTTGGTCGCGCAGTCCGTCACGCTCACTTCGTCGATGCTGCGCAGACCCTCGGCCAGGAAAGCAGCGTTGGCATGGTCCTCGGCCAGTCGATCGATGTGGTGGTCCAGCGCGTAGAGCAGGGCCGCGGCCAGAATGCCGGCCTGGCGCATGCCGCCACCTGCCACCTTGCGCCAGCGGAAGGCGCGCTCCAGCAGTGCCTTGCTGCCCACCAGCACCGAGCCCACCGGGCAGCCCAGCCCCTTGGAAAAGCAGATCGACACCGAATCAAAGCCGGCGCAGGTCTCGCGCAGGCTTTCGCCATTGGCCACCGATGCATTGGCCACACGCGCGCCGTCCAGGTGCAGGCTCAGGCCGCGGCTGCGGGCCAGCTCCTGCGCGGCCCTCACGTAGTCGCGCGCCAGCACCTTGCCGTTGAAGGTGTTCTCAAGCGCCAGCAGGCGCGAGCGCGCAAAGTGCGCACCCAGGCCGGGGCCATGGTGCTTGATGGCGGCAGCAATCTTCTCCAGTGGCAGCGTGCCGTCCGGCGCGTGCTCGATGGGCTGCGGCACGATCGAACCGAGCACCGCCGCACCGCCGCCCTCGTACTTGTAGGTATGTGCCAGCTGGCCGACGATGTATTCGTCGCCACGCTCGCAGTGCGCCATCAGGGCGCACAGATTGCTCATGGTGCCGCTGGGCATGAAGAGCGCGGCCTCGAAGCCCGTGCGCTCGGCCACCACGGCCTGCAGGCGCTGCACGGTCGGGTCGTCGCCCCACACGTCGTCGCCCACCTCTGCGGCGAGCATCGCCGCACGCATGGCGGCGGTGGGGCGGGTGACGGTATCGCTGCGCAGGTCAATCACAGTTCGGCCTCCAGTCCTTCCTGCACACGCTCCGCGGCGCGGAACAGCGCACGGGCCTTGGCTTCGGTTTCCTGCCACTCGGCCTCTGCATCCGAGTCGTAGACGATCCCCGCGCCGGCGCTGGCATGCAGGAAGCCGTCCTTGACCACGCCGGTGCGGATGGCAATCGCCACGTCCATGGCGCCGGAATAGGACAGGTAGCCCACCGCGCCGCCATACAGGCCGCGCTTGACGGGCTCGAGTTCATCAATGATTTCCATGGCGCGCACCTTGGGTGCGCCCGAGAGCGTGCCCGCGGGGAAGGTGGCGCGCAGCAGGTCCATGCTGGTCATGCCCGGCTTGAGCACGCCCTGCACATTGCTCACGATGTGCTGCACATGGCTGTACTTCTCGATGCCCATGGTCTCGGTGACCTTGACTGTACCCGTCTGGGCCACGCGGCCGACGTCATTGCGGGCGAGGTCGATCAGCATCACGTGTTCGGCGCGCTCCTTGGGGTCGGCCAGCAGCTCGGCGGCCAGGCGCTCGTCCTCCGCTGTGGTGGCGCCGCGCTTGCGCGTGCCGGCAATCGGCCGGACGGTGGCCAGGACCTCGGGCTTGCCGCCGGATTCCACCGGCTCCTGCCGCACGAGAATCTCGGGCGATGAGCCGACGATGTGGAACTCGCCCTTGCCGGCTGCCTCGGGCGCCATGCGGTAATAGAACATGTAGGGCGAGGGGTTGATGGAGCGCAGCGCGCGGTACAGGGTGAGCGCGGACTCCGGAAACTGCATGGAGAGCTGCTGCGCGATCACGACCTGCATGCAGTCGCCGTCGATGATGTAGTCGCGGCAGCGCTGCACGGCGGCCTTGAAGTCCTCCTTGGGCCAGCTGCGGCGCACCTCCTGCACCACGCTCGCCCCCAGGTGGGAGCGGTGCGGCGCATTCGCCAGCTTGGCCTTCAGTTCGCGCAGGCGGCTGCGCGTGCGGGTGTAGGCGTCCGGCGTGCGCGGGTCGGCATAGACGATCAGGTAGAGCTTGCCGGCGACGTTGTCCACCACCGCCAGCTCGTCGCAATGCAGCAGCATGATGTCGGGCATGTCGATGCCGCCGGGCTTGTCGGTGGCCGCCAGCTTCTTCTCGATCAGACGCACCGTGTCGTAGCCGAAGTAGCCGGCCAGGCCGCCGCAGAAGCGCGGCAGCCCCGGGCGCATGGCGACCTTGAAGCGCGCGAGATACGCGGCGATGAAATCGAGCGGGTTGCCGCGGTCCTCCTCGACCACGGCGTGGTTCTTCAGCACCTGCGTGTGATGGCCCGCGGCGCGGATGCTGACCTTGAGCATCGTGCTGGCCGGCAGGCCGATGAAGCTGTAGCGCCCGAAGCGCTCGCCGCCCACCACGCTCTCGAGCAGGAAGCTGTTGGCCGTGTTGGCGAGCTTCAGGTACAGCGACAGCGGGGTGTCGAGGTCCGCCATGGTCTCGGCGATCAGCGGGATGCGGTTGTAGCCCTGGGCGGCGAGGGCGTTGAATTCGAGTTCGGTCATGGCTGTTCGCAAGGGCTTTCCGCTTGTCTGGCGCGGGTTTCCAGCCATTTTGGCTTGGAAAGGCGCACCAGCGCTGGATCTACGCGGTCAGATCCGGGTGTGGAGATGCTTCGGGGTGCTTGCTCTTGAGGCGGGCAGCGGCAAGCGGCTGCGAGGGGGTCTGGTCGGTGCGGTCAGCACCACCAGAACGAGACACGCCACCACCCGGCGCAGAAGGCGCGGGCTGCTTGGGAAGCAAAGTGGAGGCGGTTCATTGCGGTGTGTGGTTCGGCTGCGCACCCTGACCAGCAATCCAGTCCGCGGCGGCAACGAGATCGGAGACTATCGCATCGCACAAACCGGCGTCAAACGCGCGGCTGACCGGTTCGCCCTCGCTATAGCCGTAGGGCACCAGCAGCACGGCCATGCCCGCGGCACGCCCGGCCTGCGCGTCGTTGGCGGAGTCGCCGATCACCACGCATTCCGCCGCGTCCAGATTCAGGTGCTGCGCAGCGTGTTCAAACGGATCGGGGTGGGGCTTGGCGCGCGCAGTGTCGCCACCGGCCACCAGCAGCTCGAAGTGCCTTGCGAGGCCGGTACGCGCCAGCAGCGGCTGCGCAAAGTCGCGCGGCTTGTTGGTGACGCAGGCCAGGCGCAGGCCTTGTACATGCAGCGACGCGAGGCCATCAAGCACGCCGGGATACATCTGCGCCTGCGTGCCGTTGATGCGCTCGTAGTGCCGCTTGAAGGCTGCGAGGCCCTGTGCGTGAGCGGCATCGTCGGCCAGGCCGTCGTGCGAGTCGGTCAGTGCGCGGTGCACCAGCACGGCCGCGCCCTTGCCCACAAAGCTCGCAATGCGCGCCACGTCCAGCGCGGCGAGACCCAGGTCCTGGCGCATGGCGTTCACCGCCCCTGCCAGTTCGCCGGCGGTGTCCAGCAGGGTGCCGTCAAGGTCGATCAGCGCGGCGCGCAGAGAGCAGGGTCTGGGCATGGGGCGGGCTTGTGCGAGGCTGCAAATGAGGCAAGCCGATGATAAGTTTTGCGCTGCAGGGCCGCCGAAGCGGCTCTTGGGAGCACGTGCATGTGGACGGTGAGGAGCGCGCGCCTCTGGCGTGCCTGGTGGCTAGGCTGGAGCGTGCTGCTGGCGGCAGGATGGGCCAACGCATGCGAGCGCTCAGTGCGCTGGAACCCTGATCCGCCATTCACGCAGATCGATGCGCGGGGCGAGGTTGTCGGCATCGACGCCGATATCGTGCGGGAGGCGCTCAAGCGCATGGGGTGCACCGTGCGCTGGGTTCAGCTGCCATGGGCCCGTGCCCTGCTCGAGCTGGAGGCTGGGCGCCTGGACGTCCTGCCCGGTGCGTTCAAGCGGCCTGAGCGCGAGGAATACGCCTGGTTCTCCGACCCGCGCCCCACGCCACGCAATGTGCTCTACGCCAGCCGGGAGGCGCGGGCCAAATGGCCACTCAAGCAGATCGATGAGCTCCCGAGGGTCGGCTTTCGGCTGGGCGTGCAGATCAATGTGGCCTATGGACACGCCTACGACGAGCTGCTCAAGGACGAAGCCTACGCGCGGAGCATCACGCGCCAGAGCAATCGCCTGAACCTCTGGCAGATGGTGGCCAACGGCCGCCTGGACGGCGTGATTGCCAGCGAGGACACCGCTGCCATCGAGCTGGCCGAGCTGAAGCTGGATGCTCGCATCCTGCCCACGCGCATCGTGGTGTCTGAAGAAGCGGCCCGCTTCGCCTTTGGCAAGCGCGCGGTGGAGGAGTCCTTCGTGAGGCAGTTCAACCAGGTCATGGCGCAGATGCGCCGCGAAGGCCTGATCCAAAGGATCCAGCGGCGCTACCTCTCACCGACGCACTGACCCGGGTGACCCCACTCAGCCCAGCGCCGTGCGGAACTTCTCGAAGACTGTCTTGTAGCCGCCATCGGCATCGCGCGCACCGAAGACGGCGCTGCCCGCCACAAAGGTGTCTGCACCGGCATCGGCCACGCGGCGGATGTTGTCCACCTTCACCCCACCATCCACTTCCAGCCAGATCGGCTGGCCGCCCGCGGCGGTGTGGGCGTCGATCTTCTTCTTCACTGCCGTGATCTTGGGCAGCACGGCCTCGATGAAGCTCTGGCCGCCGAAGCCGGGGTTCACGCTCATCATGAGCACGATGTCGAGCTTGCCCATCACGTAGTCCATGTATTCCAGCGATGTGGCCGGGTTGAAGACCAGTCCAGCCTTGCAGCCGTGTTCGCGGATCAGGCTCAGCGTACGGTCCACATGGCGGCTGGCTTCCGGGTGGAAGGTGATGATGTTCGCGCCGGCCTTGGCGAACATCGGGATCAGCGCATCCACGGGTTCAACCATCAGGTGCACGTCGATGGGAATGGTGACGTGCGGGCGGATCGCCTCGCAGACCAGCGGCCCCACGGTCAGGTTGGGCACGTAGTGGTTGTCCATCACGTCGAAGTGGATCAGATCCGCGCCTGCGGCTTGCACGGCGCGCACCTCCTCGCCCAGGCGGGCAAAGTCGGCAGACAGGATGGAAGGGGCGATGCGAAAGCTCATGGGTGTGCGAGGTGGGGTGACCGGGCCGATCGCGAGCGGATCAGCTGAATGGAAACACTATTTTAGGAGGGCGGCTTCGGGTTGCCCGAGCAGGCGCTCGCGCTGCTGCGGCCAGGCGGTGGCCCAGGCCTCGAACTGGTCGGCGGGCAGCGGGCGACTCACGAAGTAGCCCTGTGCCAGATCACAGCCGAGACCGCGCAGCACCTGCCAGATCGCAAGGTTTTCCACGCCCTCGGCGACGACTTCGAGGCCCAGGGTGTGGGCCAGATCGATCGTTGAGCGGACGATCTTGTGATCGCCGTCCTCGCGGTCCAGATGCATCACGAAGGAGCGATCAATCTTCAGCTCCTTGACTGGCAGGCGCTTCAGATAGGCCAGCGAGCTGTAGCCTGTGCCGAAGTCGTCGATCGACAGCGGCAAGCCCATGGCATGCAGGCGAGCCAGCACGCTTTCGGCGCGCTGCGGGTCATCCATGATCGCGCTCTCGGTGATCTCGAGCTTGAGTGCCTCCGGCGGTACTGCAAAGCGTGCCAGCCGTTCGCCGATCTTGTCCGGCAGCTCCAGATCCATGAGGTCACGCGTCGAAAGGTTCACAGCGAGGCTCAGCGCATGGCCCTGCGCGGCCAGCTGCGGGCTGATGCGCAGGATCTCGTCGATCACCCACAGGGTCAGGTGGCGGATGAAGCCGGTCTGCTCGGCAAAGGGGATGAAGTCCAGCGGCGGAACCATGCCGCGTGTCGGGTGCTGCCAGCGCAGCAGGGCCTCCGCGCCCACCAGCTCGCCGGAGCCCAGTGCAATCTTGGGCTGAAGAAACACACGCAACTCGCCCGCGCCAATGGCGCGCTGCAGGTCCGACAGCAAGGACAGGGTCTGGCTGCTGCCGGAATCCAGTTGCTCGTGATAGACCATCACGCCGGAGCTGCCTCGCTTGGCGGCGTACATCGCCACTTCTGCGCGGGCAAGAAGCTCGTCGACCTCGCGTGCGTGGCCAGGATAGTGGGCGATGCCGACGCTCGCACGCAGGTCCACGCTTTGCTCGCCCAGCTGCATCGGCCGTTCGAAGGCGCTCGCTATCTCTGCGGCCATGGGCTCACCCAGCTCGGCCTCGGGCAGCAGCAGCGCGAATTCGTCACCCGAAAGACGTGCCATCGGAAACCCTCGCGCGCCGATCACCGCACCAAGCCGCTCGCCCACTTCACGCAGCAGCTGATCGCCCGTGGCGTAGCCCAGCAGATCGTTGATGTGCTTGAAGCGGTCGAGATCGAGAAGCAGGATCGCGGCGGTGCGCGTGCTGGCAGCTGCCGTTGCCTCGGGCGCCGACTGCTCGCGCTGCGCGAGCGCGGCTGACACCGCCTCGCGAAATTGCGCGCGATTGGGCAGACCGGTCAGGCTGTCCCAGTAGGCGAGGCGGGTGACTTCCTTGCGCTGCGCGTCGATGCTGGTACGCATGTGCTCAAAAGTCTGCGCCAGCTCGCCGATCTCGTCGCGTGTGGTCACCGGCACAGGGTGCTCGAAGTCGCCGGCCGCCAGGCGCTGCGCCGCGCCGGACAACTCCCGGATCGGTGTGGTGATGCGGCGCGCCGCCCAGAGACCGCCGGCAGCCAGCGCCACCGTGCCCAGCAGGCCGATGACCAGGAGTGTCCACTGCAGGCTGCGATAGGGCGCCACGGCTTCGTCCACTGAGCGCAGCAACAGGGCGCGCAGGGGCGCCTCGTTGTCGGCGTCCAGGGGCGCCACGCGCATGCCGTAGGCCTGACCAGCGATCAGCACGCTGCTCGCCGAGCCCGGGCGCATGGACGCGGGGCCGCCCAATGCGGCGCTGGTCAGCGGCGCCAGGCTGCTGGCGGTAGTCAGCCAATCGGCAGATGCCGAGGCGCGGGTCTGCAGAGCGATCTGCAGACCCGACAAGCGCTGCATATCACGCACCAGGCCTTCATCGACGCGGAAGCCCATCACCACCCAGGCAATCACCAGCGGTGCACGCATCGGCACCATCACGAGCTGGTGGATGCGTCCGTCAATCGCAACCAGGCCGCCGGCCACACCGTCGCCCACCGTGCTGGACTGTGCCCGCTGTGCAAGCTCCTGCAGGGCTGGCATGACGGCGTCCTCGGGTGGGCTGGCCGCGGCCTGAAGGGCGAAGTCGGTATCCAGCAGCAGGGCATGGGTGGCACCGATCCGGCGACCATGATTACCCAGCGCCGAGGCAATCGTCTCCAGATCGCGGCTGCCCACGGCGGAACGGAATCCGTAGTCCGCCACCAGCAGTCCGGCCCCGTCGCGCAGGCGCTGGCCGTTCTGTTCGAGCAGGCGCTGAAAGAGTCTCTCGCCCAGGGCCAGCTCCTGCTGGATCGACTGCCGCGCGTTTCGGTCGATGCTGGCGCGCAGGCTCAGCAGGCCGAGCGCCTGCACAACCACCAGCAGCGCGACCGAGGCGACCACCAGCCGCGTGGACAGGCGCCGTTGCAGGCGATCGCGCCAGCGCTGCAGCCAGGATGCGGGCGCGTCCGTCATGGATCAGTAGGGCAATTGCACGCTGAGAGCCGGCCCGCCAGCGGCCACCGTCACCCGCTGCCGCATCGGAGGGCGATTGGTGGGTGCGCGAGGGTGCCAGACCTGAAGCTCGTAATCCCCAGGCGGGACCGCCGCAATCTGTGCGCTGCCTTGCGCCGTCTTGGCAAACCAGGGCGTGTCGACCACATTGATCCAGGCCACCATGTGGTCATGGATGTTGCAGCCCAGAACCACCACACCGGGCTTGTCGAAGATCACCGGCTCCGCGGGCGTGCCGACGTACAGCTTGATCTCGAAGTTCTTGGCGGGTGAAAAGGAGTAGACGTGATGACGTACGGTGTCACGGTTGGGGAATTGGACGGCTGTGCCGGTCTGCACCACGGTCACGCTGGGCACGAACTGCTTGTCTTTCTGTTCGATCTGCGCGCTGGCCCCGGGCCGTGCCCGCTGCGGGCCGCGAATCGGGATGAGCGCAGACACCGCATCGTCCACCGGGCGCCCCTTGGCGTCAGTGACGTTGACGCTCACCGTTGCAGCGGCCTGAGTCGGTCCGTGGGGCAGCAGAGCACCGATCAACAGCAGAAGACACAGCAGGCGTCGTGTCATGGGGTTCTGTTCCAGGAAGAGCGGAAGAGCTTCAGGGTTCGATAGCCAGACTCAGGACAGCGCCGGAACGCGCGATCGCGCCGACAGCCCGCGCCTGGCCAGAAGTCAGATCAACGCGGTACAGCGTCTGGCGCTGCCCGGCAGGCGCCGCCAGAAGATAGGCGGCGTTGTCGATGTCGGCAATGTCAAAGCTCACCAGCCCTAGGGGGGCATACAGGCCCAGCGTGCCGACCGTAAAGAGCTGCCCGGTGCTGGGCGAGACGGTCGGCTCGCGGCCTTCAACGGAGCCCTGCGTCACCAGGCTGGCGCTGCATGCGTCGATGGCGTAGTTGGTGGTGAGCTTCTCGTCGCGCTTGTTGTAGGTGTACCCGGCGCCTTGAATGCAGGGTACGCGCCCGGACTGGGTATCACCCGAGGCATAGGCCAGCTGCGGATCTACGGCCACGGCCACGCCGGTGTCCGGGTGGCCGCGCAGATTCTGCCCGCCGCGGTTCACGATGCGGATGCGATCCACCGCCGGGTTGAAGTCGATGTCGGCGTCGTTCGCTTCAAACGGCTGACCCAGCGGCTGGGGCAGGGCGGTGCTCCGTCCGCTGACGGGGTCGATCACGTGCAGACGCCCTTGATTGGACAGGCCGTACAGCAGCCCGCGAGCGACGCGAAAGTCGATGGCTCGCAGCTGTTCGTCGGGCGCCAGACCCTGCACGCGCACCCGCGCCATCACGCGTGAGGGCGCGCGCGATTCCACCTTGATGAGCTGCTGGTCCTGCGTCAAGAGCCACAGCACATGGCTGCGTGCCTTGGCGGGAGCGGGCTCGGGCAGCGCATCTGTACCCGCGTGGCTGCTCAGGCTGCAGACGGCAAGACTCACGGCAATCAGGGGGCCGGCGAAGAAAGCGCGGCGGGGCGGGCAAATGCGCAGCATGTTCATGGGGGTCGACTTGGCGATGCGGGGTGGGCTGCGGTGGGAGATCACGCAGCTTGGCACAGCGGCGGGTGTGCCTTGCGCGGGAGTGTGCGGCGCGCGGGCGCCGGCTGATCGCAGGATTTACCCGGAACGATCCGTGCAATTCGCGCTCCAAGCCGGCTGCGCGGAAGTGCCGCGGGTACCATGCGGCTCTTCCTGCGCTCCTGCGGCCGCGGCGCCGCGCACCCTGACACGAGGCACGCATCGTGGCCCAGCCCAAGAAGTACGAAGTCTCCGTGGTGGTCCACCCGGAGTATCTGCCTGAGCAGAGCAATCCTGCGGCACAGCGCTATCTGTTCGCCTACACGGTCACCATCACCAATACCGGGCAGGTGGCTGCGCAGATCATCTCGCGGCACTGGATCATCACGGACGCCAGCGGCCACGTCGATGAAATGAAGGGCCTGGCGGTGGTGGGGCACCAGCCGCTGCTCAAGCCGGGCGAAAGCTTCGAATACACCAGCGGCTGCCCGCTCACCACGCCGCAGGGCAGCATGCGCGGCAGCTTCTTCTGTGTGGCCGAGGACGGCGAGCGCTTCGAGGCGCCGATTGCCGAATTTGCCCTGACCCTGCCGCGCACCCTGCACTGAGGCCGGCCCGCGCGCAATGGCCGCGCTACTTCTTGCCCTTCATCGTCCACCACATGATGAAGCAGATCAGGAACAGCGCCAGCAACATCTCAAGAATGATCAACCACATGGGCGCTGCCCTGTCTTTCCGAGTTTGAATGTCGATGCGCTTGGAGTGTATTGAGACGACTTCGTTCCGGCGCGGCCTGGGTGCAGTCCTGGGCGTACTGGGTCTGGCGAGCTGCGGTGTGCTGCCGGTCAATCAGGGCGCGCCCGTCGCGCCCGTGGAGCCCGCGCCCATTCACGGCGAGCCGCCCGCCGCACCTGCGCCCATCGCAGACCCGGCCACCGGCATCCCCAGCGGTGCGCGCCTGTTCAAGGTGGGCATGGACACCCTGCCCGGCTTTGCGGAGGACAAGCTCACGGACGCCTGGCCCGGCTTTCTGCGCGGCTGCGAGCGGCTGGCCACGCAAGCCACGCCCGCGGCCACCGCCTGGCGCGAGCCATGCAACGCCGCGCGTGCTTTGCCGGTGGAAGAAGCCGCGCTGCGCGAGTTTCTGCTGCGCCGCTTCGATGCCTACGCTGTCTTCACGCAGGACAGCAAAAACGAGGGCCTGCTCACCGGCTATTACGAGCCTATCCTGCGCGCCAGCCTGACACGCCGCCCGCCCTTTGTGGTGCCGTTGTACGGCCCGCCGGACGATCTCGTCAGCCGCGAGCAGCCGGCCACGGCCGGCAACCCGGCGGCGCGCATCCGCGGGCGCATGGTCAACGGCCAGTTGCAGCCCTACTTCACCCGCGCCGAACTCACCCCCGCTGGCGCCCCGGTGCACGCGAGCTTGCGCGGCAAGGAGATCGCGTGGGTGGAAGACCCGGTGGATGCGTTCTTTCTGCAGGTTCAGGGCTCGGGCAAGCTCCTGCTGCAGGACCCTGGCCCCAATCAGGGCAAGTTGGTGCGCATCGGCTTTGCCGACATGAATGGCCACCCGTACAAGTCGATCGGCCGGGTGCTGATCGAGCGTGGCGAACTCACGCGCGACAACGCCACGGCTCAGAGCATCAAGCAGTGGGTGCGCAGCAACCCGCGCGCAGGCCAGGCGCTGATCAACGAGAACCCGAGCTTCATCTTCTTCCGGCTGATGCCGGGCACCGTGGACGCGAGCGTGGGCCCGATCGGCTCGCTGAACGTGCCTCTGACCGAGAAGCGCTCGGTGGCCATCGACCCGCGCTTCATCCCGCTGGGCAGCCTGGTCTGGATGAGCGCGATGCACTGGGGCCGCCCGATCAACCAGCTCGCGCTCGCGCAGGACACCGGCAGCGCCATCAAGGGCGAGGTGCGGGCGGACTACTTCTGGGGTGCAGGGGATGCCGCCGGCGAGGAGGCGGGTCGCACACGCTCGGTACTGCGCCTCTGGCTCATTTGGCCGAAATAGAAGTAATTCCCATCCGCCGGTTTGCCACCTTCCGCAAGAAGGATGCGGATTCTGGAAACTTTCGGTTCACCAAAATTCATGGCCGAAAATGAACTGAGTGAGCGCCGATGCAGCGCTCCGGCCGGTCGGCTTGGGCGCGCAGCGCGCAGCCGCGCGCCGCATCGGCTCAGTTCCTGACGCTGGTCAGGCGCTTTTCCAGCGCATCCGCGGGCATGAAGCCCGGCTGGCGGGTGCCGTCGGTGAAGAAGATCGCCGGTGTGCCATTGATGCGCAGGCGACGCGCCAGTGCCTGGGTTTCCGCGATGCTGTCGTCGCAGTCCTTCTTGGCGGCGGCCGGCGCCACGCCGCGCAGCATCCAGTCGTCATAGGCCTTCTGGCGATTGGCCGAGCACCAGACGTTGCGCGACTTCACGCCCGAGTCTTCCGACAGGATCGGCAGCAGGAAGGTGTAGACCGTGATGTCGTTCATCTGCTCGAAGCTCTCGCGCATGCGCTTGCAGAAGCCGCAGTACGGATCTTCGAAGACGATCATCTGGCGCTTGCCGTTGCCCTTGGTCATTTTCAGCGCGTGCTTCAGTGAATCCTGCGACCAGAGCACCGTGCGCATGGCGCGGTCGGCTTCGGCCTGCAGGCCTTCGGAGCGCTCGCGCGAGAGGTTGCGGCCGTTGGACAGGTCAATCACCGAGCCCTGGAACACGTAGCGGCCGGTCTCGTCGATATACAGGATGTCTGCCCCGGCGCGGACTTCGTACAGGTCGGCATAGGGCGTCCGGGTGATGGCGTCGATCTTCACGCCCTGCCCAAGCTTGCCATCCAGCGCCTTGCGGATCGCGGCGTCCGCCGCCGGCGGCACCGGGCCGGCGGTTTGTGCCAGCGCAGGCAGCGCGGTGGCCAGCGCGAACCCGGCAACCAGAAAGGGGCGAGAAATCAGGCGGAGCAGCGAATTCGACATGGGGCGGGAGTCTCCGGGGCTGGCTCGATGTGCGCGAGCGGTGCGTGATGAGGGGTGCGGCCGGCGCGCCGCGAGAGCGGTGTGGAATCCAGGCCTCTAGGCCAACGCCGCGCGTACAAGTCGCGATTTTAGGACGTGGCTGTAGCCCAGAAGGTTCATTGCACCTGCCGCCCATCGGCCCCAGGGGCGCGTTGAGTGAAACAGGGTTGCGAGCTGGTCGGTCAGCAGCTGCATGCCGGCCACGCGCTCCGCATGGGCGCGTACGGCCCGGGCCAGCACGCGGGCGTCGCCACAGTCGCGAAAGGGTTCGCGCTCAGCCAGTGCCTTGTGCAGCGCCATCACGCCATGCAGACCAAGGTTCAGGCCCTGACCCGCCAGCGGATGCACGCCGTGCGCCGCATCGCCGATCAGCAGCACCCGGCCATTCGCAGGCTGGGGCACCTTGGCCAGCGCCAGTTCAAAGCCGGCCAGTGCAGACACGCGAGTCAGTTCAAAGCCTGCGGCGCGAACGCGCTCAGCCAGCGCGGCGTGCAGCGCGGCATGGCCCGTCTCGTCGGCCAGCCAGCGTTCGGCCTGCGCGCTGGGCATGGACCAGACCATGGACAGGGCATGGCCTGTACGGTCCTCCGCGGCGCTGCGTGTATCTGCGCTCGGTGGCAGCGGCAGCAGGGCCAGCACATCATCGGCGCCAAACCACTGCCAGGCACCGCCATGGTGTGGCCGATTGCTGCCGAAGTGCGCCACCACGCCGGTCTGCCCGTAGGGTGTGCGCGTGAAGGGAATGCCGGCCAGGTCACGGATGCGCGAGTGTTTTCCGTCCGCGCCAAGCAGCAGGCGCGCGCGCAGGGTCTGGCTTGCTCCGTCGGCATCGACACCCAGTTCCACCAAGTCGTCGCCCTCGGCGTGCTTGAGTGTGCTGACGCTGCCGCGTATCCAGCGCACCCGTGCGCTCACTTGCAGGGCCGTGCGCAAGGCGCGCGCGAGCAGCGCTTCCTCCATGACCACGGCCAACTCGGTGCTGCCGACCTCGTAGGCCGAGAGCAGCAGGCCTCTGGGTGGCTCGCCGGCCGCCACATGCATCTCGGCAATCGGCTGGGTGCGGCTTGTGTCCAGCAGCGGAGCCAGCCCCAGATCCGCCAGCCAGGCCAGCACCTTCGGCGCCATGGCATACACGCGCAGATCCCACGCGGTGGGCGGCGGCACGGCGCCGGTGCCGGGCAGCGCCGCCGGGTCGATCAGCGCAATCGACAGGGGTTTGCCGGGCAGTCGCGAGATCGCCAGCGCGGCCGCCAGCCCGGCAACACCGCCGCCGGCAATCACGACATCAAGGGTTTCGGACGGGGCGTTGGGCATGGGCTGGGGTGCGTCGCACCCGCTTTACTGGTCAGGGGCGCGAGGGTGCTGGGAACACAAAGCGTCAGCTTAGGCCAAGGCCCGGGCGCTGCGCCTGCGGGCCGCTGCCGCAGCCCCTGTGCTATAGTTTCGGGCTCTGTTGGGCGCATCCGCTTGGGTGTACACAGCACGGCTTGGTAGCTCAGTTGGTAGAGCAGCGGATTGAAAATCCGCGTGTCGGTGGTTCGATTCCGCCCCAAGCCACCAGAATTCATTTGCAAACGAAACGTTTGCACAAACCAAAACGGCAACCTGTATGGGTTGCCGTTTTGCATTTAGGCGCCCCATTTCGCGATTCGCCATCGGCTTGTCCATGCATACATTGCATCGCGGCGGCGCCTGTCGGGACCCTGTCGGCGGCGTCTGTGCAGCCTCGTCCAGAGGGAAAACAGCTGATGCGCGCTTATCGATGACCTATACCGCAATCTGGTGATGCTGCGTCGCCGCGCAGCCGCAAGTCCTAAACAATCGTTAAACAGGGCGCAATCAATTGCGAATCATGACAGCATTCGCAGTTGCGAGCCGTATACGCATCGGACATCTTGTTGCGCTCCTGCGGCCGCAGCCAGAACACGTTGGGGATCTTCAGGTATGCGCATCGCAGTCATCGACGATGACAGCGCCCAGGTGGACCTCGTCCGCCAGGTGCTCGAGTCTGCCGGGCACACGGTCCAGGGCTACAGCAACGGCTCGAAATTCTTGCGGGAACAGCATCGCGACAGTTTTGACCTGATCGTCCTCGATTGGCATCTGCCGGACATTGAAGGCCCGGACTTGATGCGCCGCCTGCGCGAGGATCGCCGCGTGCCGGTGCTTTTCGTCACTGCCCGCGCTGACGAGTCCGACATCGTCACCGCGCTGGACGCCGGCGCCGATGACTACATGATCAAGCCCCTGCGCAGCGCGGAGCTGCTGGCCCGTGTCAGTGCCCTCCTGCGCCGCACCTACAACGGCACCCTGCGCGATCAGCGCATCTTCAGCTACGGCAGCTACGTCTTCGATACCGCCTCTCAATCGCTTTGCGTGAGCGGTGAGGCCGTCACGCTGACGCAGAAGGAGTTCGAACTGGCGCTGCTGCTGTTCCGCAATCTTGGGCGCCCCCTGTCGCGTGCCCACATCATGGATCAGGTCTGGGGCCGTGGCGACGACATCCCGACGCGCACCATGGATACTCACATCTCCCGCATCCGCACGCGTCTGCATTTGCGCCCTGAACATGGTTTTCGGCTTTCCCCTCTTTACGGCTACGGCTATCGGCTCGAACGGGTCGAGGAATTCGCCACCGCGCCCGCCCCGGGCTGATCGATCGATGCGCGCGTTGATCGCGGCGCTGTGCACGGCCGGCTTCTTGCCGGCCGTTGTTCTTTCTCAGCCCACCGCATCGGGCAACGCGCCGCCCGCCGCCCAGAAGGCCTCCAGCGCCAAGCCTGCAATCCGCAGCGCCAAGTCGCCAGCGCGCCCCAGGCTTGCACCCACCGCGCCTTCGGCGCTGCCCGGCGAAGTGCTGGTCACGCCGCGCGCCGGTGAGTCGCTCAAGGAACTGGTCATTCGCGTCATGCAGGATGCGGGCGATCTCGAGCATGTCGCCCGCCTGAATCGCCTGTCCACCGCAGTGAGCTCGTTCGAGCCAGGCACGCGGATCCGCGTGCCGCTTGATCGCATGCGGACCGTGCCGGAGACTGCAGTGGTGCTCAGCACAGGGGCGGGCGTTCAGCGCCTGGGCGCTGCCGGGGCAGCTGTGGAGCTTCAAGCAGGCGCGGTGCTGAGCGAGGGCACGCGTCTGCGTTCGCCCGCGGGTGCGGGGGCGCTGCTGCGCCTGCCCGATGAATCGCGCCTGCAGCTGCCTCCAGCCAGCGAACTCACCCTCACACGCATGCAGCGTGTGATTGATACGGAGGTCTTCCGCATCGAGGTGGAGCTCGGCGACGGGGGTGCCGAGGCCCAGGTGCGCAAGGACCGTGCCGCGGGCAGTCTGTTCAATGTACGTACCCGCTATGCAGTCAGCGGCGTGCGTGGCACCACCTTCCGCGTGAGCCAGCTTGCCGCGGCCAGCGGCACCGAGGTGATCGAGGGCGGCGTGGCGCTGGCCGGGCGGGCGGGCGCGGTCGAAGTCCCCGGCGGTGCAGGCTCCGTGGTGGATGAGCGCGGCCAGCCCAGCGCGCCCGTGGCTCTGCTGCCGGCGCCGCAGTTTGCGCAGCCCTTGCCGCGCTACGAGACCCTGAGCTTTGCCGTGCGTCTGCCGCCCGTTGCGGGGGCCGTGGCCTATCGCGCGCGCCTGGTACAGGCAGCCAGCGGCGGCGTGCCTCTGCCACGCGCCCAGGTCGTAACGCGCGAACCGGTCGCGGTGTTCGATGGCCTGCCCGATGGGGACTACACGCTCGTCGTGCGTGGCATCGACGCGCGCGGCCTCGAGGGCTTCGAAGCCAGTGCCCCGCTCACGCTCAAGGCGCGTCCGGTGCCGCCCATCAAGCAGGCACCCGCGGCAGATGCAGAGCATTTCGGCGGTCCGGTGCAGGCCCGCTTTACCGAGCCGGCCGGCGTGAGCCGCTTCCGCGCCCAGCTGGTGCGGATCGAGGGCGAGCGCCGCGTTCCGGTGACCGAGACGACCCTGGCAAGCCCGCAATGGCCGATCGGCGATCTGCCGGCTGGGCGATACGAGTGGCGCCTGGGCAGCATCGCCGGTACGCCAAGCGCGCCGGATTTCGGCCCCTGGGGTGAGTGGACGGCTTTTGCGGTTGTGGCCGCGCCGCCCGCGGCCAGCGTGGGGCCGGATACCGACGAGACCCTGCGCCTGAGCTGGGGCGGCGACGCGCAGGTGCGCTATGTCGTCGAGCTGGCCGAGGACGAGCGCTTTGCCCGCGGCCTGCGCCGCAGCGAGGTGCAGGGCACGCGCCTGGCCCTGCCGCGGCCGACCAACGGCACCTACTTCGTGCGTGTGCGCCGTGCGGTGGAGGGTGCAGCCTGGTCGCCGGCGCAGCGCTTTGTGCTCGAGCGGCCCGTGCTGACGGGCACCGGCGTGCCGCTGTCCACCGGCGACGGTCAGCGCGTGGACACCCGCTGAGGGCGAGCGGCCCGTGCGCGAGAGCCTCACCCCGGCGGCGTTGATCCGTCGCACGCGCCTGGAGTGGCTGGGCAGCGTGGCGCTCATGTGCCTGGTCGCACTCTGGCTCGGCGGGGCGTTCCAGCTGCTGGCCGATCGAGCCGGTCTGGCGGCGCAGCCCGCTGCCGATGGCGAGCGCGGCGCGCTGCGCTGGTCCTGGCCGATCTACGACAGCTACATGCGACTGCAGGCAGCGCTGGGCGCGGCACCGCAGCACGGCGGTGTGATCGTGGAGATCGATGCGCGCAGTCTTGAACTGCACGGCCGCTGGCCCTGGCCGCGTGCCGCCCAGGCGCAGCTCGTGCAGAGCCTCCTGGACGCTCAGCCCGCGCGGCTCGCGCTCGACATCATCTACAGCGAGGCCGAGACCACCGATGGCGGCGCCGGCGATCTGCGTCTGGCCGAGGCCTTCGAGCGCGCGAGGCGCCGCGAGACGCCCGTCATCCTGCCGATGGTGCGCGAGCAGGTGGGCAGCGAACGCACCAAGTGGCAGCGGCCCATCCTCGCCTTGCGCGTTCCCGGTGTGAGCACCGGGCACATCCAGGTTGCGCTGGATGAGGACGGCGTGGTGCGCCGCGTGTATCTGCTGGAAGGCTTCGTCGGCGATCCGCCGCAGCCCTATCTGGGCGCGGTGCTCGCGGGCGCCGTGCCGCCGCTGCCCGACACGGCCGGCGAAGGTCTGTGGTGGCGCGGCGAGATGCGGCGCGTGCGCTTCTTTGCGCAGGCTCCCGGCTGGGAGGTGATCTCGGCCCACGAAGTGCTGGCTGGCCGGGTGGATCTGGCGCGCCTGCGCGGTCGCCCGGTGGTGGTGGGCCTGACCGGCGCCGGCCTGTCCGATGCCTACCCCACGCCGGGGCAGGCCGGCGCGCGCGAGGACGGCCTTACCCCGGGCGTGCATGTGCTGGCGCAGATTGCCGCCAATGTGCAGGCCGAGGCCGCCGGAGCACGGCGCAACGCGCCGATCACGCAGGCCGGCTGGCTGCCTTCGCTGCTGATCAATCTGCTTGTGCCTGTGGTGCTGATGTTGGGCATGCGGCGCCTGAGCCCGCGCGGCGGTCTGCTGCTCAGCGCCGGCGTGGCGCTGGCCGTGGTGCTGGCAGGCTTTGCGGCGTTCACCTGGGCCGGCTGGTGGCTGCCGCCGCTGGGTCTGCTGGTGGCCTGCGCCATGGCCTGGCCGCTATGGAGCTGGCGGCGCCTGGAGGCGGCGCTCTCGGTGGTGGATACCGAAAGCCAGCGCCTGCGCAGCGAAGCCACGCCGCTCGCTGCCGAGACGCAGATCCTCACGAACGCGCTGGACAGCCTCGATGCGCGCCTGTCCCTGCTGATGCAGCGCAGCCTGCAGGCGCGTGACCTGCGCGGCTTCCTCTCCCAGGCCATCGACGAGTTGCCGGATGCCGCCTGGGTCGTGGATGGCAGCGGTCGCACGCTCATGCACAACCGGGATGCGCAGCAACTCGCCGCCACGCTGGGTCTGGCCAGCGTGGTACCCAGCGCCCTGGCCGCGGGTCTCGTGCAGGTCGCCTGGGCGGATGTCAGCCCGCATCTGGAGCCGGTGCTGACCGAACGGCAAGTCAGCCTGCTGAGCAGCGGCGGCTTCGAGTGGCGGCTGTTGCACACCGCGGGCGATCGCCCCTGGCTGCAGGACGGTGTGAGTGCGCGCCTGCCTGATGAGCAGTCGGTGCTGGTCAAGGCCGCTCCCCTGGCTGATGCCCTGGGCCGCTGGCAGGTCTTCATCATCATGGTGCTGGACCTGAGCGTGACGCGCGAGCTCGAAGCCCAGCGCGAGCAGGCCCTGCGCTTTCTTTCGCACGACATCCGCGCGCCACAGGCCTCGATCCTCGCACTGCTGCAGACCGAAGGTGAACGTCTGCCCGATGACTTGCGCGAACGGCTGCGCCGCAACGCTGCCAGCACCCTGGCGCTGGCCGATGGCTTCGTGCAGCTGGCCCGCGCCCAGGCGCGCGAGAGCTATCACTTCGAGGCCCTCAATCTGAGTCATGTCGTGCATGAGGCCATCGACGAGCAGTGGTCGGCCGCGCGCGCGGCGCGGCTGCGCATCGCGTTCGAGGAGACCGAACCCGAGGCGTGGATCGAGGGCGATCGCGCCATGCTTTGGCGCGCCGTCGGCAACTTTCTGTCCAATGCCATCAAGCACACGCCGCCGGGCGGCGTGATCGAGGTGACCGTGCAGCGTGAGCGACCGCCCAACGACCGCGAGCAGATCACGCTGGCAGTGACCGACAGCGGCCCGGGCATGAGCGCCGAGGAATGCGCGCGCCTGTTCATGCCCTTCAGCCAGCTCGAAGGCCCCGAGCGCCGCCGCGGCACGGGCCTGGGCCTGGCCTTCGTGCGCGTGGTGGCGGACCGGCACCGCGCCCGCGCCGGCGTGGACTCGCAGCCGGGGCAGGGCGCGCGGTTCTGGATGCGATTTGTGGCTGCAAGCCCGGAAGATTCGGCGCAAACGCCGGAAAACGCGGCGGATTTGTCCTGAATCGTGGCTATTTGCCGCCTTGAGGGGTAAAACGCCCCAAACGGGAGTGCGGGAATCCGCCGCGCCGGTGCGCAGAGGGCGCCCGAGCTGCGGAAACTAAAATTACACACATGGAATTGGTCTCGGTGGGTCTGAATCACCGCACGGCGCCGCTGGCGCTGCGCGAGCGCTTGGCCTTTCCGGAACCAACGCTGCCGGACACCCTGGCGCATCTGAAGAACCAGTTCGCCGACAAGCCCCAGGTGCTCAGCGAGGTGGCGGTGCTCTCCACCTGCAACCGCACCGAGCTGTATTGCGCCACGGCATCGCACGGCCTGCTGGTGCCCCAGCTCACCGACTGGCTGGCCAAGGTGGGCGGCGTGGGGGCAGGGGATCTGACGACCCATCTCTATCGCCACCGCGCTGATGAATCCGCCCGCCATGCGTTCCGTGTGGCCAGCGGGCTGGATTCCATGGTGCTCGGCGAGCCGCAGATCCTCGGCCAGATGAAGGACGCCGCCCGCGCCGCGCAGGACGCCGGCAGCATGGGGTTGCTGCTTCATCAATTGTTCCAGCGCACCTTCAAGGTGGCCAAGGAGGTGCGGAGCTCCACCGAGATCGGCGCGCATTCGGTCAGCATGGCGGCCGCGACGGTGCGGCTTGCGCAGCGCATCTTTGGCGAAATCTCCGGCAGCCGCGTGCTGCTGGTAGGCGCCGGCGAGATGATCGAGCTGGTGGCCGCGCACATCGCCGCTCAGCGGCCGCGCCTGCTCACGGTGGCCAACCGCACGGCGGATCGCGCCCAGAAACTGGCCGAGCGCCACGCCGCCGACAGCATCGCCCTGCGCGATCTGCCGGACCAACTGCCGAACTATGACATCGTGGTCAGCTGCACGGCGGCCAGCCTGCCGATCATCGGCCTGGGCATGGTGGCGCGCGCCATCAAGGCGCGCAAGCGCCGGCCAATCATGATGGTCGACCTGGCCGTCCCGCGCGACATCGAGCCCGAAGTGGCCGAACTGTCTGATGTCTATCTGTATACGGTGGACGACCTCGCCGCCGTGGTGGCCGAGGGGCGCGATGCCCGCGCCGCCAGCGTGCAGCAGGCCGAGACCATCATCGACACGCGCGTGCGGGAATTCAACGACTGGATTGCCGCGCGCCGCGCCCTGCCGCATCTGCACGCGCTGAAGAACGACACCGAAGCCCTGCGCCGCGACGAGCTCGCTCGCGCCCGCAAGGCTCTGGCCCGTGGCGAAGACATCGACGCCGTGCTGGAACAACTGTCTCGCGGCATCAGCAACAAGCTGCTGCACGGGCCGATGCACCTGATCTCCAGCGGCAAGCACGATGAAGCCACCGTGCGCATGCTGGCCAACCTGCATCAACGCAGCGCGACCGAGTCCTCGGCCGCCGATCCGCACGCGCACCAGCGCGGCGACCACAGCGACAGCCACCACTCCTAGCGCGCTTTCGCGTTGCTGAGCGCGCAGCCGCCTGCTGCGCCCTATGGGTCGCCTGCCCGCCCGATCCGCCCGCTGCCTGGTCGCGCACGGATCGCCCCTTCAGAATCTCACGCCATGAAACCCGCCCTGCTTGACCGCCTGCTGCAGATGCAGCACCGCATCACGGAACTCGACGCCCTGCTGTCTTCGCCCGAGGCCACGGCCGACATCAAGCGCTACCGCGAATGGACGCGTGACCACGCCGAAATCACGCCCGTGGTCGAGTGTTTCAAGCGCTGGCAGCAGGCCCAGGCCGATCTTGAAGCCGCCAAGGAGATGGCCACCGACCCGGAGATGAAGGAGTTTGCCGCGGACGAAGCCGCCGCCGCCGAGGCCGCGATCGAGGCGGCCGACGCCGAGCTGCAGATCCTTTTATTGCCCCGCGACCCCGACGACGATCGCGACCTGCTGCTGGAAATCCGCGCCGGTACGGGCGGCGATGAGAGCGCGCTGTTCGCCGGCGACCTGCTGCGCATGTACAGCCGCTATGCCGAGCGGCAGCGCTGGCAGGTGGAGATCATGAGCGAGAGCCCGTCCGAGCTGGGCGGCTACAAGGAAGTGATCGTGCGCATTGCCGGGCCTGGCGCCTACGCCCACCTGAAGTTCGAGAGCGGCGGCCACCGCGTGCAGCGCGTGCCGGCCACCGAGAGCCAGGGCCGCATCCACACCAGCGCCTGCACCGTGGCCGTGATGCCCGAGGCCGACGACCTGGGCGACGTGGACATCCGCCCGGAAGATCTGCGCATCGATGTGTTCCGCGCCAGCGGCGCCGGCGGCCAGCACGTCAACAAGACCGAGAGCGCCGTGCGCATCGTGCACCTGCCCACCGGCATCGTGGCCGAATGCCAGGACGGCCGCAGCCAGCACAGCAACAAGGACAAGGCGATGAAGGTGCTCGTCACCCGCATCCGCGACATGCGGCAGCGCGAGGCGCAGGCCAAGGAGGCGGCCGAGCGCAAGGGGCTGATCGGCTCGGGCGACCGCTCCGACCGCATCCGCACCTACAACTTCCCGCAGGGTCGCGTGACCGACCACCGCATCAACCTCACGCTCTACAAGCTGGACTTCGTGATGGAGGGGCAGTTGGATGAGCTGGTGGCCGGCCTGCGGCAGGCCCATCAGGCCGAGCAGCTGGCGGCGCTGGCGAGCTGATTTTCAAACAAAGATTGATTAACGGGTCCTTTCGATTATTAATTTCAATCAATGGTTGAATATCGCCATGGGCCACTTTCCGCATACAGCAAGTGGATCTCGGCGTATTTGGCGGTCAGTTTTGGCTCGCGCATCTCACGAATTGAGCTGCTGAGTAGCGGGCGGCGTCCGGCGCTCGCTGCCGGTCCGGCGCGCTCCGAGAGCAACCGCTTGTCGGCCGCAGCGAACCGCCCAGATTCGTCACCCGCGTGCTCCGGATGCGTCAGAAAGCGTCAGGCCGGCGTCGATTTTTAGGCAAAAACCCGCGCTGGCGGCTTGGCACGCGTCTCGCTCAATGCACATCAACATGATGTTGCCTGACACCCTCGATCGAGCCATGACCAACGTGCGCCAATGGCGAGCCCTCGCGCGGGCCTATGGCGTCGATGCCTTCGATACCACTGCGCTGCTCACGCATGCCCTCAAGTGCAATCGCGCGTGGCTCATTGCGCACGACAACGACCCGCTCACCCACGAGCAGCACGCCACCATCGAAGGCCTGATGCGCGAGCGTGCTGCCGGCACGCCCGTGGCCTATCTGGTGGGCGAGCGCGAGTTCTACGGCATGACCATCCGCGTCACGCCCGCCGTGCTGATCCCGCGCCCGGAAACCGAGCTGCTGGTGGACTTTGCCTTGAAGCGCCTGCCGCGCCCGGCCGCCGGCCGCCGCGTGCTGGACCTGTGTACCGGCAGCGGCTGCGTGGCCGCCGCCATCGCTGCCGAGCGGCCCGCTGCCTGGGTGTTCGCCAGTGATGTCTCCGAAGCCGCCGCCGCCGTGGCGCGCGGCAACGCCCTGCGCATGGAGCTGAACGTGGACGTGCGCGTGGGCGATCTGTTCGCACCCTGGGGCAGCGATCAATTCGATGTGATTGTGGCCAACCCGCCCTACATCGCCGCGGCCGACGAGCACCTGCAGCAAGGCGACCTGCGCTTCGAACCGCGCATCGCCCTGACCGACAGCGCCGACGGCCTGCAGATCATCCAGCGCATCGTCCAGGGCGCGCCGCAGCATCTCGCTGCGGGCGGCTGGATCGCCATCGAGCACGGCTATGACCAGGCCGCCGCTGTGCGCGAGCTGCTCGCCCAGCGCGGCTTCGACAAGATCGCCAGCGAACGCGACCTCGCCGGCATCGAGCGCATCTCAGTCGGCCGCTGGGCCAGCGGCAACTAGCCGGGCGCAGTCAAACAGTTCACCTCCAGGGGAGGCCGAGGCGGGTCGGTTCGGGGGAGCCACCCGCCTCAACTTTTTGGGCGCTCGCGTTGATCTTGGCGCTTCGCACCTTGATGACCGAGTTGCTGCGCAGCTTGATGAAGCCGCCCGATGCGGCATGACTTCAAGCGTGCGCCAGTGAGGGGTCATGTCGCCGCAGGTGGCGTCATCAAGCGCGTAGCGCGAGATCCTGGAGGCGCGCCAGCGCCGAAGTCATGCGCAGCCACCTATAATCCCGACAGTTTCAGTCAACCAAGCGCGGCCCCAGGGCGGGCCGCGGTGCATGAGGTGATCCGCATGAGCAACGACGTTCAGACTTTCATCGACAAGACCGTCAAGGAGAACCCGGTCGTGCTGTTCATGAAAGGCACGGCGCAGTTTCCCCAGTGCGGCTTCTCCGGCCGCGCGGTGCAGCTGCTCAAGCAGGCGGGCGCGCAGGGCATCGTGACGGTGAACGTGCTGGAGGACGATGAAGTCCGCCAGGGCATCAAGGAATACAGCAACTGGCCGACGATTCCGCAGCTGTATGTGAAGGGCGAGTTCGTGGGCGGCAGCGACATCATGGCGGAGATGTTCGCCAGCGGTGAGCTGCAGAAGCTGCTGACGAGCTGAGCACCACCGCGCGGCTTGCGCGCCGTGGTTTGCGCGGGCGCCGCCGACTGAAGAACCGCATGGACGGCCGATTCGATCAGAATCGGCCTTTTTCTTCGGAGGCACTGAATCGCCGAAGATCCGCGCTGGATATGCGGAAAACGGGTTGGTGTCTTAAGCAAAATAAGTTGTTATCGGTCATTCAAGATTCAATCGACCGAAACCTAGGGCCGCGCAGCCGCTGAAAATCTCGCGCCGCGCATCGGCGTTCAATCGCCACCACCACCACACCCTCCGCCGTCGCCGCCGCTGTCCCCTCCGCCGTCACTGCTGCCATCGCCGCCCCCTTCGGCGCAGGCGATGCCGCAGCCGCCACCGCTGCTGCCGGTGCCGTAGACGGTGGTGTCGCCCGACCGCGCGGCTTGGCGCTCGGCAAAGCGCCGCTGCAGGCCGGGCAGATTGGGCGCGAAGGGTGCGTCGATGCCCAGACGTGCATCGAGCGTGAACAGGCGCATCACCGGGCCGTTGGACGCGTGCGCCAGCGGCAGGTGTTGGCCCCAGGCCCAGGTGTTGTAGAGCGCCTCGAAGGCCTCGGTCGATCCGTTGGCAAAGCCGGTGTGGTGCAGCATGCCGCCGAAGGCCGCCTGGCAGAACTCGGCGTAGGCGCGGGTTTCGAGGATGAACGCGTGCCAGGCTTCGTCCACTGCGCGCGAAGGCATGCCGAGCACGAAGCCGCGCTTCACTGCGCCTGAGCGCTGGATCAACCGGAAGTAGCTGCGCAGGCCGGCCTGCACTTCGTCCAGCTCGGCTGGTGAGCAGCCGGGCAGGGCGCGCCGCAATTGGCGCAGCGCGGGGTCGGGCAGTTGCAGGTCGGTGATGGCGTCTTCGGCGCGGCGCTTTGCGCGCTGGTGGCGCCAGCCGAGCAGGGCCGCTGAACCCACCACGGTGCCGATGACACCGCCGATCAAGAGAGATGTACCCATCGCTTTGTCTCCTTTCGTCTCGTTGGACGCTTGTTGTTGGGGAGCTTCTTGTTGCGTTCAGGATGAGCGCGGCACATGACAGCCGCGTGAATCTTCCCACCGCGCGGCGGCATAAGCACATTCAGTTTCAGGGTGCGCGCGCAGCGGCGGCGTGCATTGCGCCGAGGCAGGTGGGCTGAGCTGATCTGCGCCGCGCCGGCGGCTTGCCCGCGCGGCACTGCGCTCAGTGCGCGCTCAGAAGTCCGCGCCGGGCCAGTCCGGCCCGATGCGCCGCTTGGGGCCGGGCTTGCCGCGCGGGTTGATCGTCAGTGCCTGCTGATTGGCCACGCGCGCCTTGACGGCCAAGGCCATCGCGCCGCGCTTGCCGAAGTCAGCCACCGCAAAGGGTTTGAGCTCCTTACGGCCGTCGGCATAGACGATCTCTGCAGCAAACGCGACCAGTTGCCCGTCTTCCTCGATGCGTCGCACCCCCGGGAAGACGCTGCGCCCGGCGGTCGGGTCCGGCTCCTCGTCCGCCGGGTTGACCACGGGCGGCGGAGCATCGAGCGGTGCGGGCGGTTGGACCATGGGTGGCGGGTGCGGGGGCTGCAATGCGTTCGGGTGCAGCGCAGGTTTGGAGCAGAAGCTGCAATCTACTGCGCTTGCGTGACGCTGCCATCCCTGCCCAATCCCGCGCTTGCGGGATGCAGGCCGCGCGCTCCGCGCACACCGCGACGCGCCTTGCCGCTGATACCGGCTTTCGGTGACTGACGAACTGGCCGCTGCTAAGGACAATCGATCCGTCGAAGCGTGCGAGGTTGCCGTGGCGGAAGACAGTGCTCAAGGCGCGGTGCTGGCCAGTGTCTCCACCCCCCTGGGGGCAGACAAGCTGCTGCTGCGCGCCGCGCAGATCAGCGAGACGCTCTCCCAGATGCCGATGATGGCCGTGGAGATGCTCTCCGAAGACGCCAACATCGACTACACCAAGCTGCTGGGCAAGGGCCTGGGCATCCAGCTCAATCTGCTGGGTGGCGGCGAGCGCCACTTTCACGGCCTGATCATCCAGATGATGCAACTCGGTCGGCGCGGGCGCTATCTCGTCTACCACGCCCAGGTGCGGCCCTGGCTCTGGCTGCTCTCGCGCACCAGCGACTGCAAGGTCTTCCAGAACAAGACGGTCAAGGACATCGTGAGCGATGTCTTTGCGGACTACCCGGACGCAAAGTTCGAGTGGCGCCTGACCGGCACCTATGGCCGGCGCGTGTACACGGTCCAGTACCGCGAGACCGATCTGAACTTCGTGCTGCGTCTGCTCGAGCTTGAGGGCATCGGCTGGTACTTCGAGCACGCGCAGGGTAAGCACACCCTGGTGCTGACCGACAGCATCAGCAAGCACAAGCCCTTTCCCGACTATGAAGAGATCGGCTACCGCAACCAGAACGAAGTGCTGCGCAAGGAGCGCGAGTCCGTGCTCGCCTGGAAGCTCATGCAGCAGGTGCAGCCGGGCAAGGTGGTGCTGCAGGACTACGACTTCACACGCTCCAGCGTGGACTTGAAGCAGCAGCGCGCGGACCCGCAGAAGCATGCCCAGGCCGAAGGCGAGATCTACGACTACCCCGGTCTGTACGTCAAGGAGGCTGAAGGCTCGCAGTACGCCCAGGTGCGCATGGAAGCCTTCAATGCCCGCGCCTGCCAGGGCGAAGGTGCAAGCGACGCGCGGGGCCTGGCCTGCGGGCGTACCTTCAAGCTCAAGGGCGTACCGCGCAAGGCCGAGAACACTGAGTACCTCGTCACCAGTACGCGCATCAGCATCGAGCAGGCCGACTACGAAGCCACGCAGTCGCAGGAAGGCAGCCGCTATCACTGCGACTTCACCGTGCTGGACGCCGCAGTGGCGTATCGCCCCGAGCGCCTCACGCCCAAGCCCTTTGTGCAGGGTCCGCAGACCGCGCTGGTGGTCGGCCCCGGCGGCGAGGAGATCCACACCGACACCTACGGCCGCGTGAAGGTGCAGTTCCACTGGGACCGCTACGGCAAGAAGGACGACAAGTCCTCCTGCTGGGTGCGCGTAAGCCAGCCCTGGGCGGGCAAGAACTTCGGCTTCCAGGCCATCCCGCGCATCGGCCAGGAAGTCATCGTGGACTTTCTGGAGGGCGATCCGGACCAGCCCATCATCACCGGCCGCGTCTACAACGATCTGAACATGCCGCCCTGGGAGCTGCCCGGCAACAAGACCCAGACTGGGGTGCTCACCCGATCCAGCCAGGATGGCGTGTACGACAACGCCAACGCCATCCGCTTTGAGGACAAGAAGGGCGCCGAGCAGCTCTGGATCCACGCCGAGAAGAATCAGGACATCGAGGTCGAGAACGACGAGACGCACTGGGTCGGCCGTGATCGCAAGAAGACCATCGACAACGATGAAACCAGCCACATCAAGCACGACCGCACCGAGACTGTCGACAACAACGAGACGATCACGGTGCATGGCGCGCGTACCGAAACGGTCGACAAGGACGAGACGATCACGATCCACGGACAGCGCACTGAGGTCGTCGACAAAGACGAGACGATCAGCATCCATGGTCAGCGCACCGAGGCTGTGGACAAGAACGAAACGATCACCATAGGTGGAGCGCGTACCGAGTCGGTCGCCAAGGATGAGTCGATCACCATCGGCGGCGGTCGGACCGAAAGTGTCTCGAAAGACGAATCGATCTCCATCGGAGGCAGCCGAACCGAGAGCGTGGCCAAGGATGAGTCGATCACCATCGGCGGCGCGCGCATAGAGAACGTCTCGAAGGACGAGACGATCAGCATCGGGGGTGGGCGGACCGAGAACGTCGGCAAGGACGAGTCCGTCACGGTGGGCGGAGGGCGCACCGTGTCGGTGGGCAAGGCCGACAAGCTGGACGTGGCCAAGACGCTCACCATCAATGCCGGTGATGCCATCACCATTCAGACGGGTAGCGCCAAGATCGAGATGAAGAAGGACGGCACGATCAAGATCTCCGGCAAGGACATCACGATCGATGGCAGCGGCAAGATCAACGTCAAGGCCAGCAGCGACGTCGTCATCAAGGGTTCCAAGGTGCTCAACAACTGAGCACCATCCGCAATCAGGGGAAGTCCATGGGCGCGAGAGAAGTCAGCAAGGCGGATGCGGCAGCCGGCACGCGCGAGGCGCCGGACCCGCTGGACGCCATCACCAGGCCGCGTGACGGCGCCAGCCTGCTCGAGCCGCTGCTTGAACCACTTGTCCGTGCTGAGCCGCTCGCGGCCCGCGCGCCCGCCTTGGCGCTGGGCGAGCCGGTGCATGGCGTGCACATCGCGCAGCTGCTGGCCTTTGCCGACGAAGGCGTAACGCCGCTGATCGTGTTGCCTGCACGGGGGGGTGAGATCAAGGCTCTGCGCGCACGGACCACGGTGGACCTGCATGGCGCACACATCGGCCGTGAGGTGTTGGTGATGTTCGAGGGTGGCGATGTCGCCAAGCCGATCATCACTGGCGTGCTCCGTGATCTGGACGGAACATCGGCTCAGGGCACCGCGCTGGACACCCCGGTGGGTCAGGTGGAAGTCGATGCCGACGGGGAACGGCTGATCGTGAGTGCCAAGCAGCAGCTCGTCCTGCGTTGTGGCAAGGCCAGCATCACGCTCACGAAGGCCGGCAAGGTGCTGATCCAGGGGGCCTATGTCTCCAGCCGCTCCAGCGGCGTGAACCGCATCAAGGGCGGTTCCATCCAGCTCAACTAGCGCTGCCAACAGCATGGAGCTCATCAACGCCACCCGCATGACCGTGGGCTACACCATGGGTATGGAGCCCAGCGGCCGCGAGCTGCTGGTGGTGGCGATCAAGGGCACCTTCAAGCTGCCCGCGCCGGGCGAGGCGAATGTGGCGCTGGCCGATGAGCAGATGCCGCTCGTCATGGCGGACACCTTCTTCGGCGAGCCCGGCCTGTCCGCGCCGCGCATGGACATTGACTACGCGCCGCGCAAACACGCCTGCGATGTGCTGCTGGTCGGCAGCGCCCACAGTCCCGGCGGCCGCCCGGCCTGTCGCGTGCAGGTAGGCATGAAGGTCGGACCCCTGGTCAAGAGCTTCAATGCCGTGGGCAACCGGCACTGGCAGGTCACGCCGCTCACGCTGAACGTAAGCGACATCGAGCCCTTCGTGCAGATGCCGATCGACTATGGCCATGCGTTTGGCGGCGTGGACAACAGCACCGAGGGCAAGGAGAGCGCCTACCTGCGAAACCCCGCAGGCCGCGGCTATGCGCGCACCACCAAGACCGGCTGGCTGGATGGTCGCCCGTTGCCCAACACCGAGGCGATGAACGAACACGTCAGCAGCCCGGGCGGCAACTACACCCCTGCATCCTTTGGTGTGATCGGCCGGCACTGGCAGCCGCGCATCGGCTTTGCCGGCACCTATGACGACGCCTGGCTGGCCGACCACTTCCCGTTCCTGCCGCCAGACTTTGACGAGCGCTACTTCCAGGCTGCACCAGCAGACCAGCAGTTGCCCATCCCGAAGGCGCCGTTGGAAGTGGCGCTGCTGAATCTCACGCCGGACGGGCGGCGCAGCTTCATGCTGCCCTACTTCGAAGCGCCGGTGCATGTGTTCCCGAAGAATGGCGAGCGCGAGGATCACGTCGCACAGCTGGACACCATCGTCTTCGAGCCGGATGCCGAGCGCTTCACCATGACCTGGCGGCTCACCCGGCCGCTGAAGCGCAACATGCTCGAGATCGCCCAGGTGCTGGTGGGCCGCAAGGGCCGCGAATGGTGGCAGCAGCGTGAGCAGGTCGTCTTTCCCATCCCGGTCGTCATGGTGCCGATGGAAAAGCCCGAGGAGGCGGATGCATGAGCGCCCGAGTACCGCCACTGGCCATCCACCGCACAGGCCTGGTCACCAGCGTCGGCTACACGGCGCCGACGTCCTGCGCCGCCATCCGCTGCAAGCTCACCAACCCGAGCGAGACCCGCTTCATCGACAGCAACGGTGAATGGATCATGGCCCACCAGGTGGAGCTGGAGAAGCCCTGGCGCGGCCTGACCAAGCTCGCCAAGATGGCCGCGATGGCCATCGACGAGGCTCTGCACGATATTCCGAAGAAAGACTGGGTACGCATCCCGCTGCTGCTCTGCGTAGCCGAGAAAGACCGCCCCGGCCGGCTTGACGGTCTGGACAACCAGCTCTTCGGCATGGTGCAAGAAGAGTTAGGCGTGCGCTTCCACGAGCGTTCCGCCATCGTTGCCCACGGCCGCGTGGCCGTGGCCGCCGCACTATCCATGGCGCGCGGCTTGATGGAGCAAGGCATCCCCTACGTGCTGATCGCAGCGACCGACAGCCTGGTCACCTGGCCGACCCTCTCCGTCTACGAACGCGAAGGCCGCCTGCTCACACCTACCAACTCCAATGGCTTCATGCCCGGCGAAGGCGCGGGCGCGCTGGTCGTAGGCCGCCCCGCCGGCGCGCCCTGCCTGTACGTCACCGGGCTCGGCTTCAGTATCGAAAAGGCGCACATCAGTTCAGACGAACCCCTGCGCGGCGACGGCATGGCCCAGGCCTTCAAGGCCGCACTGGCCGAAGCCGGTATCCAGATGCATGACGTGGACTACCGCATCACAGACCTGAGCGGCGAGCAGTACTACTTCAAGGAAGCTGCGCTGGCGCTGTCCAGAATCCTGCGCGTACGCAAGGAAGAGTTCGATATCTGGCACCCCGCCGAATGCACAGGCGAGGTCGGCGCGCTGGCGGGCGCCAGCGTTCTCGCCGTGGCGAACGCCGCCTGCCGCAAGTCCTACACCAAGGGCCCCAACATCATCGCCCACATGGCGTCCGACCTCGGCAACCGCAGCGCAATCAACCTTCAGTGGAGTGTGTAGGTATGGGCAGTCCGGTGTTTGCAAACGGGATGGAGATTTCGAGCAAGTCGATGGGCGGTAAGTCGATTTGCTGCTTCCCCGACGTTTGCTTCACTCCGCCGCAAACTCCAGCGACACCGCCGGGCGTTCCGATCCCCTATCCAAATACAGGTATGGCATCAGATTGCACCAGTGGGTCAAGCACGGTCAGCATCAACGGCAAAGAAGTAATGCTCAAGAACAAGTCCTACTTCAGCCAAAGCACTGGGGACGAGGCAGGTTGTGCACCCAAGAAGGGTGTCATTACAAGCAAGATCAAAGGCAAGGTGTATTTCGCTGCCTGGTCGATGGACGTCAAAGTTGAGGGCGAGAACGTCTTTAGACATCTTGATCTCACAACGCATAACCATGGCTCGAACACCAACACGGCGACTTGGCCACACATCGCGAGTCAAGCTCTGGCCGGCTTTGGTGATGATTGCAAGGACGAGAAGAAAGCGATTGACGACAACTGCGAAAAGGACGGTTCTGATCAATGTCCTGGCGCTTTGGCCGTGGCCCCCGACCAGCAGAAGCAGTTTGTCGGCAGCTTGCAAGGCAAATCCGGGCAGAGTCCCACTGCAAAGACAGACAAGGCAATGGCGCACCATGCGCTGCGTTCTGGAGAAAAGTCCGGAGCGCGCACACCCGTTGCGGCACGAATGGCGAGCAAGGATGCTGAGAACAAGTGTGTTGAAGCGATGCGTTGCTTTTTGCGACCCAAGAGCCCTGCATCGAAGCAGGTCGGATGCTGTCCGGGGCAGACTCCGAATCACATTCCGCCCGTTTCGTTCTTCGAAGGAATCAAGGGATTTGGCGAAAGCGAGGAGCGATACAACAAGGCGTTGTGCGTTTGTCTCGAAGGAACGAATCAGCATGTGGGCACGCACGGGGATAACCACGCACTGATTGATCACTTTGCGGAAACGCATCAGTTAAAGGGGCCTCGTGGTGGCGATCGAGGAACGTTGGCGACGCAGGCTTCCCCAAAATTGTCTGAGGCCATTACGGTCAGCTCGAAGGCCACAGCTGCACAGACCAATTGCAGTCAGAAGTGCGTCGAAGCACAGTTGACCAAGCACTACGAAGAAGAGCAGAAGCTGCCGCCTGCGACCACGGACGTGACCTACAAGCGGATTGCTGGTCAAGATGCGATCGATGCCGCTGCGAAGTCAGTGAAGCCCGGCCGTAGCAAGCGTTGAGCGATTGGTCCCTAACCTAGCCGAAAGTGAAATATGCCTTCTGAGTTGGAGTTCGTTTGCGGATGCGCTGCATATGCAGATCTGTTCTTCTGCGTGAAGGCTCAGCCAAACGCCAGCCAAGCGATCGCGAAAGGCGGCTTCCCTTTCAGCTTCCATGGCTTCGATGAACAAGAGGATGAAAAGTGGGTCCGCTACACGCGAGTGTTCAATTGGCCAGCGCAGGCCGTTGCCTCCTTCAAGCCGGGAGGTGGCGACCGTGTGGTCGTGGCGCTCGGGCCGCATGGGGAGGTCTATGAGATTCAAACGACAGACTCAAGTGAGTCCACAAGTGTCATTCCGGGAAGTCCGAGGTTCCTTGGTCGGAATCTGGCGGTTGCCAACGAGACGGCGTTTGCACTCGGCATGGGGCGATGTATTGCAAGATGGGACGGCCCGCAGACGTGGACTCGCATTGATCCAGACTTGCCAGCGGACGACGACAAGGCGACCGGCTTCAACGATCTTGTCGTTGCTTCGCCGGGCGAGATGTACACCCTGGGCTGGAGCGGAGAGATCTTCAGAACCGATGGTGTGCGCTGGCAAGCAGTCGACTCGCCAGTGTCCGCGGCGCTGCGTGCTGCGTGCGTGGGAGCGGATGGGCTGGTGTACGCCGCTGGTTATGACGGCACAATGATCCGAGGGCGCGGCGACGACTGGTCAATCATCGAGACGGACCGGAAAGGCGTCTTCCTAGACATCTGCACGCTCGGGCAGGACGTTTTCGTCTCAACGGCGTTCGAAGTTTTCAAGCTCACTGAAGGCGGGCTAGTGGCTGTATCCGAATTCGCCGATCCCGACGACCGTCCGCGCAGTTGCACCGGGCTTAGCGCAGCCACCGATGGCTCGTGCGTCTTCTGGATGGGTGGGAGCGACTTGTTCAGATTTGACGGAGCGCTATGGCAGCGGGTTGTGTAGCGTGGCACGCTGGGTACCCAGCTTGCGCCTCGTGTGCGGGGTGCGATGTGAGCTTGCTCAGAGCCTGACGCGGGAAGGTGTACGTTGAGCCAGAACGCTTACCCTGCTGCGGTCAATTCGGTGCTGGAGCAGCACTGGGAAGACTGCTCGCTGTTGTTCGATGCGAGACGGTGGCGTGTCCGGAGCCCGCGAATGAGCCTGGCCGCGCTTGCGCGGCTGGACGAACTCACCGATGCGCACCTTGATGGGCTGGTGGTTGCCTCTCCGGCGGCGAGCAGCGTGCTTACCCGTGACGCAGAACGACTCAACACCGGCCAAATCTCTGCCATCGCGGCCTATGCATTGCGCAGCAGTCGCCTTGACCTGCTTGATTGGCTTGCGGGGATGAGCGGTGAAGTTGCCGGATGGTGGGAAAGCGTTGGTGACGGGGTCGCCTGGGCATCCGAAGAGAGCCTGGGCGCAGTATTGACTTCAGGGGTTCGGCAAACGCTTCCATGGAACGCAGTCCTCAAGCTACTCGTATGCCGACTGACCGGCCGAGCCGCACATGAGCTTTTCTTGTCGTGTTTGAACGATGGCGCATCGCCGCCTGTTCAGTTGATGTGCCTGAGAGTCGTCGGTGAGCTTGGGGTGAGTGCACTCAATCCGAGATGCGTTGAACTGATCCGAAGCACGAATCCGCAGGTGTCCAATCAGGCTGCACTTGCTCTGTGGATGAGCGGCGAGCGGGGCGTGTCGCTCAGCGCAATGTCAATGCTGTTTCGTCGCGCGGGCTCCAGCGGGCGTGAGGACGCAGAAGGTGCGTGGTTCATCCAGGGGCTTGCTCAAGCCCAAGCATTCGCGGAGCTAGAGCGGGAGTTTGCGACACACTCTCAACATGACGCCCGTCACGCAGAGCTGATTTCCTATGCGGGGCTAGTGGGCCAAGTCAGCTTGGTTCTCTCTGCAATCGGCTGGATGAATGTCGCGAAGATTGCGCGCGCCGCCGGCGAAGCCTTTACCTGGATTACCGGCGCAGATTTGGCTGAGCTAGGCCTCGATCGCGACCCACCCGAAGATTTCCAGTCTGGCCCAAACGATGACCCGAACGACGAGAGCGTCGCGATGGACGAGGACGAGGATCTGCCTTGGCCGGATCCGGTGAAGGTCGCGGACTGGTGGCACAAGAACAAGCACAACTTCCAGTCGGGGGTGCGCTACTTCATGGGCAGGCCGGTGACCGTGGAGCACTGCATCCATGTGCTCAAGACGGGCAAGCAGCGGCAGCGCTTCATTGCGGCGCGCTATCTGAAGCTGCTGCAGCCGGAGCGGCCGCTGTTCAATTGCGCGGCGCCGGCCTGGCGGCAGCAGGCGCTGCTGGCGAAGATGTGATCGGGTCGACCACCCGTTCAAGCCAGATTATCACAAAATCGGCCACGATTAGTGAACAGAGAAAATCGTTGAAGATATCCTGCGGACAAGCGGAAAGCGGATTTTGTTCGGCTCAAGTTCATTTGTATTCGGCCAACTGGACGAGCCAAGGGTCGCGGCGGTAGCGAGACCGCGTGGAGATCGACCTGCGGTTGACCCAGTGCATGTAAGCATGCGACATGCTGAGCGGCGCGGACCGGCGCCGCTCGTCGGTCGCGGGATCGCGGACCGCAGCCTGCTAAATACCCAAAAAGGGCTCGCCGCCGCCTGCAAAAGCAAAGCCCGTCAGCGTTCACTTACGCGCTAACGGGCCTAGAGACTTGGTGCCGCTTGTCCGAATCGAACGGACGACCTCATGATTACAAGTCAAGCGCTCTACCAACTGAGCTAAAGCGGCAAGGTATCTATTTTATGCGGGTCAGCGTCGGGCGGCCCTTGGGACTGCTGGGCGGTGGTTCGTCGCCTTCGGTAGCGGCATCGCGTGGGGTCGGGGCGGGCAGAGGCTGCGGACCGGGAGCAGAGCCAGCCGCGGGCACCGGACTCAAGCGGGCGCTGGTGTGGCGATGCGTCTGTTCGTCGGAGTCGCCCGCGGCATGATCGGCCAGCTCGATGCGGCTGGTTTCCGGTTCGGCCAGCGGCTTGGCCACGTCGAAGGCCATGCCGTGGCCGGTTTCACGGGCGTAGATGGCCGTGACCTGCTCGACCGGGACCATGACGGCGCGTACCACGCCATTGAAGCGGGCTTCGAATTCGATGAAGTCGTTGCCCAGGTTCAGGCGGTTGGTGGCCATCACGCCTGCGTTGAGCACGATCTCGCCGTTGCGCACGTACTCGCGCGGCACCTGCGTGCGCTCGTTGACCGATACCGCCAGATAGGGCGTGTAGCCGTTGTCCGTGCACCAGTCATGGATGGCACGGATCAGGTAGGGCTTGGTGCTGGTTTCGGCCATTGTGGACTGGAGCTCGGTTGGCCGGCTGCGGTGAATGGCGGGCAGCCGGCGCGTTCCATGCAGCGCAGCGGCGACTTAGCGGCGCATGACCTTTTCGGACGGTGTGAGCGCTTCGATGTAGGCCGGGCGCGCGAAGATGCGCTCGGCGTACTTCATGATCGGTGCAGCCTGCTTGGGCAGCTCGATGCCGTAGTGCGTCAGGCGCCACAGCAGCGGCGCGATGGCGACATCGGCCATCGAGAAGTCCTCGCCCAGCATGAACTTGGTCTTGGTGAACTGCGGTGCGAAGAGCGTGAGGTTATCGCGCAGGGCGTTGCGGGCCTTCTCGCGCACCTTCTCGTTCTTCTCCTGGCGGTTTTCCAGGGTCTGGACGTGGATGAAGAGATCGCGCTCCAGATTGAGCAGCACCAGGCGCACGCGAGCACGCTGCACGGGGTCCGCGGGCATCAGCTGCGGGTGCGGGAAGCGCTCGTCGATGTACTCGTTGATGATGTTGGACTCGTACAGCGTCAGGTCACGCTCGACCAGGATGGGCACTTGGCCCAGCGGGTTCATCACGCTGATGTCGTCGGGCTTGTTGAAGAGGTCGACGTCGCGGATCTCGAAGTCCATGCCCTTCTCAAAGAGCACGAAACGGCAGCGCTGGGAAAAAGGGCAGGTCGTGCCGGAGTACAGGATCATCATTTCTTGTGTTTCCTAGAAACGTGAAAGGGTGAGCGAGTGCTCACCCTTTGTCAATCGCGGGGCGGAATTACTTGATATCGCGCCAGAAAACGCTGTTCAACCACCAGGCAACCACGGCGAAGATGCCCAGGAACAGCAGCACCCACACGCCGAGGCGTTGGCGTTGATTGGCGCTGGGGTCAGACATGTACTTCAGGAAGCCGACGAGGTCAGCCATGTCCTTGTCGTACTGGGCGGCCGCGGCCGGGTCCTTGGCGTCCCACTTCACGGTCAAGGCCTGGTATTGGCCGGCGATCGGCGGAATCTCTTCCTTGGCCACGGTCTTCTGGCCGCGCACGTCATAGGTTGTGGTGACACGTTCCCACTTGTGCTCGCCCTTGTCGTTGGTGGCGTGGTGAATTTCGACCTTGGTCAGTTCGCGGGGACCCTGGCGCTCCCAGAACACGTGCGGCATGGCGGCGTTGGTCAAGACCAGGTTGTTCCAGCCGTGCGGGATCGCAGCGTCGCGGTAGTAGGTGCGCAGGAAGGTGTAGACGTAGTCCTCGCCCTTGAAGGGCGGCGCGATCGAGGACTTGGCGCGCGTGATCAGGGACAGATCCGGCGGCGTCTTGCCGAACCATTCCTTGGCGTCCTTCGGGTTCATCGCGATCTTCATCGGCTCGCCGACCTTGTCTGCGGTGAACAGCAGGCTCTGCTTGATCTGCTCCTCGGTCAGGCCGATGTCGCGCAGACGGTTGTAGCGCATCATGCTGGCGCTATGGCAGTTCAGGCAGTAGTTCACGAACAGCTTGGCGCCGTTCTGGAGTGCAGCCAGATCGGTGGAGCGATTCGGTGCGGCATCCAGCGGGAAGCCGGAACCGGCCGCGTGGCCCAGCAGCGGGGCAGCTGCCAGGGCGAGGATCATCAACAGTTTTTTCATTCTTGTCAGACTCCCAGGGCCTGGTCGGTGCTCAGTGGGCTGCGAAGGTCACGCGGGACGGCACGGGCTTGAATTCGCCCATCTCGCTCCACCAGGGCATCAGCAGGAAGAAGCCGAAGTAGAAGAGGGTGCCGACGGCCGAGAGCAGGTTGCGGAAGTCCTGCGGGGGCAGCAGGCCGCACACCGCGAGGATCAGGAACCACACGACGAAGGCGCCGTAGAGATACTTCTGCCAGGTCGGGCGGTAGCGGATCGACTTGACCGGCGAGCAGTCCAGCCAGGGCAGGGCGAAGAAGATCATGACGGAGGCGCCCATCACGACCACGCCCCAGAACTTGGCGTCGATGCCCAGCAGGATCATGCCGAGCATGCCCATCTTGCTGGCGTCGCCGCCGAGCATGTTGATCACGATCCCCGGCACGCCGAAGGCAAAGAACATCAGGGCGGTGAGACCGGCAAATCCGAGCTTCACGATCTTGGGCAGGTTCGAGCGGGTCCAGGCCAGCCAGGTGCAGAACGCTAGGAACACCCACAGCACCGGCATGAACGCCGAGGTCGTGGCGCGCAGCATCGAGTAGAAGGGCGTGAAATACCAGACCGGGGCGATGTGCGCCGGCGTGGTCAGCGGGTCGGCCGGGATGAAGTTGTTCCACTCCAGGAACAGACCGCCCATTTCGGGTGCGAAGAACACGATCGCCGAGAAGATGATCAGGAACACGGCCACGCCCAGGATGTCATGCACCGTGTAATAGGGGTGGAAGGGGATGCCGTCGCGCGGGCGACCGGTTTCCGGATTGATGTCCTTCTTGATCTCGACGCCGTCCGGGTTGTTCGAGCCGACTTCGTGCAGCGCGATGATGTGCGCCGCCACCAGACCCAGCAGCACCAGCGGGATGGCGATCACGTGCAGGCTGAAGAATCGGTTCAGGGTGGCGTCAGACACCACGAAGTCGCCGCGGATGAAGATCGACAGGTCCTGGCCGATGATCGGGATGGCCGAGAACAGGTTCACGATCACCTGTGCGCCCCAGTAGGACATCTGGCCCCAGGGCAGCAAGTAGCCCATGAAGGCTTCGGCCATCAGGCACAGGAAGATGGCGCAGCCGAAGATCCAGATCAGCTCGCGCGGCTTGCGGTAGCTGCCGTAGATCAGGCCGCGGAACATGTGCATGTAGACCACGACGAAGAACATCGAGGCGCCGGTGGAGTGGATGTAGCGCACCAGCCAGCCCCAGGGTACGTCGCGCATGATGTATTCGACGCTGGCGAAGGCCACCGGGATGCCCGAGCTGTTCAGCGAGGCGTCCGGCTTGTAGTGCATCACCAGGAAGATGCCCGAGACGATCTGGATCACCAGAACCAGCAGGGCGAGCGAGCCGAAGAAGTACCAGAAATTGAAGTTCTTCGGCGCGTAGTACTCGGAGAGATGCTCCTTGTACAGCTTGGAGAGCGGGAAGCGGTTGTCGACCCAGGTCAGGGCCTTTTCCTGCAGGCTGGCGTTGGCCGGCGCTTCTTTCCAGGTTGCCATGATCAAGCCTCACCCTTCTCGTCGCGACCGATCACGATCTTCGTGTCGGACAGATACATATGACGCGGCACATCCAGATTCACCGGAGCCGGCTTGTTCTTGTAGACCCGGCCAGCAAGGTCGAACGTGGAGCCATGGCACGGGCACAGGAAGCCACCCTGCCAATTGGTGGCGGGCACGGAAGGATCACCCGGCTCGAATTTGCGCGAGGGCGAGCAGCCCAGGTGCGAGCAGATGCCCACGGCAATCAGCACGTCCTTCTTGTCTTCGCGCGAGCGATGCTGGTTGGCGGCGTAGTCCGGCGTGGGCAACTGATAGAAGCGCTCGCTCTTGGGGTCAGCCACCTCGCCTTCCGTCTTGGCGAGCGACTGCATCATTTCCGGTGTGCGCTTGAGGATCCAGACCGGGTTGCCGCGCCATTCTGTGAGCTGCATTTCGCCCGGGCGCAGCGCGCTGATGTCCACTTCCACGGGGCCGCCGGCTGCGCGGGCGCGCTCCGAAGGGGCGAAGGTGGAGACAAACGGCACCGCTACACCGCACACGCCCAGACCACCCACCACACCGGTGGCGATCAGCGCATTGCGTTTGGAGGTGTCGACTTCGGCAGCGCCAGCCGGGACGGCCGCAGCGCTATCAACAGCGTCGCTCATAGGGTTTCCCTGTGTTTTGGATGAGCGGAGTGATCCACTCCAGCAATCGAAGATTGTAATGGAAGCACCTTTTCCGCTCCCGGCGGCAGGTGCGGCTTGCCGACGCGGCGGCTGTCTTGCCGGAGGGCGAGGGCCAGCCATCGCTTCGCGTTCAGGCGAGCGAGGTTCGCGCCGATCGCCCCGCAGCAACTGCAAAATGTGTGATGCTGCGCAGGCGGTCGACCGGGTGATTGCAATCGTTATCAATTCGCACTGCGGCGAACGGGCGCACCGGCGCTACGCTCGCTGCGCCAGGTGCAACGCCGTCCACTCGCGTTCCGCCTCGCCGAAGGTCAATCAAACAGCAACGGAGGACAGGCCATGGGCATGGTGAAGGAGTTTCGCGATTTCGCCCTCAAGGGCAATGTGGTCGATCTCGCGGTGGGCGTCATCATTGGCGGCGCCTTCGGCAAGATCGTCGATTCGCTGGTGAAGGACATCATCATGCCGATCGTCAGCCTGATCATGGGCGGCAAGGCAGACTTCACAAACAAGTTCATCCTGCTCGGCGAGGCCGTGGACAAGGACGGCAAGGCTGTGGCGCTGACCTACGACGCCTTGAGCAAGGCGGGCGTGCCGATCTTCGCCTGGGGAAGTTTCATCACGATCCTGATCAACTTCGTGATCCTGGCCTTCGTGATCTTCTGGATGGTCAAGGCCTTCAACAAGGCCAAGGGCAACCTCAGCATTGATCCCTCTGCGCCGCCGCCTGCGACGCCCGAAGACGTGCTGCTGCTGCGCGAGATCCGCGATTCGCTCAAGAAGTGATGCAGCACTGACGCGCGGCGGCACTGTTGCAGTGCACGACAAAGAGCCGGGAAACCGGCTCTTTTGCTTAACTGTGTCCGAAAACGGATTTTTTCGGCCTACTTCTGCAGCACCAACGGCCGGCGATCCGCACTCTGCAAGAGGAAAGCCAGTTGTGTACCGTTTCGGCTATTCGTGGCCGAAAATGATTAATGTTTTCTGCCCCGTGCCAGCCCGGCCAGCGCCGCCACGGCGAGCGCGCTCGCCGGTACGTAGGGCAGCCGCCAAAGGCCGCCGTGGAAGCTCTGGTGCGACAGCAGTGCGAGCGGGTGTGCTGCACCCACGGCCGGTCGGGCCGCTGCCGCGCTCGGCGCGCTCCGGGTGCGCAGGTCATGCACCCAGAGCGCGGCCATCAGCGCGTTGGTGGTCTCCGGCTCGAAGACTTCCACACCGAAGAGGTCTGCACCCGCAAACCCGGCCGCGAGCAGCCGGTTCTTCACCACGGACCAGGTGTTGGTGCTGGGCGCCACGTTGATGGACACCGCCCGGCCAGCCGCCGCGCTGGCCAGGGCACGCCAATGCTGCAGGCGCTTGGCCAGGGCGTAGTTGGGGCCCTGCTGCAGCACGCTGCACTCCGTGATGCTCCAGGCCTGACCTGCCACGTCGATCGATTCCGTCAGGTTCGGTGCAAAGGCCTGCCCGGCAGACAGGGCGTGGGCCAGCCGGGCGCCGACGCCGCGCGCCGCCCAGCGTGCGCGCCCGGCAGCCGCCACCTCCGGCGGCACGGCAAAGCTGTCGGTCGGCGTGGCCAGAAAGCCGACGCCGGCCTTGGGGTGCCGCACCTGCACGGCGGCGATCAGCGCGTCCATCGCCACCGCCACACGGGCGTGACGCTCGCCGTCGGCATAGGCTAGGGCGAGCAGGTCCAGTTCGCCTGACGGTGGCGCAAACACCTCGCAGAGCCACGCGGCCAGCTCGGGCGTGTCGGCCAGCAGGTCTGCGCCGGGTACGGCGCCCTCGGCAGCCTGCGGCGCGAGCACCGTGCCTGCACCCTGCTCGGCCAGACTGCGAATGCGGGTGAAGATCGCCTCACGCGGCAGGTCGATGGCGGCCACGCGCGCGCCCCAGGCCGTAAGCCAGCGCAGCGGGCCGGCCTCGGCGCCCGCGCCCAGCAGGGCGATGCTGCGGTCGCGCAGGTCGAACCAGCCCGGTTCGCCGCTGGCGCGGTGCAGTGCGGCGGCGGCGCCGGGTTCGAGCAGCTCGCGCGCGAGCCAGTCGTCAATCTGGCGGCGAAGGGCGTCGCCGGACAGTGACTGGCCGCGGTACGGCACCGTCCAGCCCGCGGGCGCGGCGCGGCCCGGGATCTCGCTGGTCTTGAGCGCCGAGCTCGGCTGCGCCATGGCCTGCGCCAGCGGGCGCTCGGCGCCGTCGCGGCTGAACACAAAGGCGGCATGCGTGGCGTCCAGTCCGGCTTGCGCGGCGGCGGCCGTCTGTTCGGGCTGCGCCAGCATGGCCGCGGTGAGGTGGTGCAGGTGCTGCGCGTAGCGCTTGCGCCAGTTGCGTTCGGCTTGCAGCGAGGCGGCGGCGGGTGCATCGAGCACGGCCAGCGCCGCGCCGAAGATCGCTTTGCCGGTGGCGCTGCTGGAGCGCTGGCCGTCTGCGCCGGTGGGAAATTGGATGCCACCGATCGCAGGGGTGGCGGGCGCTGTGGCGGTGCGTGGTGCGTGGGCCAAGGCAGTCTCCGGGGACTCTTTTCGGTCCGAGCCTTGTTGAGGATGAAGCCCGTGTGACACCGCATGGCTGCTGCGGCGCACCAATAGAAGCCTCACCCTAAAGCGCGCTTTTTACCTTCGGTGAAGCAAAACGTCGTGCATAGAATAGAACGACCGTTCGTAATTTTTTGGGCGTCTCGCCCTTCCACCGCTCACCGAGCCCCTCAGACACCATGCGCAAAGGCGAACAAACCAAGGCCGCGATTCTGGAAGCTGCACTGCAGCTGGCCAGCCGCGATGGTCTGGAGGGTCTGACGATCGGCCTGCTGGCCGACCGCATGCAGATGAGCAAGAGCGGCGTGTTTGCACACTTCGGCTCGCGCGAGGACCTGCAGATCGAAGTGGTGCGTGAGTACCACCGTCGCTTCGAGGACGAGGTCTTCATGCCGGCCATCCGTGAGGAAAAGCGCGGTCTGCCCCGTCTGACGCGCCTGTTCGAGAACTGGGTGGTGCGCGTGACGCATGAAATCGACGCCGGCTGCATCTACATCAGCGGCGCCGTCGAGTTCGACGAGCGTACTGGCCCCGTGCGCGACGAGCTCTTCGAAATGATCCGCACCTGGCAGCTGGCTCTGACCAAGGCCGCCGCACAGGCTGTGGAGATGGGCCACCTGGCCGATGACACCGATCCGAAACAACTCGTCTTTGAAATGCACGGCCTGATTTTGGCCCTGCATCACGACGCCCGATTCATGAAGCAGCCCGGCGCAGTAGAGCGCGCCCGCCGCGGCTTCGAGCGGTTGATGCGCAGCTGTCGCGCAGCCGAATTCGCCTGACCCCGATCACCAAAGACCATCCTCCGAGGAGCAAGTCGATGACGCAGAAGTACACCCCGCCCTTGCGCGACCAGCAGTTTGTCCTGCACGAGCTGCTCAAGGTGATGGACACTTACCAGCAGATGCCCGCGTTCAAGGACGTCGATGCCGACACCATGAACCAGGTGCTCGAGGAAAGCGGCAAGTTCTGCGCCGAAGTCCTGCTGCCGATCAACCAGAGCGGCGACGCCGAAGGCTGCACCTTCGACCGCGACGCGCGCACCGTCAAGACGCCCAAGGGTTTCAAGGAAGCCTTCGACCAGTTCCGCGAGGCCGGCTGGCAGGGTCTGGCGCTGGATCCGAAGTATGGCGGCCAGGGCCTGCCCGCGCTGCTGCAGATTGCCTTCTATGAGATGCAGTACTCCACCAACCAGGCCTGGAGCATGTACCCCGGCCTGACGATCGGTGCCTATGAGTGCCTGCACGTGCACGGCACCGAGGCCCAGAAGTCGCTCTACCTGCCCAAGCTGGGTTCGGGCGAGTGGACGGGCACGATGTGCCTGACCGAGCCGCACTGCGGCACGGACCTCGGCATGCTGCGCACCAAGGCCGAACCGCAGGCCGACGGCAGCTACAAGATCACCGGCGCCAAGATCTTCATTTCGAGCGGTGAGCACGACATGGCCGACAACATCGTGCACCTGGTGCTCGCGCGCCTGCCCGATGCACCCGCCGGCACCAAGGGCATCAGCCTGTTCATCGTGCCGAAGTTCCTGCCGGTGGGCGAGGGCGAGAGCGCCACGGTGGGTGCACGCAACGGCATCTACTGCGGCGGCATCGAGCACAAGATGGGCATCCACGGCAACAGCACCTGCCAGATGGTGCTGGAAGGCGCCACGGGCTGGCTCGTGGGCGAGCCCAACAAGGGCCTGAACGCCATGTTCGTGATGATGAACGGCGCGCGTCTGGGCGTGGGCATGCAGGGCCTGGGCCTGACCGAGGTGGCCTACCAGAACGCCGTGGCCTACGCGAAGGACCGCATCCAGAGCCGCAGCCTGACCGGCCCGAAGGCTACCGACAAGCCGGCCGACCCGATCATCGTGCACCCCGATGTGCGCAAGATGCTGCTGACCGCGCGCGCCTACGCCGAAGCCGGCCGCGCCTTTGGCTACTGGGTGGCCATGCAGCAGGACATCCAGTTCCAGCACCCCGATGAAGACGCCCGCAAGGAAGCAGGCGACATGATGGCGCTGATGACGCCGATCGTGAAGGCCTTCATGACCGACAACGGCTGGACCTGCGCCAGCGACTGCCTGCAGGTCTTCGGCGGCCACGGCTACATCAAGGAATGGGGCATGGAGCAGATCGTGCGCGATGCCCGCATCAACATGATCTACGAAGGCACCAACACGATCCAGTCGCTCGACCTGATCGGTCGCAAGGTGCTGATGGACAACGGCGCCAAGCTCAAGAAGTTCGGCAAGATGGTCACCGAGTTCGTCGAGACCTACGGCACCAAGGAGCAGTACGCCGAGTTCGTGAACCCCCTGGCCGACATCGGCGACAAGGTCACCAAGCTGACCATGGAGCTGGGCATGAAGGCCATGGGCAATGCCGACGAAGTGGGCGCCGCCGCCGTGAGCTACCTGCGCGTGGTGGGTCACCTCGTGTACGCCTACTTCTGGGCGCGCATGGCCGTGATTGCGCTCGACAAGGTCAACGCCGAGGGCGACAAGGTCGACCCGTTCTACACCGCCAAGCTCGCCGTGGCTCGCTTCTACTTCGCCAAGCTGCTGCCCGAGACCGCGGGCGAGATCCGCAAGGCCCGTGCGGGCAGCGCCACACTGATGGCCCTGCCCGAAGAGTTGTTCTGAGCGCGGCGCAAGCCCGCACTTCAAGGGCTGGATGCAGCATCCATGCGGCTCTTCAGGCCAAAGTGCCTGAAGAGCCGCGCCGGACAAGCGGAAAGCCCTCCTCAAACCGATCCAGGAGAATGAAGTGAGCCACTTCATCGTCAAGAAAGTCGCCGTGCTGGGTGCCGGCGTGATGGGCGCGCAGATCGCTGCGCACTGCGTCAATGCCAAGGTGCCCGTGATCCTGTTCGACCTGCCCGCCAAGGAAGGCAGCAAGAACGGCATCGCTGAAAAGGCCATCGCCAACCTCAAGAAACTCTCGCCCGCACCGCTGGGCACGCCCGAGCTGGCTGATCTGATCCAGCCCGCCAACTACGAAGAGCACCTCGAGCTGCTCAAGGGGTGCGATGTGGTGATCGAGGCGATCGCCGAACGCATGGACTGGAAGCATGATCTCTACAAGAAGGTCACGCCTTTCATCGGCGAGAACGCGATCTTCGCCACCAACACCTCGGGTCTGTCGATCACCAAGCTGTCCGATGGATTCGAAGGCGAACTGAAGGCGCGCTTCTGCGGCGTGCACTTCTTCAACCCGCCGCGCTACATGCACCTGGTGGAGCTGATCCCCACCGCCACCACACGCGCCGACATCCTCGACCAGCTGGAAGTATTCCTCACCAGCACCCTGGGCAAGGGCGTGGTGCGCGCCAAGGACACGCCCAACTTCATCGCCAACCGCGTGGGCATCTTCGGCATCCTCGCCACCTTTGCCGAGGCGCAGAAGTTCGGCCTGTCGGTCGATGTGGTCGATGACCTGACCGGCGAGAAGCTCGGCCGCGCCAAGAGCGCCACCTTCCGCACGGCGGACGTGGTCGGTCTGGACACCATGGGTCACGTCATCAAGACCATGCAGGACAACCTGCCGGCGTCTGTAGACAGCTTTGCCGCGCACTTCGCCACGCCCGAGCCCCTGGCCAGGCTGATCGCCGCAGGTGCCCTGGGCCAGAAGACCGGTGCCGGCTTCTACAAGAAGGTTGGCAAGGAGATCCAGCGTCTGGACTTTGCCACGGGCGGGTACGTCGCCGGTGGAGGCAAGGCCGACGAAACCGTCGCCCGCATCCTGAAGAAGAAGGACCCGGCCGAGCGCCTGAAGCTGCTGCGCGAGAGCGACAACAAGCAGGCGCAGTTCGTGTGGTCCATCCTGCGCGACACGTTCCACTACTGCGCCATCCATCTCGAATCCATCGCCGACAACGCACGCGATGTGGACTTTGCGATGCGCTTCGGCTTCGGCAACAAGCTCGGCCCCTTCGAGCTGTGGCAGGCTGCCGGCTGGAAGCAGGTCGCCGAGTGGATCAAGGAAGACATTGCCGCCGGCAAGGCGCTTTCCAGCCAGCCGCTGCCCGCCTGGGTGTTCGAGGTGGACGGCGTGCATACGCCGGCCGGCTCCTGGTCCGTGACCAAGAAGGCCTACGTGCCCGCGAGCGAACTGCCGGTGTACCGCCGCCAGGTGTTCCGCGCGCCCGTGCTCGGTCAGACCACGATCGACCCCAAGACCGCCGGCAACACGGTGTTCGAGAACGAGGAAGCGCGTCTCTGGACCCTGGCCGAAGACGGCCTGGCCGATGTGCTGATCCTGTCGCTGCGCGGCAAGATGAACACCCTCGGCCCGGGCGCCACCGAAGCCATCTTCAAGGGTGTGGCCCTGGCTGAAGCCTCCTACAAGGGCATCGTGGTGTGGAGCCCGACCTCCCTGGACGGCGGTGCCTTCTCAGCCGGTGCCAACCTCGAAGCCATGCTGCCCACCTTCATGAAGGGCGGCGCCAAGGCCATCGAGCCCGAAGAGAAGAAGCTGCAGGACGCCATGCTGGCCATGCGCTACGCCAACGTGCCCACCGTGGCAGCATTGAGCGGCCTGGCCCTGGGTGGCGGCTGCGAGCTGGCCGTGTACTGCAACCGCCGTGTGGCCAATCTCGAGACCTACATCGGTCTGGTGGAAGTGGGCGTGGGCCTGATCCCCGGCGCGGGCGGACTGACCTATGGCGCCCGCCGCGCCGCCGAGGAGTGGAGCGCCGCACCGGCCGCCACGCCAGTGCCGCTGCTGCCCTTCGTGACCAAGTACTTCCTGAATGCCGGCATGGCCAACGTGGCCAAGAGCGCGCTCGAAGCCCGCAGCATGGGTTACCTGCTGTGGAGCGACAAGGTCGTCTTCAACCCCTACGAACTGCTGTACGTGGCGGTGCGCGAGGCCAAGGCCATGCACGATGCCGGCTACCGCCCGCCGATGAAGCAGCTCTTCCCGGTGGCCGGCCGCGCCGGTGTGGCCACGATCATGGCCCAGCTCACCAACATGCGTGACGGCGGCTTCATTTCCGCGCACGACTTCCACCTCGGCAAGACCATTGCCGAAGTGATGTGCGGCGGCGATGTGGAAGCCGGCTCGATGGTGAGTGAGGAGTATTTGATGACCCTGGAGCGCAAGGCCTTCTGCGGTCTGCTGACCCACCCCAAGACCCAGGAACGCATCATGGGCATGCTGCAAACCGGCAAGCCCGTCCGCAACTAAGGCGCGAAGGAGAATCTCATGAGCAAGCAAGTTCAAGACGCCTACATCGTCGCCGCCACCCGCACCCCCATCGGCAAGGCGCCCAAGGGCAGCTTCAAGAATCTGCGTCCGGACGACCTGCTGGTCGCTGCACTGCGCGGAGCACTGGGCCAGGTGCCCAGCCTTGACCCCAAGGTGATCGAGGATGCCATCGTCGGCTGCGCTATTCCCGAAGGCGAGCAGGGCCTGAACGTGGCGCGCATCGGCGTGCTGCTGGCCGGCCTGCCCAATACCGTGGGCGGCGTGACCGTGAACCGCTTCTGCGCCAGCGGCATCACCGCCCTGGCCATGGCGGCCGACCGCATCCGCGTCGGTGAGGCCGATGCGATGATCGCCGCCGGCTGCGAAAGCATGAGCATGGTGCCGATGATGGGCAACAAGCCCAGCATGAACATGCACATCTTCGAGAAGGACGAGAACGTCGGCATCGCCTACGGCATGGGCATGACGGCCGAGAAGGTCGCCCAGCAGTGGAAGGTCAGCCGCGAAGACCAGGATGCCTTCTCGCTGGCCTCGCACCAGAAGGCCCTGGCCGCCCAGGCCGCGGGCTACTTCAGCGCCGAGACCACGCCGATCGAGGTGATCGAGAAGTTCCCCAACCTCGCCACGGGTGATGTCACTGTCAAGACCAAGACCGTGAGCATGGACGAAGGCGCCCGCGCCGACACCTCGCTCGAGGGTCTGGCCAAGCTGCGCCCGGTGTTTGCCGCCAAGGGCAGCGTCACGGCCGGCAACAGCTCGCAGATGTCGGATGGCGCTGGCGCACTGATCGTCGTGAGCGAGAAGATCCTCAAGCAGTTCAACCTCACGCCGCTCGCAAAGTTCACGAGCTTTGCCGTGCGCGGTGTGCCGCCCGAGATCATGGGCATCGGCCCCAAGGAGGCCATTCCGGCCGCCCTGCGCGCCGCCGGCCTGAAGCAGGACGACCTCGGCTGGATCGAGCTCAACGAAGCCTTTGCGGCCCAGTCCCTGGCCGTGATCCGCGACCTCGGTCTGGACCCGAGCAAGGTCAACCCCATGGGCGGTGCGATCGCCCTTGGCCACCCGCTGGGCGCAACCGGTGCCATCCGCGCTGCCACGGTGGTGCATGGCCTGCGCCGCACCAACCAGAAGTACGGCATGGTGACCATGTGCGTGGGCACCGGCATGGGTGCCGCCGGCATCATCGAGCGGGTGTAAGCATGCTCAAGGCGCTGCGACCTGCGATGTTCTCTCTGGGCGTCGCGGTCGCGGCGCTCGCCATGCTGCCGGCTGTCGCTGAGACGCCGAAGAATGACGCAGAGCTTGCGGAATTGGTGGCCGCGGACCAAGCAGATCGACGACGGAGCGCCGCCGAGATCGACTGGTCCGTCGTCGCCCTGCGTGATGCGGCCCGCCGCGCCCGCGTACTTGAAGTTCTGAACACTGGACGAGCCAGAACCAGTGACGACTTTTACGCTGCCGCGCTGGTTTTCCAGCATGGCGACTCGCTTGAAGACGCGGAGCTTGCCTATTCGCTTGCGACGGTAGCCGCCCGGCTGAAGCCGACCCACAAAGCTGCGGCCTGGCTGACGGCTGCTGCGTGGGATCGGCTGTTGATGCGGCAGGGAAAGCCGCAATGGTGGGGGACGCAATTCGTCCAGATGAATGAGTCCGGCCGGATAGAGCTCTACCAGGTCGACGAGTCTGCGGTGACCGTCGCTATGCGTGCAGCCCGCGGGGTCCCCTCGCTCGCGGAGGCCAAGGCGCGGGCAGAAAAGATGAATGCGAGCCAAAAGTAGTACGGCCGTCTGTCTCTGTTGCGGGGTGTCAGTCATGGATCAGCTCAGGATTTCCTGCCCTCAAGGCATCCCGGTTTCGGCCACGTGGTTCGCGCCCCGAGGCAATGCATCCCGCGGCGTAGTGGTGGTTGCCCCGGCGCTGTCCACCCCACGTCGCTTCTACGCGGCCTTCTGCGAGTATCTGCAGCAGGAGGGGTTTGGCGCGCTGTGCTTTGACTACCGCGGCATCGAGTCAGGCACGGCGCACGAGGCTCGCGCCAGCGACACTGACATGGAAACCTGGCTGCGCGAGGACGTCTCCGCCGCCATCGACGAAGCCCGGCGCCGTGCCCATGGCGCACCGGTGTATCTGGTCGGGCACAGCCTGGGCGGCATGAGCTTTGGTGCGACGGCCTCCGCGCTCTCGGTTGAGCGTGCGCTCACCGTGGCGTGCGGCAGCGGCTACCCCGGCCTGAACCCGCGGAGCGGGCGGGCGCTCTGGTTTCTCGGCAACGTGGCCATGCCGCTGTACACGCGTCTGTTTGGCTTCTTTCCGGGCAAGCCGATCCGCAAGGTGGGCAACCTGCCGCGCGGCGTGGCCCTGCAATGGTCGCGCTGGCTCAAGCTGCGTGACTACTGGTTTGCCGATCCGGCCTATGACATGCAGGCGCGGTTTGACCGCGTGCGCTGCCCGCTGCTTGCCCTGAGCTTCACGGACGATGCGGCCATTCAGCGGCCGGCTGTGGATGATCTGCACCGCCACTACCGCAATGCGCCGGTGCAGCGTGCGCACCTTGCGCCGCAGGCGCTGGGGCTGGCGCGCATCGGCCACATGGGCTTCTTCAGAAAAGACAACGGACCAACGCTCTGGCCGCGCGTGGTCGCCTGGTTGAACGACGGCCGCAATCTCTTCCTCCCGGAGGCGCATGATGCAAGCCATTGATGTCCAGACCGATGATGGATTGACCCTGCGAGCCCACCTGTGGCACGCCACCCAGGCGCAGGGCGCTGTGCTGCTCCCGCCCGCCATGGGCGTGAAGCAGGACTACTACTTCGCCTTTGCGGCATGGCTGCATGGGCGGGGCTATACCGTGGCCACCTTCGACTACCGCGGCATGGGTGCATCGCGCCCCGCAGGGTCACTGGCGCAGCTCAAGGCCGACCTGTTCGACTGGGCGCGCGACTACGAGGCCATGATCGACCTGCTGACCGAGCGCTCGCCTGATCAGCCGCTGTATGTGGTGGGCCACAGCCTGGGTGCGCAGTTGCCGGGCATGCTGCGCAACAAGGACCGGATTGCCGGGCTGGTGTCGGTGGCGGCCGGCAGCGGCTATTGGCGCGACAACGCCCCGCCCACCAAGCGCGTGGTGCTGTATTTCTGGTACGTGGCCGTGCCCCTGTTCACCCGCCTGTTCGGCTACTTCCCCGGCAGGCGCCTGAAGAAGGTGGGCGATGTGCCGGCCGGCGTCATGCTGCAGTGGCGCAAGTGGTGCCTGAATCCGCGCTACCACGTGGGTGCCGAGCCGGGACTGGCCGACGCATTTGCGAAAGCGAGGTTTCCGCTGGTGGCCTTGTCCATCACCGATGATGAGATGATGACCCTGCGCGGCACCCAGACCCTGGTGGACTTCTATACCGGCAGTGCACGGCGCATCGAGCGGATTGCGCCGCAGGACGTCGGCGCCCGCCGAATCGGCCACTTCGGCTTCTTCCGTGAGCAGTTCGCCGCCACGCTCTGGCCGAAAATCCCGCAGCTTCTGGCCAGCTTCTGAACACACCACGCCCAAGCGCATTCCAACGAGAGACCTGCAATGAGCGATACGCCCTACATCCAAACCAGCATCACCAACAACGTTGCGCGCATCGAGATCGCGCGGCCAGCCAAGAAGAACGCCATCACGGCCGACATGTACGAGGCCATGAGCGATGCGCTCTGGGACGCCCAGGACAACAAGAGTGTGCGTGCCATCCTGATCGCCGGTCAGCCAGAGATCTTCACCGCCGGCAACGACCTCGAAGACTTCATGATGAAGCCGCCGGCCGGGCTGGACTCGCCCGTGTTCCAGTTCATGAAGGCGCTCAAGGAGGCCGAGAAGCCCGTCGTGGCCGCCGTCAATGGCGCAGCCGTGGGCATCGGCACCACCCTGCTGCTGCACTGCGATCTGGTCTACGCCGCCGACAACGCCAAATTCTCCATGCCCTTCGTGAGCCTGGGTCTGTGCGCCGAATACGCCTCCAGCCTGCTGGTGCCCGGCACCATCGGCCACGTGCGCGCGGCCGAGAAGCTGCTGCTCGGCGAGCCTTTCACCGCCCAGGAAGCCATGGACATGGGCCTCGTCAACCGCGTGCTGCCGCCTGAAGAAGTGCAAGCCTATGCCCAGGGCCGCGCCGAGCGCTTCAACCTGTTGCCGCCAAGCTCCGTGCGCACCACCAAGCGCCTGATGCGCGCTGCGCAGAAGAAGCTGGTGGATGAAACCATCGCCGCCGAGGCCGCCGAATTCGGCAAGCTGCTGCGCAGCGAGGAATTCAAGGAAGCCTCCACGGCCTTCTTCGAGCGCCGCAAGCCGGACTTTTCCCGCTTCGGTTGAGCCCGACCGGGATGTAACGGAAGGTGATTCCGGGGCATCCCGGATGGTCACCTGGCACGGCCGATGCATACAGTGTGTGCACGGCCTGCGCGGTGGAGACAGTCAAAAAGGAGCGCACGAAGCACATCAGGGGGCGGGCCGTGTGACGGAGGCCTGCCATGCTCTATGCCGCTGCACGCACCGCCCTGAAGCCGGTGCTCGTTACTCAAGCCAACTACCTGCGCCGCACCGCCTTGGAGCTGCCGGAGGCCGACGGGCCCCGCGTTGGTGCAGCCGGGCGCGGTCCGCACACACTCAGACTGCTGCTGGCCGGTGATTCCTGCGCTGCGGGCGTGGGCGCCCGCACCCAGGATGAAGCCATCATCGTGCCGCTTGCGGAGCAGCTTGCCCGCCAGACTGGCGGCCGCGTGGAGTGGCAGCTCATCGCCCGCACGGGCAACACCTCCATCCAGACCTACGAGATGCTCGCCGCCGAGGCCCTGCCAGCGCTGGACGTGGCCATCGTCATCACCGGGGTCAATGACATCACCAAGCAGGTGCCCCTGCACCGCGCGCTGCTCTACCGCGAGCGCATCGCCCGGCTGCTGCGCGAACGCACGGGTGCCCGGCAGGTGGTATTCCCCTCACTGCCGCCAATCGACCAGTTTCCCAGCGTGCCGCACCCCCTCGCCTGGTGGGCCGGCCTGATGGCCGAGCGCAACAACCGCGCTCAGGCACGCTGGGCCGAGCGCCGAGCCGATCTGGTCAGCCACTGTTCCATGGATGGCGTGATGGACCCGAAGCTCATGAGCGAGGATGGGTTCCATCCGGGGCCTGCGCTGTATGCGCGGGTGGCGCAGCGCTTGGCAGAACACTTGACGCATTGCATCGAGCAAGTAAGTGCTTGATGCGATCAGGTCACCATGACGCGTTCAAGCTTGGTCGAGAGCATCTCTCGATGTGCGTTGTCAATCTCCACGCCGTCAATCCAAACTCGCTTTAGTGCCGGGAGATCCAACAGCAGCCTAGTCAGAAGCACTTGATCCCAATCGCACAAGCCTTCCAAGTCGCCGACCGAGAGGTACTCCAACTTTGGTAGCTTGGTCAGCAATTGCAGGTCATCGAGTGTGAGCTTGGTCGACCACAGGTCAAGGCTGTGTAGTTGCGGCATCGACGCACACACTGCCGTAAGGCCGCGTCGCGTGATGGCGGTTGCTCCGATGTCAAGCTGGGTCAGCGAACGCTTGCTGCACAAGCACTCAAGCATTGGGTCGTCGAGATTCGTGCCCTCAACATCCAAAGACGCGAGGTTCGGCAGGGCAATCAGCGCGTCTACAACCGCGGGTGTAAGGGTCGCGCTTTGGATACCGAGTTCTTTGATTGTGCTGCATCCCGCCACATCGAGGACGTCCTCCGCCTTTAGATAGTGATTGATCCGAACCTCTTCCAACGCAGTCGCGTGGGAAAAGCCCGAAAGCCGGGCTGAGCCTTCCAAGGAAAGAACGTCAAGTACCCGGAGGCCCGGCAGCATCACGAGTTCTGACAGCGCGTCTCGTGTCGTGTTACACCAAAGCCAGACTTGGTCGACTGCCTTCAGGCGGCGCATCTCTCGCGCGTGGTCAATGCCGACGGTCTGAATACCGGTGATCGAAAGCTTCGGGATCGTCTCGAGCGTTCGAAGTAACTCGATCACTGGGGTGATCGGTTCTTGATCGATTCGGTAGTAGCCCTTCTCGTCTGGTGTTGGCGTGGTCATCTGCAAATATGGGTTCAGCCCCGGGCGACGATCATCTATACACCAACACCGGAATATCCGAGTGCGTCAGCACCTTCTGGGTCTCGCTGCCCAGCAGCATGGCGCCGATGCCGCGGCGGCCGTGGCTGGCCATGACGATGAGGTCGCAGCCGTGCTGCTTGGCGGTGTCGATGATGGCCTGGTAGGTCAGGCCGCTGGCCATGACGGTGCAGGCGCAGGCCACCTGCTCTGCGTCGGCCAGCGCCTTCACGCTGTCCACCGCCTTCTGGGCCTGGGCCTTGAGCACGTCCTGGTAGTCGTTCATGGTGGGCAGGGGGTACTCGGCCATCATGGTGACGGGGACGGGGTCGTAGACGGACACCACATGGACGGTGGCGTCGGATTCCTTGGCGAGCGCCAGGGCCGCGCGGGCGGTGGACAGCGAGCGCTCGGAACCGTCGGTGGGGATCAGGAAACGCTTGAACATGGCGGGCTCCTCCGTCTGTGCGGCCGGGCCGGGATGCAGCCCGCGCCGGTCTGCGATGGGTTCAGCGTAGATCGCGCCGACTGTCCGTGCATTGATCGGCCGCAAGCTGCGGAGATAGCACGAACTTGACTAATTCTGGCCGATATTGATTGAAAAATGTTAATACATCGGCAGAGATCCGCATGAAATTTGAGGAAATCAGCCTTTTCGGTTGAAGCAAAATTCTGTCCGAAAATGATATTTCATTTCAAGCCTGAAGCGGCGGCAGCTGCCGCGGCTTGCGGGACTCATCCGTGGCCACATAGACCAGCTCAGCGTCGGTGACCTTCACGACCTCCGTATCCAGCCGGTTGCGCTCGGCGTATACGTCCACGTGCACCGTGATCGAGGTGTTGCCGGTCTTGACCACCTCGGCATAGAAGCTCAGCAGATCGCCCACGAACACCGGCTGCTTGAAGGTGAAGCTGGTCACGGCGATGGTGGCTACGCGGCCGTTGGCGCGCTTGACGGCCGGCAGGCTGCCGGCAATGTCGACCTGCGCCATGATCCAGCCGCCGAACACGTCGCCGTGAATATTGGCGTCCGAGGGCATGGGCATCACGCGCAGCACGGGCATCTTGCCGGCGGGCAGGGAGGTGTGGTGGTCGGTCATGGCTTGGGTAGGTGCTTTCAGTGTTGGCCTGGGCGTTCTTTGTTCAGCGCGGCGCGCGCCATGTTGTCCACCAGGCCGGGTGCGATGAGCTTCATGAAGCGGCCGAGCTTGCCCTTGGCGGTCATGACGAGCTCGCGCTTGCGGCCGCGCATGGCGGTGGCGATCTGGGCCGCGCATTCTTCCACGCTCATGGCGCCGGCTTCGTCCAGGCCGCTGTAGCCGAGCGCCCCGCCGCGCTCGTTCCAGCCATGCTGGCGGATCTGCGTGGCCACTACGCCGGGGTAGACCATCAGCACATCCACGCCCTCGGGAGCGAGCTCGATGCGCAGGGCATCAAAGAAGCCGGCCATGGCGTGCTTGGTGGCGCAGTAGGTGCTGCGCTCGGGCACGCCCACGAGGCCCGCCAGGCTGCTCACGCCCACCAAGAGGCCGCGCGTCTGCTTGAGCGCAGGCAGCGCGGCATGCGTGCACCACACCGCGCCCATGAAGTTGATGCGCATCAGGTCGTCGTAGATGCGCGTGTCCGGAATGGCGTCAAAGCGCGCCTGCATGGAGATGCCGGCGTTGTTCACCAGCGCGTCGATGGCTCCGAAGCGTTCCGTGCTCTGGGCAATCAGCGCGCGGCAGTCGGCCTCCATGCCCACGTCGCAGCGCACCGTGAGCACCTCTGCGCCGCGTGCGCGGCACTCGGCAGCCACGGCGTCAAGCTTGTCCAGACGGCGTGCGGCCAGGGTAAGGCGGGGCTTCTCGGCGGCGAGCTGCCGCGCCAGTTCTGCGCCGATGCCTTCGGAGGCGCCGGTGATGATGATGTGTTTGCCTTGAAAACTCACGCTCGCCCCCAAGCTCGATTCCTGACCCACCGATAATGCAGGCGATTATGCGCCGCGCTGCCACTCGCTTAGAACCTGCTGCTCCCGCTCAAAACCGCCACCAGTCCGACTGGGCGGTGATCCGCTCGCTCCTGCCCTACCTCATGGCCTACAAGGGCCGGGTGGCGTTTGCGCTGTCCTGCCTGATCGCGGCCAAGTTTGCGAACGTGGGCGTGCCGCTGATCCTGAAGGACATCGTGGACCGGCTTACCCTGCCCGGGGTCTCGATGCTGGTTGCCGTGCCCTTTGCGCTGGTGCTGGCCTACGGCGCCGCGCGGTTGATGACCTCGCTGTTCCAGGAGCTGCGCGAGTTCTTCTTCATCAATGTCACGCAGCGGGCGGTGCGCACACTGGCGCGGCAGTCCTTTGACCACCTGCACAGCCTGTCGCTGCGTTTTCATCTCTCCCGCCGCACAGGGCAGGTCACGCGCGAGATTGACCATGGCGTGCGCGGCGTGTCCACGCTGATCTCCTACACCCTGTATTCGATCTTCCCGCTGTTCATCGAGCTGGGCCTGGTGATCGGCATCCTCGCGCACAAGTTCGGCTGGGTGTTTCCCACGATCGTGGCCGGCAGCCTCACGGCCTACGTGATCTACACCGTGAGCATGACCAACTGGCGCACCAAGATGCGCCGCGAATGGAATGAGCTGGAGACCCGCGCGCAGAGCAAGGCGGTGGATTCGCTGCTGAACTTCGAGACGGTCAAGTACTTCAACAACGAGCGCTTCGAGTCCGAGCGCTATGACGAAACCCTCAAGAAGAGCGAGGCCGCCGCCATCCGCAGCCAGCAATCGCTCAATCTGCTCAATGCGGGGCAGCAGTTCATCATCGCAATCGCGCTCACGCTGATGGTCTGGCAGGCCGTGGTGGGCGTGCAGGCCGGGCGCATGACCGTGGGCGATCTGGTGCTGGTCAATGCCTTCCTGATCCAGCTCTTCATTCCGCTGAACTTTCTGGGCGTGCTGTATCGCGAGATCAAGCAGGCGCTGGCCGATCTGGAGCGCATGTTCAATCTGCTGCATGTGAACCGCGAGGTGAGCGACGCGCCGGACGCTCGGCCGCTCCAGGTCAGCGGCGGCGAGATCGTCTTCGAGCAGGTGGGGTTTGCCTACGACCCGGAGCGCCCAATCCTTCAGGGTGTGGACCTGCGCATCGCACCGGGCACCACCTGCGCCGTGGTAGGTGCCAGCGGTGCGGGCAAGAGTACGTTGGCGCGCCTGCTGTTCCGCTTTTATGACGTGAACCAGGGTGCGCTGCGGATCGACGGCCAGGACATCCGCAGCGTGACCCAGGAGAGCCTGCGCAAGTCGATCGGCATCGTCCCGCAGGACACCGTGCTCTTCAATGACACGATTGCCTACAACATTGCCTACGGCAAACCGGGCGCGACACAGAGCGAGATCGAAGCCGCTGCAGTGGCCGCGCAGATCCACGACTTCATCCAGAGCCTGCCGCAGGGCTATGACACGGTCGTGGGCGAGCGTGGCCTGAAGCTCTCCGGTGGCGAGAAGCAGCGCGTGGCGATTGCCCGCACCCTGCTGAAGAACCCGCCGATCCTGATCTTCGATGAAGCCACCTCGGCGCTCGATTCGCGCACCGAGCAGGCCATCGCCGCCCAGCTCAAGGCGATCTCGGCCGACCGCACCACGCTCGTGATCGCGCATCGCCTGTCGACCATCGTGGATGCTGATCAGATCGTGGTGATGGAGGCGGGTCGGGTGATCGAGCGCGGCCGCTTCGACGAACTGGTGAGTGCAGGCGGCGCCTTTGCCCGCATGTGGGCCCTGCAGAGCGGTGAGGAGCAGGACGACGCGCGCGCCGAGGAGCTTGTTGCATGAAGGGCTCAGCATGAACGGACTGCATCTCATGGCCGAGTTGCATGACTGCCGCTGCGAGTCCACGCTGATGACCGATGCGGCGCAGCTGCGCACCCTGGCCGAAGGCGCCGTGAAGGCAGCCGGCCTGCAGGCCCTGGACGCCATCTTCTACACCTTCCCGCCGCACGAGGGGCAGCCGGGCGGGGTGACGGGCACCGTGCTGTTGGCGGAATCGCATCTGGCTCTGCATACCTGGCCGGAGCTGGCGGCCGTTACGCTCGATGCCTATGTGTGCAACCTGACCGAAGACAACTCCGCCAAGGCCCACGCGCTGATCGATCGGCTTCTGGCGGCTTTTGGGCCCCTTCATACCGAAAAGCGGGCAATTCATCGCGGCGCGCTGACGCAGGCGCAGGACCCGGCGCTATAACGTCGCCATTGCGCGCATCACCTTGCGCACCGGCCGCATTCACGTACAGAAAGGACGCGCCGCCATGTTCGATCTCAAGGGATTCATCAAGAAACAGTTCATTGACATCCTCCAGTGGACGGAGGACAGCAATGGCGTGCTGTCGTGGCGCTTCCCGATGGCCGACATGGAAATCCAGTACGGCGCCAGCCTCACCGTGCGTGAGAGCCAGATGGCCGTGTTCGTGAACGAGGGGAAGGCCGCAGACGCCTTCGCCCCGGGCATGTACAAGCTCACGACGCAGACCATCCCCATCCTCACGTACCTCAAGAACTGGGACAAGCTGTTCGAGAGCCCGTTCAAGAGCGACGTCTACTTCTTCTCCACCCGCCTGCAGCTGGACCGCAAGTGGGGCACGCAACAGCCCGTGACGATCCGCGACAAGGATTTCGGCATGGTGCGCTTGCGCGCCTTCGGCAACTACGCCTTCAAGATTGCCGACCCGAAGAAGTTCCACCAGGAAGTCTCCGGTACGCGTGACGTCTACACCGTCGATGATCTCGACGGTCAGCTGCGCACCATGTTCCTGACCGGCATTGCCGACATGTGCGGCTCCTCGGGCATTCCGTTCCTGGACCTCGCTGCCAATCAGGAAGAGTTCGGCAACCTGCTGAAGGAAAACCTCGTACCCAAGTTCGAGCGCCTGGGTCTGGCGCTGGACCAGGTGCAGGTCGCCTCCATCAGCCTGCCGGAAGAGCTGCAAGCGATTCTGGACAAGCGCATCGGCATGAACATGGTCGGCAATATGGACCAGTTCCTGAAGTACCAAACGGGTACTGCCATCCCCGTGGCTGCCGCCAACCCTGGCGGCGGTATTGCGGGCACGGCGGCGGACATGGGCATCGGCCTGGCCATGGGTCAGATGATGGCTCAGGGGATGGCAGGCGCCATGAATCCGATGAGCGCGCAGAACCAGGCGGCGGCTGCGGCTGCAGCCGGTGGCGCTGCAGCGCCCGCAGCCACAGTGAAGCCGGAAGACGTGATGGCAACCCTCGAGAAGATGCACGACCTCAAGACCAAGGGCATCCTGTCCGAGGAAGAGTTCGCGGCCAAGAAGGCAGAGCTGCTGAAGAAGCTGGTTTGAAGCAGAAGCACGTTTGAAAGTGCTTTCCGCAGTATCCATGCGGATTTCCAGCCGTTTTGGCCTGAAGAACCGCATGAAATCTAGGCCCGCGCTGATGCGCGGGCCTTCGTCCACCTAGAACACTGAATCAGGGACCCCACGGCGTGTATCGCGCAGCCTGCCCCAATTGCGGCGCACCGGTGACCTTCAAGTCTTCGGTCTCGACCTACGCCGTCTGCGAATACTGCTCCTCCACGGTCGTGCGCAAGGACGACCAGCTCGAGCTCATGGGCAAGATGGCCCAGCTGCTCGACGACGCCTCGCCCGTGCAGATCGGCGCCTCCGGCACCTTCCTGCAGCAGAACTTCCAGGTGGTCGGCCGTACCCAGTTCAGCTACGAGGACGGCAGCTGGAACGAGTGGCATGTGCTCTTTGATAACGGCCGCAGCGGCTGGCTCAGTGAGCTCAATGGCCGCTCGACTATGGTCATCGAGCGCGAAGGCGCGGGCGCGAGCCTGCCGCGCTTCATGGAGCTGCGGCCTGGTCAGCAGATCGCGATCGAAGGCAATCGCTACGAAGTCGCCTACCTGACGCAGGCGCAACTCGTGGGCGGGCAGGGCGAGTTGCCCTTCAAGATCGAGCCGGGCACCAAGGTGCCGGTGGTGGATCTGCGCGGCGTCGGCCACAACGTCTTTGCCACGCTGGAGTACCCCAACGCGGTTGAAGAAGCAGACTCGGGCGCACCCAGAGTCTTCATCGGCCGCGACGTGCCCTTTGCCGAGCTCAAGATGAGCGGCCTGCGCGACGTGCGCGTCAAGGAGATCGGCAAGGGCGGAACGCGCACCGTGGACTGCCCCAACTGCGGTGCCGGCATCACCATCCAGCGCGCAGACACCAAGTCGATCACCTGCAGCAGCTGCCACAGCACCGTGGGCGTGGAGCAGGGCGGCGTGGCCCTGCTGGCCAAGTACAGCGGCGCGGAGGTCATCGAACCGCCGCTGCCGATTGGGCAAAAGGGCGCGCTCGATGGTCGCAAGCTGCAGATTGTCGGCTTCCTGCAGCGCTATGTGGTCGAGGACGGCGAGCGCTACTTCTGGGACGAATATGTCGCCCTGGAGGAGAAGACCGGGCAGTACGTCTGGCTGACCTGCGGCGAGGATGGTTGGAAGATCGGCGAGCTCACCGGTACCACACCGGAGCAGCGCTCCGGCGGTGCCGTGGTGTACGAGGGCAAGGGCTACAACCTCGTCGAGAACGGCACGGCGGTCACCGACTACGTGCTGGGCGAATTCAGCTGGCGCGCCAAGCAGGGCGACAAGGCCTGGTACCAGACCTTCCGCATGGGCGACTCCGACATCAGCATGGAGCGCACCGGCAATGAGGTGACGTGGACCAAGCTGACCAAGACCACCGGCGCGGCGCTCTCCAAGGCCTTTGGCGTGAACGTGCCGGAGGCCGGCGGCTCGCATGGCACACCAGCTTTTGGCGCCGTACCGCCCGGCTCGGGCGCGAGTGCCGGCATCGGCTGCGGGATGATCATCCTGATCGCGATTGTTGTGTTGATCATCATCATCCTGCTCAGCCTGCGTCGCGACTGCGACCCGCGCTACGAGAACTGCTCGTCGTCCTCGGGCAGCTCGTATTCACGCGGGTCAAGCGGCGGGTTTGGCGGGGGGCATAAGTGACGTTGGTTGAAGTCAACCGGATGATTGCTGCCATGCGTGTACTGGTCACTCCGATGATCGTCGGCGCGACTCAGATTTATTCCGCCTTCCACTCGGGTCATGTTGCAACTCCGGGAGCACCCAGTTGGATCGCTGTGAATTTTCTGTTCATTGCGGCGTCTTGGCTGGCTCAAGCTTGGGTCGTGTATCGGGTCGCGAGGGCTTTGGAACTGGACAACGCTCGCGTTTGCGCTTTGCTTGCCATTGCAGTCCCTGGGCTTGCCGGACTGCTTCTTAGTTTTCATTTCTCCAGGCGAGCACGAGTCGGCGAGGCTCGCTTGAAAGAGGCTTCGCACGCTTGAACCAGGTGTCTGCTGATTCATCCGCCGACGAGCACGCCACCCGTCAGCGCGGCGTCGCCCTGGCGCTGCTCGCATCGGTCTTCGTTGTCGCCATCTGCGGCCTGGCCTACGAGCTGCTCGCCGCAGCCCTGGCCAGCTACGTGCTCGGCGACTCGATCCTGCAGTTCTCCACAGTTATTGGCACCTATCTGTTTGCCATGGGCATCGGCAGTGCCATGAGCCGGTTTCTGGATCGCGAGATCGAGAATTTCATCCGCATCGAGATCCTGATTGCCGTGTTTGGCGGTGCGGCCACGGCGGGCCTGTCCCTGCTGTTCGCCTTTGCGCCAGACAGCTTCCGGGTGGCGCTGTATCTCACGGTGGCGCTGCTGGGCATTCTCACAGGGCTGGAGATTCCGCTCGTGATGCGGATTCTGTCGGAGCGCCTGTCGCTCAAGGATCTCGTCAGTCATGTGCTGACCTTTGACTACCTGGGTGCGCTGGCGGTGAGCGTGGCCTTTCCGCTGGTGGTGGTGCCGCAGATGGGTCTGATCCGGGGCGCCTTCTTCTTCGGCCTCATCAATGCGCTGGTGGGTGTGGGCTGCGTGTGGCTGTTCCGCAAGGAGCTGCGCAACATCGGTCTGTGGTGGCTGGGTGCATTTGCCGCCACGGCGTTTTGCGCGGCGGGCCTGGTGGGTTCGAACTGGCTGTCCACTCGCACTGAGCAGCTGATGTACGGCAACGACATCATCCATGTCGAGAGCACGCTGTATCAGCGCATCATGATCACGCGCCACCGGGACGACGTGCGCCTGTACCTGAACGGCAACCTGCAGTTCAGCTCGCGCGACGAATACCGCTACCACGAGGCGCTGGTGCATCCGGTCATGAGCGCGCTGCCCGGCGCAAAGCGCGTGCTGGTACTCGGCGGGGGTGATGGCCTGGCGGCACGCGAAATCCTGCGCTACCCGAATGTGGAGCAGATCACCCTGGTGGACCTGGATCCGCGCATGACCGAGCTGTTCCGCGACCATCCCTTCCTGTCCACCCTGAACGATGGCGCACTCAAGAGCCCCAAGGTGCGGGTCATCAATGAGGACGCCTTCGTCTGGCTGGATACCAGCAAGGAGATGTTCGACGCGATCATCATCGACCTGCCGGACCCGTCCAACTTCTCGCTGGGCAAGCTGTACACGGTCACGTTCTACGAGGCGGTGGCGCGGCATCTGTCGCAAAGCGGTTTTGTGGCGGTGCAGGCCACCAGCCCCCTGCATGCGCGCAAGGCGTTCTGGACGATCGTCACCACCCTAGAAGCGGCAGGTCTGGCCACCGCGCCCTATCACGCCCCGGTGCCAAGCTTTGGCGAATGGGGCTTTGTCATCGGCGGCCACCGCCGGTACGCGCCACCGTCCTCCGTGCCGGCGGGCTTGAAGTTCCTCACCGCCGAGCGGGTGCCGGATCTCTTCAACTTCCCGGCTGACATGGATCGCGTGGCGGCCGAGGTCAACCGGCTGGATACGCAGGTGCTGGTGCGCACCTTCGAGGCCGAGTGGCGGCGCGCCGCGCGCTAGGCGCTACACATGCTCTCCGCAGGTTCCATGCGCCTTTCCAGCCATTTCTGCCTGAAGAACCGCATGGAACCTGCGGAAACGCGTCCGGTATCTGCTGCCCTGCAGGCCCATGAAGCGGCGTGAGTTCCTCGCAGCGGGCAGCGCGGGCGCGCTGAGCGCTGCACTGGCCGCCTGTGGCCGCAAGCCGGACGAGATCCCTATCGAGTTCGCCGGCTACGACCCGGCGCGTGCCCATGCGCTGCGCGAGCCTTGGCGCGCGCCGGCCGGCATCACGCCGCGCAAGACCGAGGTGCTGGTGGTGGGTGGCGGTATTGCAGGCCTGTCCGCAGCGTGGTGGCTGGCGCGCGAGGCACGCGCGCAGGTCACCCTGCTGGAGATGGAGCCGACTGTCGGCGGCAACGCGCGCGGGCTGGCCGAGCATCCTGCGCTGTCTGATCCTTGTGCGCTCGGCGCGCACTATCTGCCGTCGCCTTCGCGGCAAGCCACAGAGCTGCGCCTGCTGCTGGCCGATGTGGGCGTGATCCGCGGAGATGCGTTCCGACCTCAGCCGGACTACGACCCCCGCGCCGTGAACTTTGCGCCGCAGGAGCGGCTGTGGATGGATGCGCGCGGCGAGCATGCCGCTGGCTGGCAGGAAGGTCTGCTGCCGCTGGCGGAACCCGCCTCGCGCACCATGGCGCAGTACAAGCAGTTTGCAGCGCTCATCGAAGACCTCATGGCCACCGGCGCTTTCACCATGCCCAGCCGGCTGGACGCCGCGGCGCTGCCGTCCCAGGTTCGCGCGCTGGACGCCAGCAGCTTTTCCGACTGGCTGCTGAGTCGGGGCCTGGACGACGCCGACCTGCACTGGTATGCCGACTACTGCTGCCGTGACGACTACGGCACACGTGCCGCCGAGACCAGCGCCTTTGCCGGCGTGGCCTACTTTGCGGCGCGCCACGGCTTTCATGCCGACCCGCGCGAGGAGGGCCGCGTGGGCGCAGACAACCCCACGCTGACCTGGCCCACAGGCAACGGCGCGGTGGCCGAGAAGATGCGCGAATACATCGCTGCGCGCCAAGCCAGCGCCATCCAGACCGGTTGCCGCGTACGCCGTGTGGCTGAAGTGCGGGGCGGCGTGGAGGTGGACTGCGAGCGCATTGAAGGCGGGCGTACGGCGGCGGTGGAACGCTGGCAGGCGGCGCGCGTGATCATCGCCACGCCGGCACGTACCTTGCCTTTCCTCGTCGAGGCCTGCCCCGCGCCCTGGTTGGCTGCGACCAAGTCCCTGAGCTACGCGCCCTGGCTCACGGTGAATCTGGGCCTGTCCTTCGTGCCCGGCAGCACAGACGGCAGCCCGCTGGCCTGGGACAACGTGTTCAAGGATTCCCTGTCGCTGGGCTATGTGAACGCCGCCCACCAGAGCCTGCACACGCGGCGCACCCGTACTGTTTGGACCTGGTACCGCGCCCTGGCCGAGCAGGCGCCGGGGGTTGCGCGCAAGCGGCTGCTGGACGCGCCGGCGCGTGCCTGGGTCGACGAGGCGGTGGCCGACATCCTGCATGCCCATCCGGCTGCAGGTGCCGCGCTGGAGGGCGCTGTGGTTTCGCGCTTCGGTCACGCCATGGCCCGGCCGGCGCCCGGCGTCATGCTGGGCGATGCGGTGGCCAGCCTGCGCGTGCCCGTGGGCCGCATTGCGCTGGCACACTCGGACCTCGCCGGCTACTCCGTGTTCGAGGAGGCACAGCGCTTCGGCGTCCGCGCCGCGCGCTGGGCCTTGCAGGGCTGAATCGCCAAGCCAGCGCGCACGCGTGGCGCTGGCATGATGCGAGGTGTTGCGGCACAAACGCTGCGGATCCCTCACGGCGAGCACATGAGCATTCCAGGAAACATCGGCGGCATGGGGCAGCGCCTTCGGCACTGCCCGTGGGGCGGGGTGCGGAACGGCCCGATGCCGCAGGGTCGCTGCACATGAAAACACTCGGCATCATCGGCGGCATGGGGCCGTTGGCCACCCATGACTTCTACCGCAAGCTCATTGAACTCACGCCGGCCGCGGAAGACGCGCAGCACATCCCGGTGGTGATGGTGGCCAACACGCTGATCCCGAACCGTATTGCGGCCTGGGAAGGGCGTGGGCCGTCGCCGCTCCCGGCGTTGATCACGGCGGCCCGGCAGTGCGTGGAGTCGGGTGCGCGGGTTCTGGCCATGCCGTGCAATACGGCGCACTTCTGGTTCGAAGACATGGCGCGCGCCGTGCCGCAAGCGCGGTTTCTGCACATCGCTGATGAGGCGCTGCGCGCTTGTCCGCGCGGCGATGGTTTGCCCCTGAGGCTTGCGCTGACAGGGACGCACGCCACCGTGGCGATGGGTCTGTATCAGTCTGCCGCGGTGCGTCTGGGTATGAACGTGCAGTGGATCGATGTGACTGGCGTCCAAGCGAGCGTGACCGCTGCCATCGCTTCGGTCAAGGCCGGCCGCATCGAGCGGGCAGTGGCCGAGTACCAGCGGGCATTGGATGTGCTGCGGAGCGCCGGCGCGAAGACCGTGGTGATGGGCTGCACCGAACTGCCGGTGATCGCAGGTTCCGTACGAAGTGGCGTGCTGCTGATCGACGCGACCGAGACACTTGCGCGCGCATGTATCGCCGCCTGCATGAACGACTGAAGCGACTGACCCTCATGAAAGCCGTCTACAACCACCACCACAGTCTGCACCAAGGCAAGAGTGAGTTCTTCCGTGGCGCACAGGTGCCCGCCTTTGAACGCGCAGATCGCGCCGACCATGTGCTGGCCGAATGGCAGCGCCGCAAACTCGGTGAGGTCGTCGCGCCGAAGGATCACGGCCTCGCGCCGATCCTCGCGGTGCACAGCCAGCGCTACATCGACTTTCTGCAGACGGCCTGGTTGCGATGGGTGGCGCTGGATCCCGGCAATGCACCGCGCGATGCGTTTCCGTCCGTCTGGGCCATACGGACGCTGCGCGACGACGTGCTGCCTGACAGCTTCGCCGCGCAGCTCGGACTGTTCTCGATGGACAGCGGCACACCGCTGACCGCGGGCAGTTGGCAGGCAGCGAAGACGGGCGCCGACTGCGCGCTGACCGCGGCCGATCTGGTGCTCGCAGGTGCGCGCACTGCCTTTGCGCTCACGCGCCCGCCGGGTCATCACGCCGGTGCGGACTTCCTGGGCGGCTACTGCTTCGTGAACCACGCCGCGGTGGCGGCGCAGCATCTGCGGGGCAAGGGCGCGTCACGCGTTGCGGTGCTGGATGTGGACTACCACCACGGCAACGGCACGCAGAGCATCTTCTATGACCGGGCTGACGTGCTGTACGTCAGCATTCATGGCGACCCGAAGACCGAGTTTCCGTTCTACCTTGGGCACGCAGATGAAACCGGTGCCGGTGCGGGTGCGGGTTGCAACCTCAACCTGCCGTTGCCCGCGGGCACATCCGCATCGCGCTGGTTCGAGGCACTGGAGCTTGCGCTCGCCAAGGTCCGGGCGTTTGCACCGGAAGTGCTGGTGCTGAGCCTCGGCGTGGATACCTTCGAGGGTGATCCCATCTCGCACTTCAAGCTGACGAGCGTCGACTATCTGCGCATGAGCGAGCGCCTTGCGGCGCTCGGCTTGCCGACGGTCATCGTGTTCGAAGGGGGTTACGCGATCGAGGAGATCGGCGTGAATACGGCGAACGCGCTGATGGCGTTTGCATAAGCACGCAACTTATGGCGTTCCGCGACCAACCGAGGGCATCGGCTGCGAGGTATTGCGGCGGAACTCGTCGCCGCTAACGGTCTTGACGTTGGTGCTAGGAGTGCAGCGCGGCAAGTTGCTACCGGTTTGGACCACGCAGTCACGCTGAGACAGGGGTTGTTGCTGGGGTTTCTGGGACTGCTCAGCTCTCTGCTCTTGCGGTGTGCTGCAGGCTGCGAGGAAGGCGGTCAGTGCCAAGCCAATTGTGCGCATAGCGACTCCGGGAAATCTTGTGCTTTTGCTGAAGTTGGCAGCAAGTGTATTTGCTCTCTTAGCATACCCATAAAATTTCTGCATGGAATCCAAGTGGCTCGAAGACTTCGTCACCCTTGCGGAAACGCGCTCGTTCTCACGTGCCGCGGAGCTTCGCAACGTCACCCAGCCGGCGTTCAGCCGCCGAATCCAGGCGCTTGAAGCCTGGGCCGGCGCAGATCTGATTGACCGTACCAGCTACCCCACGCGGCTCACACCTGCGGGTCAAGTGTTTTATGAGCAGGCGCTCGAGATGCTGGGCTCGATCAACACTACACGTGCCTTGCTGCGGGGCAAGAGTGCAGGCAGTCCGGACACCATCGCCTTTGCCGTGCCCCATACCCTGGCCATGACCTTCTTTCCACAGTGGCTCACCGAGGTAGAGAAGGGCTTCGGCCCCCTGTCCACACGGCTGTCCGCCTTCAATGTGCACGACGCCGTAATGCAGCTGGTCAACGGGGGCTGCGATCTCGTGATGGTCTATCACCATCCCCGCCAGCCCATGCACCTGGATCCGCAGCGTTACGACACCTTGACGCTCGGGACGGAGACCATGCGCCCCTACACGCGCTGCGACTCCACCGGGCAGCCGGAACTGCGCCTGCCTGGTACGCGCACCAAGCCCGTGCCGCTGCTCTCGTACACGCCGGGCGCCTATCTGGCGCGGATGGTCGACGTGATGGCCACCGAGAGCGCCCGGCCTCTGCACATGCACAAGGTCTTCGAGACGGACATGGCCGAGGTGCTCAAGATGATGGCGCTGGCCGGCCATGGCATCGCCTTTCTGCCCGAAAGCGCCGTCCGACGCGAGATCAAGGGCCGCACGCTCGCCCCGGCCGGGGACAACGCGCTCGACATGGAGATCCGCCTGATCCGCGAGCGGCCGCACTCCAGCACCGACAAGTCGCGCGGGACGCGCGCCAATCTGGCGAGCCTTTGGGACTATCTCACGCACCAGTTCGGCACGCGCTGAGTTCGTTCGCGGACGCTTGTCGGCGTCGTTGAGCCTCAAGCATCGACCGCTCCGTCTGCGAGCGGGCAAGTGTTCGATCGCGATTGGCTCGGTTGTGAAAACCCGCGCCAGTACTTGGTTCTGGCGCGTTATGCCCAAGCTGCATACGCGAATGCGCACATGGCATTGGAGAATCGAGACGTACGCGCACCACAATGCGCCACCTCGTTTTTCACCTCTCCCAACCCATGTCTGCACCACAAGTTCAGGTCAAGCGCCGCGAAGATGCCCCCTCCTATCTGCAGGGCGGCGATCTCGGTCCTTGGGGGATCTACCTCGAGCAGGTTGATCGCGTCATCCCGTATCTCGGTTCACTGTCCCGTTGGGCAGAAACGCTCAAGCGGCCCAAGCGTGCGCTGATCGTCGATGTGCCCATCCAGCTGGACGATGGCAGCGTGGCCCATTTCGAGGGCTACCGCGTGCAGCACAACCTCTCGCGCGGTCCGGGTAAGGGTGGCGTGCGCTTCCATCAGGATGTGACCCTGTCTGAAGTGATGGCTCTCTCGGCCTGGATGAGCGTGAAGAACGCCGCGGTCAATGTGCCCTATGGCGGTGCCAAGGGCGGCATCCGCGTGGATCCGCGCAAGCTCTCACGCGCCGAGCTGCAGCGCCTGACGCGTCGCTATACCAGCGAGATCGGCCTGCTGCTGGGTCCGGACAAGGACATTCCCGCGCCGGATGTGAACACCGACGCGCAGATCATGGCCTGGATGATGGACACCTACTCCATGAACCAGGGCGCCACGATTACCGGCGTGGTGACGGGCAAGCCTATCCAGCTGGGTGGCTCGCTAGGCCGTCGCGAAGCGACCGGTCGCGGCGTATTCGTCGTCGGCCAGGAAGCCATGCACCGCCTGGGCATGAAGATGGAGGGCGCGCGCGTGGCCATCCAGGGCTTTGGCAATGTGGGCGGCGTGGCTGGTCAGCTTTTCCATGATGCTGGTGCCAAGATCGTGGCCGTTCAGGACCACACCGGAACCATCTTCAGCGATACCGGTTTCGATGCGCATGCGCTGGCCGCCTACGTGGCCGAGCATCGTGGCGTGGCGGGCTTCCCCGGTGCCGACGTGATGAAGCCCGAGGAGTTCTGGAGTGTGAAGGCGGACGTCATGATCCCCGCCGCGCTTGAGAATCAGATCACGGTGGCCAATGCACACAAGCTGCGCGCCAAGCTGGTGCTTGAAGGTGCCAACGGTCCGACCACACCGGCGGCCGATGACATCCTGCGCGATGCTGGCGTGACCGTGGTGCCTGACGTGATTGCCAACGCGGGCGGCGTGACGGTGAGTTACTTCGAGTGGGTGCAGGACTTCTCGAGCTTCTTCTGGACGGAAGAGGAGATCAACGAGCGTCTGACCCGCATCATGCGTGGTGCCTTCTCTGCCGTGTGGCAGGTGGGCGAGGAAAACGGTGTATCCCTGCGCACGGCGGCCTTCATCGTCGCGTGCAGTCGCATCCTGCAGGCACGCGAACAGCGTGGCCTGTATCCCTGATTTCGCGGACTTCACAAGAGTTCAAGATCAGGCCCAGCATGCCGCTGCAGGTCCACCCTTCAGCGGCATGCGCCGAGATGAGGCGTCTCAGACCTCTGGCATGTTTTGTGCACGGAGGCTTGCGAGTACACACTCGCAGGGCGCAAGCATTGTGGGGTTAGTCCGGACAGCGCCTTCACCGGGAAGGTTTCCGGCTTGACCGTACACTCGGTAAGCATGTCCGCCGGGCTCGGGAATGTCCGGCGGGTGATCTGGTTTGCTGTTTCTGTCCTCGTCGCGGCGGGACGGGCAGCGGTATCACTTCGGGCCGCATTTTGGAGACGGTATGAAAAAGCTGGTTCTGGCATCGCTGATCGGTGCTCTGGCCTTGGGATTCAACGTATCGGCACAGGCGCAGGAACTGACCGGCACGCTCAAGAAGATCAAGGACTCGGGTCGGATCGTGATTGGCGTGCGTGACGCATCGATCCCCTTCTCGTATCTGGACGACAACAAGAACTACATCGGCTACTCGGTCGAGCTGTGCGATCGCATCGCCAGCGCCGTCCAGCGCCGCCTGGGCCTGACCGCCATGCAGCGCACCTATCAGCCCGTGACCTCGGCCACCCGTATCCCGCTGATGGCCAACGGCACGATTGACCTGGAGTGCGGCTCCACCACCAACAACCTCGACCGTCAGAAGCAGGTGAGCTTTGCGCCCACCACCTTCGTCACGGCCAACCGCCTGCTCTACAAGAAGGGCTCCGGCATCAAGACCCTGGCCGACATGAAGGGCAAGACCATCGTGTCTACCGCCGGCACGTCCAACCTGCGCCAGATCACTGCGCTGAACAATGACCGCCAGCTCGGCATGACCATCCTCACCGGCAAGGATCACTCCGACTCCTTCCTGATGGTCGAGACCGGTCGAGCCGCTGCGTTCGCCATGGACGACATCCTGCTGGCTGGCCTGTCGGCCAACAGCAAGACCCCCGCGGACTGGGAAATCAGCAGCGAAGCACTGTCTGTGGAGCCCTACGGCATCATGCTGCGCAAGGACGATCCGCAGTTCCAGGCTGTGGTCGACGAAGCCATCAAGCGCGTGTTCAGCTCGGGCGACATCAACAAGCTCTACGCCAAGTGGTTCCAGAGCCCGATCCCCCCGCGCAACGTGAACCTCGGCATCCCGATGAGCGCCGAGCTCAAGCAGGCCATCGCCAAGCCGACCAACTCCGGCGATCCCGCTGCCTACGCTGCGGTGCCGGAGGCTCAGAAGGCCACGATGAAGAAGCGCTGATCGCTCTTCGGGCCTGACGCGAGCCGAGAACGGCGCGGAACCTTGCGCTCCGCGCCGTTTTTTTGTGCACCGGAAGGCTCATCGGGCTACGCTTGTTCGGGTTTGTCCGCATGGTGATTGGGCTCTTGGCGGTCAGTCCGCCCACAACTCTGGCCCCGCCATCCGCAGTGAATTAGCAGGGAGGACGGATGTACAACTGGAACTGGAGCATCTTCAGTGAGGTGTCGCCCGATGGGCAGTACACCTACTGGCAGACGCTCATCAATGGCCTGGGGTGGACGCTGACCGTCGCGCTCACGGCCTGGGTCGTGGCCCTCGTGCTGGGCGCGATCATCGGCGTGATTCGCACGACCCCCGTCAAGCCGCTCGTGTGGTTTGGCAACGCTTGGGTGGAACTGTTCCGGAACATCCCGCTGCTGGTGCAGATGTTCCTTTGGTTCTACGTCGTGCCGGAGTTTCTCCCCACTGCGATGGGCTCGGCGATCAAGGCCTGGCCGCAGTACAGCGTGGTTGCCGCGATCATCTGCCTGGGGCTCTTCACCTCGGCGCGGGTGGCTGAGCAGGTCAAGGCCGGCATCCAGTCGCTGCCGCGCGGCCAGAACATGGCGGGCACCGCGCTGGGACTCACGCTGCCACAGACCTACCGCTATGTGCTGCTGCCCATGGCCGGGCGCATCGTGATTCCGCCGCTGACCAGCGAGTTCCTGAACATCATCAAGAACAGCTCCGTCGCGTTCACGATTGCCGTGGTCGAACTGATGGGCGCGGCCCGTTCCATGCAGGAGTTCACCTTCCAGGTGTTCGAAGCCTTCACCGCGGCCACGATCATCTATCTGGTCGTGAACGGCTGCGTGATCCTGCTCATGCGCACCATCGAACGCCTCACCCGCGTCCCCGGCTTCATCGCCGCGGGCGGTGGTGGCGGACACTGAGGAGGACGCCATGCAAGGATTCGACTTCGAAGTCATCCAGCGTGTCTGGCCTCTGCTGCAGGAAGGCCTGTGGTTCACGATCAAGGTGACGATCTACTCCGCCATCGGCGGCGTGATCTTCGGCACCCTGCTGGCCATGGGCCGCCTGTCCAGCATCAAGCCCATCGCCTGGCTGGCCGGTGCCTACGTCAACGGCCTGCGCTCCATTCCGCTGCTGCTGGTGATCTTCTGGTTCTACTTCCTCGTGCCCTACGTGCTGGGGTACTTCAATCACCTGCTGTTCGGCGAGACGCTCAAGCCAGTGCCGGTGGGTGCGTTCTGGAGCTGCCTGATCACCTTCATCATGTTCGAGGCCTGCTACTTCTGCGAGATCATGCGCGCCGGCATCCAGTCCATACCCAAGGGGCAGACCTACGCCGGCTACGCCATCGGTCTGAACTACTGGCAGATGATGGGCACCGTGGTGCTGCCGCAGGCCTTCCGCAACATGCTGCCGGTGCTGCTCACGCAGACCATCATCCTGTTCCAGGACGTCTCGCTGGTTTCGGTGCTCTCCATCAAGGACTTCTTCGGCATGGCGCAATTCATTGCCACGCGCGACGGACGCCCTCTGGAGATGTACATCGCCGTGGCCGTCGTCTACTTCATCATCTGCTTCGGCCTGTCGCTGCTCGTCAAGCAGCTGCAAAAGAAGATCGCGATCGTTCGCTGAAGCTCCGGGGACTCACATGATTGAAATCAAGAACGTTTCCAAGTGGTACGGCAGCTTCCAGGTGCTGACCGACTGCACCACCAGCGTCAAGAAGGGCGAGGTGGTGGTGGTGTGCGGGCCCTCGGGCTCGGGCAAGTCCACGCTGATCAAGACCGTCAATGCGCTGGAGCCCTTCCAGAAGGGTGAGATCTACGTGGACGGCGCCGCCGTGCATGACAAGGCCACCAACCTGCCCAAGCTGCGCAGCCGCGTGGGCATGGTGTTCCAGCACTTCGAGCTGTTCCCGCACTTGTCCGTGACCGAGAACCTCATGCTTGGCCAGGTAAAGGTACTCAACCGTAGCAAGGACGAAGCGCGCGAGAAGGGTCTGAAGTACCTGGACCGCGTCGGCCTTATCGCGCACAAGGACAAGTTCCCCGGCCAGCTGTCCGGCGGCCAGCAGCAGCGCGTGGCGATTGCCCGTGCGCTGTCCATGGACCCGATCGTCATGCTGTTCGACGAACCCACCTCCGCGCTGGACCCCGAGATGGTGGGTGAGGTGCTGGATGTGATGGTGGATCTGGCCAAGGAAGGCATGACCATGATGTGCGTGACGCACGAGATGGGCTTTGCCCGCAAGGTCAGTCACCGCGTGATCTTCATGGACCAGGGCCGCATCGTCGAGGATTGTCCGAAGGACGACTTCTTCGACAAGCCGGACGAGCGCTCAGACCGCGCCAAGTACTTCCTGTCCAAGATCCTCGCGCACTGAACTGCTGCGCATGACGAAAAAGCCCGCTGTGAAGCGGGCTTTTTCATGACCTTGGCGCGCCAGCGTCGAGGTCATCGAGCGGCGCCAGCCGCGAACTCATTCAGAACGGAATGTCGTCATCCATATCCGCAAAGTTCGCGGGCTGCTTGGATGCCGCCGGGCGGCTGGCAGCGGGGCGGGCAGCCGGTGCTGGAGCGGAGGAGAAGCCGTCGTCGCCACCCGAGGGTGCGCCCATGCCTTCACGGCTGCCGAGCATCTGCATCTCGTTAGCGATGATGTCGGTGGAGTACTTCTCCACGCCGTCCTTGTCGGTGTACTTGCTGGTCTTCAGGCGGCCTTCCACATAGACCGAGCGGCCTTTCTTCAGGTACTCGCCGGCGATCTCGGCCAAGCGGCCGAAGAAGGTGACGCGGTGCCACTCGGTCTCCTCGACCATCTCGCCAGCCTTGTTCTTGTACTTGCTCGTCGTGGCCAGAGACACCTTGGTGATGGCCGAGCCGTCGGGCGTGTAGCGGACTTCGGGGTCGCGGCCCAGATTGCCGACGATGATGACTTTATTGACGGATGCCATATGCGGGTGCCTCGGTGGAATCGGTTGAACCGGGAGATTTTGCCTCAGGGGCCAGCGCCGGAGTGTGGCGACCGCCGGCGGGTTGGGCAGGCATGCCCCAGGCGATCAACAGCCAGAGCACACTCAGCACACCGGCAAAGCCGAACACCACCGTCGCACTGCTGGCCTTGAGCAGCAGGCCGCCTGCTGCGCCGCCCACGAACATGCCCAGGGATTGGAGCGTGTTGTACAAGCCGAGGGCCGCGCCGCGCCCGGCCGCCGGGGCCATGCGCGACACCATCGAGGGTTGCGCGGCCTCCAGCATGTTGAAGGCCGTGAACAGCACGAACATGCAGGCACCCAGCAGCCACAGCGTGCCCGCACCTGCCGCCAGGCGAGCAGTCAACGCCAGGCCTACGAGCGCAAGCAGCAACAGGACGATCGCGCCCAGAAACGCCGCGCGCAGATAGCCCAGGCGCTCCATGCGAAAGAGCAGGGCGGCCATCGCAGCAAAGGATGCGATCACGGCCGGCAGATACAGCTGCCAGTGGTCGGCTTTGGCCAGACCCGCAGCCACCAGCAGGCCCGGCACCGCGACCCACATGGCCAGCTGCGCGGCGTACAGGCAGAACACACCCACATACAGGCGGCGCATGGCCGGGTTGAACAGGGCGTCCCGCGCGGCCTGGCCCAGCCGGTCCAGCGCACTGCCGGCCTGCGCCTCGGCCGCGGCATCGCGCACCGGTGCGGGCGGCGTAACCACATACAGCACCAAAATGCCCAACAAGGCCAGCACACCCGTGGTGGCGAGGATGCCGCGCAGACCCATGCTGCCGGCCATCCAGGGCGCGAGCACCAGCGACAGGGTGAAGGACAGACCAATGGAGGCGCCGATCAGCGCCATGGCCTTGGTGCGCACTTCATCGCGCGTCTGATCCGCCAGCAGGGCACTCACGGCGGCAGAGATGGCGCCGGCGCCCTGCAGTGCGCGCCCGGCGATCAGCCAGTGAATGTCCGGCGCCCACGCTGCCAGAAAGCTGCCTGCGGCGAAGATGCCCAGGCCGAGCGCAATGACCGGCTTGCGGCCGAAGCGATCGCTCGCCAGCCCCACGGGAATCTGAAGCAGCGCCTGCGCCAGGCCGTACACACCCAGCGCGATACCCACGAGCGCTGCATCGTTACCGCCGGGGTAGTGGGCCGCCTCGAGCGCAAACACCGGCAGCACCAGAAACAGGCCCAGCATGCGCAGCCCGAACAGGCCCGCCAGGCTGGCGCTGGCCCGTCGTTCGGCGGGGGTCATGACAGCCATTGTCAGGAGAGCTTCGGGAAAGGGGCGCTTTAGGGGAAACGGTGACTCACTGCGTTCGAGCGGGCGAGCCAAAGGCGAGATAATAGTGGGTTGCTTTTCGCTCGACGCAGTACCTGCACGGCGCAGTTGTCGCGGTGCGTGCCGCGGCGGGCTTGTCCGGTCTTCTGGGTCTTTGCTGCATGGATTCCATCAAGGTTCGCGGTGCGCGCACCCACAACCTCAAGAACATCAATCTCGACATCCCGCGCAATGCGCTGACGGTGATCACGGGCCTGTCGGGCAGCGGCAAGAGTTCGCTGGCCTTCGACACGCTCTATGCCGAGGGCCAGCGCCGCTATGTGGAGAGCCTGTCAGCCTACGCCCGGCAGTTTCTGCAGCTGATGGAAAAGCCGGACGTCGATCACATCGAGGGTCTGTCCCCGGCCATCTCGATCGAGCAGAAGGCCACCAGTCACAACCCGCGCTCCACCGTGGGCACCGTGACCGAGATCCACGACTACCTGCGCCTGCTCTACGCCCGCGTGGGCACGCCCTACTGCCCAGACCATCCGGACCATGCGCTGGAGGCCATGAGCGTGAGCCAGATGGTGGACCACGTGCTTGCGCTGCCCGAGGACAGCAAGGTCATGATCCTCGCGCCCGTGATGACCGAGCGCAAGGGCGAGCACAGCGACCTCTTTGCCCAGTGGCAGGGCCAGGGCTATGTGCGCTTTCGCCTCAAGACCGGCGACGGCGCGGCGAAGATCTACGAGTTCGATGACCTGCCCAAGCTCGACAAGAAGCTCAAGCACTCCATTGACGTGGTGATCGACCGGCTGAAGGTGCGTGCGGATGCCAAGCAGCGTCTTGCGGAGAGTTTCGAGACGGCGCTGCGCCTGGCCGACGGGCGCGCGCTCCTGATCGACATGGAGAGCAACGAGGAGACCGTGTTCTCCAGCAAGTTCGCCTGCCCGGTGTGCGGCTGGAGCCTGGCCGAGCTGGAGCCACGCCTGTTCTCCTTCAACAACCCGGTGGGCGCCTGCCCCACTTGCGACGGCCTGGGCGTGGTGCAGTACTTCGACGAGAAGCGCGTGGTGGCCTTTCCGTCCCTGTCGCTGGCCACGGGAGCCATTCGCAGCTGGGACCGCCGAAACCCCTTCTACTTCCAGATGATCACGAGTCTGGCGGCGCACTATGACTTCGACCCCGACACGGCCTTCGAAGAGCTGCCCGCCAAGATCCAGAAGGTGGTGCTCTACGGCAGCGGGGAGGAGAACATCGTCTTCACCCACATCGACGAGCGCGGCCGGCCGCGCACCAGCACGCACCCCTTCGAAGGCATCATCAACAACCTGCAGCGCCGCTACCGGGAGACGGATTCCGCCGCAGTGCGCGAGGAGCTGGCCAAGTACATCAACAGCAAGCCCTGCGAGGCCTGCCATGGCACGCGCCTGAACCCGGCGGCGCGGCACGTGAAGGTGGGCGCTAAGCGCGACCAGCGCCCCATCTACGAGGTGGGCGGCATGACGCTGGCCGACTGCCAGCACTGGTTCGAGCACCTGAAGCTCACCGGCAACAAGCGCGAGGTGGCCGAGCGCATCATCAAGGAGATCGCCACCCGGCTGAAGTTCCTCAATGACGTGGGCCTCAGTTACCTGAGTCTGGACCGCAGCGCCGACACCTTGTCAGGCGGCGAGAGCCAGCGCATCCGGCTGGCCAGCCAGATCGGCAGCGGCCTCACGGGCGTGATGTATGTGCTTGACGAGCCGAGCATCGGCCTGCACCAGCGTGACAACGATCGCCTGATCGGCACGCTCAAGCATCTGCGTGATCTGGGCAACACCGTGCTCGTGGTCGAACACGACGAGGACATGATCCGCCAGGCGGACCACGTGATCGACCTGGGCCCCGGCGCAGGCGAGCACGGCGGCAAGGTGCTGGTGCAGGGCACGCCGAGCGAGGTGGAAGCCTCGGCGGAGTCCATCACCGGCAAGTACCTCGCGCAGACCCTGCGTATTGACGTCCCAAAGCAGCGCACCCCGCGCGGCGAAGACGCACTCGTCATCACCGGCGCGCATGGCAACAACCTCAAGCACGTCACGCTCGAGGTGCCCGTGGGGCTTCTCGTCTGTGTCACGGGCGTATCGGGCGGCGGCAAGAGCACGCTGGTCAATGACACGCTCTACCGCATTGCCGCGCGCAAGCTCTACGGCAGCCATGACGAGCCCGCGCCCTATGAGGACGTGCAGGGTCTGGAGCACTTCGATAAGGTCATCAACGTCGACCAAAGCCCGATCGGCCGCACGCCGCGCTCCAACCCCGCCACCTACACGGGCCTGTTCGGGCCGATGCGTGATCTGTTTGCCGGCGTGCCGGAAGCCAAGGCGCGCGGCTACGAGGCTGGGCGCTTCTCCTTCAACGTCAAGGGTGGCCGCTGCGAGGCCTGCCAGGGCGACGGTGTGGTCAAGGTGGAGATGCACTTCCTGCCGGACATGTACGTGCCCTGCGACGTGTGCCAAGGCCGCCGCTACAACCGCGAGACGCTCGAGATCATGTACCGCGGCAAGAACATTGCCGATGTGCTGGACATGACCGTGAGCGAGGCGCTCGACTACTTCAGCGCCGTGCCTGCGGTGGCGCGCAAGCTGCAAACGCTGATCGACGTGGGTCTGGGCTACATCCGCCTGGGCCAGAGCGCGACCACGCTCTCAGGCGGCGAGGCGCAACGCGTCAAGCTCAGCCTGGAGCTCTCCAAACGCGACACCGGCCGCACGCTTTACGTGCTGGACGAACCCACCACCGGCCTGCACTTTCACGACATTGCGCAGCTGCTCAAGGTCATCCACCAGCTGCGCGACCACGGCAACACCGTGGTGGTGATCGAGCACAACCTGGATGTGATCAAGACAGCGGACTGGGTCATCGACCTCGGCCCCGAGGGCGGCGCAGGGGGCGGGCAGATCGTCGCCCAGGGCACGCCGGAAGACGTGGCGGCCAACCCGGCCAGCTACACCGGGCAGTATCTGGCGCGGATGCTGGAGCCCGTGCGTTCGCCGGAGATGGCCAGCAAGGGCGCGGCGGCGGGCAAGGCAGCCCGCAACGGTCGGGTTGCTAAATAGTTCAATTTCGGCCGTAAAGTAATGAGAGTTGAAAGCCCGGCTTTACGCGCATCAGGAATGCGGAAAGTCGGTTTTGTACTTCATTAAATCAATCTATTTCGGCCAAAAAAGAGCAATAACTGCCTTTGGCGACACTCACTCGCCCTGATAGCCGCTCTGGCTCGGCTTGCTGCGCCGCTTGCGCGGCAGGTGGTCGAACTTCACCTCCTGCAGCGGCGTCACGTCGCTCACCTTGAGCTTCATCACCAGCGGCGGGGCGAGCGTGTCGGGGTGCCAGGCGCGCAGCTCGTAGTCGCCATTGGGCACATTCGCAATCCGCACCAGGCCGTCCGCGCCGCTCACGGCAAACCAGGGTGTGTCCACCGTGTGGATGTGCGCGCGCATCCAACCGTGCAGATAGCAGACCACCACGCTGTTGCCGGCACGGTCGAACACGATCGGCGGCGGGCTGGACGTGCTGATCTTGAACTCGAACTCCTTGGCCGGCCCGAAGCTCTTGATGTGGTGCTCATGCGGGTCCTTGTTGACGAATGCCACCGGCGTTCCGGTGCGCACCACGGTCACGTAGGGCTTGAACTCCATGTCCTCCTGCAGCACCTGCACGGGCTGCGCGGGTGCCGCAAAAGCAGGTAGGGGCGCGCCGATGGGCACGGCGTAGATCACGGCATCACTCATCGGCTTGCCGGCCCTGTCGAGCACCTTGGCGACGATGGCGCCGGCCTGGGCCGCGCCGCTCAGCAGCAGCGCACCGGCCAGCACGGCCAGCGCGCGCATGTTCAGTCGAGTCATGCCTGTTCTCCCTGTTCGCATCCGGCCCCGACCTTACTTCGCCGCTGTTCTGCCGACCACATCGCCGTGCATCGGTGCCAGCAGGGCCACCAACTTGAGCGCGGCGCGGTTGGGGACGCCGTGCTGTTCCATCGCGATCTGCAGGTTCTCGGCCAGGGCGTTGAAGTGGGCGCTGCGCACACCCATGTTCCTGTGCGCCTCGCGCATGTCGCGCCCCTTGTATTGGCAGGGGCCGCCGGACAGGTCGCAAAACTGCTCGGCGAGCAGCAGGCTCAGGCGCTGCAGGTCGGTATCCGCAAAGAAATCCTTGATGCGAGGGTCTTCGCTGATGCGCTGCACGAAGGTGTTGGTGAAGGTGGCAATGCCCGGCTTGCCGCCCAGTTGCTGGAACAGGGTGTCGTCGGCCCGGGCGGTACCGGCAGCCAGGGCGGCGCTGGCCAGGATAAGGCTGGCCACCACCAGCCGGGCGGTGCGCAGCAGGGCGGATTCAGAAGCGAAGAAGGTCATGATGCGTCCTTGAATTCAGTGAATGTGATCGCGAGGGAAGCGTCTTCAGAAACCCACCTGGGCCGAGAGGTACCAGCCCTTCTGGCGCGTCGGGTTAAGCACCGTGATGTCGCCCAGGTTCACGTAGGCGGCCGTCACAGACACGTTGCGGTTCGGGAACCAGGCCACGAAGGCGTCGTAGGCGTCCTTCTCGTTGTCCAGCCCCAGATTGCGCGGCTTGGCGCGGTATTCCACGCCCGCCGCCAGCTTGCGGTTGATCAGGTAGGCCACCGAGGCCTCGGGCATCACTTCGTAGCGGTCCTTCTTGTCACCACCAAAGCCCAAGAGGCCGAACTGATTGGCCCGTGTGGCGCGCAGGGTCAGGTTCCAGAGCAGGCTCTGATCCAGCACGATCTTGGTGGCAGAGACGTAATAGTCCGTGTCGCTGTTGCGCTTGGCGCCCAGATCGCTCGCCTTGCTCACACCCAGCGCTTCCAGCCCGGCCACGCCCTTGTTGCGCTTGTACTGGGCGCCCACGGCAATCTGCGGCAGCCAGCTGCCTTGCGCGTACACGGCGTCGCCGGCCACGCGCAGCTTGGCGCCCACCACATCCTGGCGGATCACCAGATTGTTCAGCGGCGCCTTGCTGCCCTCGAAGCGCTGGTTGGCAAAGGAGAGCTCAAAACGGTCCGCAATGCCCACGGCCGCGCCGCGGGAATCTAGGCTGTAGTCCTGGGTGCGCACCACGGTGTAGAAGGCGTTGGCGCCGTAGCTGTCTTCGGTGCCGTAGCTGGTGATCAGCGCCCAGGGCGTGAGACCGCCACCGCCCGCGCCTTCCACCTGCGTCACGCCGCCCGTGGCCAGCAGCTTGCCGCTATCGGGCTCCATGCTCTTGGGGCGCGGCAGGGTCTGTGCCTGTGCGGCTTGCGCGAGGTTCAGTCCCATCGCGAGCGCAAGGCTTGCGCTCAGTTGCAGTGTCAGGGTCTTGCGAGCGCCCGGGCGAGAGTGGCGTGTCATGAAGAGCGTCCTTCGGGTCAGGTTTGGGGTGAATGTGATGCGGGTCGGGCCAGCCGGATCGATCTATCCCCGGCCCATGCACCCCTGTACGGCCCGCAGTCGCATTTGGATGCAGGCGCGTGTTCCGTTGGGCGCGAAGCGGTCTGCTGAACGGCACAGTTGCGCATCCGACATCTGCGGCGCAGCCGGCGCGTTACGCTCGCCGCCAGCCTGATGACCCATTCACCCGCACGGAGCCGCCATGCACCTCGCCCGATTCCCCCGCATCCGCCTCGGCCACTTCCCGACGCCGCTGGAACCCATGGAGCGCCTGTCTGCCGCCTTGGGTGGGCCCAAGCTCTGGATCAAGCGCGACGACTGCACGGGCCTGGCCAGCGGCGGCAACAAGACCCGCAAGCTCGAATGGCTCATGGCCGAGGCCGTGGCCCAGGGCGCAGACACCGTGCTCACCCACGGCGCGACGCAATCCAACCACGCCCGCCAGACCGCCGCGGCCGCCGCCTTCCTCGGCCTGAAGTGCCACCTCGTGCTGGAAGACCGCACCGGCATTGCGAGCAGCGACTACCGCGAGGGCGGCAACGTCCTGCTCGACCGCGTGCTCGGTGCCACTTACGAACACGTCCCGTCCGGCACCAACATGGACGCCGCCCTGGCCGCAGCCGGCGAGAAGGTGCGCGCCGCCGGTGGCAAGCCTTATCTCATCCCTGGCGGCGGCTCCAACCCCGTGGGCGCGCTGGGCTATGTGAACTGCGCGCTGGAGTTGCTCGCCCAGGCCAATGACATCGGCCTGCGCATCGACTGGCTGGTGCACGCCACGGGCAGCGCCGGCACCCAGGCCGGGCTGGTGGCCGGCCTGCAGGCCCTGAACAGCGGCATTCCCGTGCTGGGCATCGGCGTACGCGCCGCGCGCGAGGCACAGGAGGCCAAGGTCTTCGACCTCTCCGAACGCACCGCCCACCTGCTGGACGCACCCGGCGTGGTCAAGCGCGAAGACGTGCGCGCCAACTGCGACTATGTCGGCCCTGGCTACGGCCTGCCCACCCCCGGCATGTGGTCCGCGCTCACGCAGGTCGCCCAGACCGAGGGCATCCTGCTCGACCCCGTCTACTCAGGCAAGGGCATGCACGGCCTGATCGACCTCATCGGCAAGGGCTTCTTCGGCAAGCACGAGAACGTGGTGTTCCTGCATACCGGGGGAAGCGTGGGCTTGTTTGGGTATCAGCATGCGATGGGGTGAGCACTACACGCGAACCGTCGTCGCTCCCTCCAACAGACACAGCACTCAACGATGCAAAATCCTTCGATCGCGGAGTTCATCCGTAACCTTCGGCGGCCCGCCTTGCTGGGCGTTGTGCTGCTCCTGGTTCCCTCGCTGATCTCGGCGTTCTTCGCTGTATGGTCTGCGGCTACAGAGGGGAAGATCGAGGTATTCAGCATAGGTCGCTGGGTAGCGACGCATGAGACAGTGCCTTGGCAGCAAGGGTGGGCGCGGCTAGCGAGTCCCCTCGTTCTCGTTGCTGCTGCGATCCTCTACTTGGCGCGAGGAAGTACCGATGCACTGGGTCAGCAGCTAGCTTTGGTCTTGCTGTCGTGCGTGGGTATCGCGATGTGCGTGTCGCCACTGTCGTTCTCTTCGTTCGAGGGTACGGCAGCGATCTGCTCGGTAGGGCTATACGTGTCGGCCGTCTGCTTCGTGGATGCAAGGTTTGGTCGGTTGGTAAGTGTGATCGTGATGATTGCAACGGTCGTGGCCATGTTGATTGCCTACGCGTACTCGCTGCCTCACCCAGGGCAAGCAGGCTGACTGCCGATCGCTAGGTTGGCTCTGGAAGCGGCTTTCCAAGCCAAATCGCCTGAAAACCCGCTCCAGGCAAGCGGAAAGCACTTTCGAAGGCGCCGCAGCATGAAAAACGCCCACCAAGCGGTGGGCGTTCGAGTGCCTGGCGATCCCCGGCGGTCAGGCCGGGTCGCGCAAGTGTGATGTCACTTCTTCTTTGCGGCCTTGGCCTGGGCCTTGGCGGCTTTCTTCTCGGCTTTCTTCTCGGCTTGCTTGGCCTTGTAGGCCTTGGCCTTGTTCTCGTCGCGAACCTGCTTTTCGGTCTTTGCAGACACGGCAACCGGGCTCAGCGCCAAGGGGGCGGCCACCAGCGCAGCGGACACCACAGCGGTCAACAGTTTCTTCACGATCACCTCCCTTCAAGAACAAGCACACGGCGTGCTGCCCGGGGTTGTACCAGCGGGCACTGCTGCAGCGGAAGCGGCGCGGTGCGGCTCTAGCTGAATTGGAAAGCGCGGGGGTGGGCTCAACGCCCGGGATCTAACAGCGAGACGCGCTTCTGGTGCGGCTCTTCAGGCCAAAGTGGCTGGAGAACCGCACCAGACAAGCGGAAACACATGCCAGACTGCACGCGGGTTGCGCCGGTGGCGAGCCGTGCTCACCCGTGACCTGGCTCGACCCCGTGTCCGCGCGCCAAGCGGTGATCGTCGAAACCCGCGAACAAGCGGAAGGCCTTGTCGCGTTACCCCTTCTGGGCCGGGGCTGCGGGCGCGGCCGGCGGCATGGGTGGCATGGGCGGACGCGGGGCTTCGCGCACGGTATAGCCGGCGGGCACCTTGAAGAGGTTGGCGTCGGGTTCGCCGCGCTTCAGGTTCCTGAGCTGGTAGGTGGACTCGCCGGCGCGCGGATCGAAGTCGCGCGAGAGCAGGGTGAGCATGAGGTCGGGCGAGGTCCAGCGCTCGCGGGTGATGTTGATGGGCTTCTCGTTGCCGATCTTGCCGGCTTCGATCGTCCAGGTGGTGCGCTCGCCGTTGGCGCGCACGCCTTCGATCTCCTTGCTGCCCAGCGAGGTGCTGACCCCTTCGCCGCGCGGCGGGGCGAAGCGCATGGGGCCGTCGCCGCCGAAGATCTGGATGTTGGCGGGCATGGGCGGCATGGGGGGCATCGGCTGCATGGCACCCATCGGCGGCATGGGCGGCATCGGCGGCATGGGGCCGCTGTGCGGCGCCATCGCGTTCGGGTCGCCAATGCGATAGACCCGGACTTCGCGGCTGACGGTGGTGTTGCCGCCGGGGCCGGTGCTGACTTCGCTGATCACGACTGGCGTGGGCGTGCTGTCTGCGGCTGCGGCGGGCGCCGCGGGTGCTGCGGGCTTGGTGGAGGTGGTGCTGGCCTCGCCGCGTACGCGCTCGCGGAACTGTTGGGCCCATTCGCGCATGCGCTCGGCGTACTTGCGCCATTCGTCGTCATGGCCGGGCATGGGCTGCAGGCGCGCGGCCGGGTCGCCCATCTGCCAGTTGGGGCCGCGGTCCAGGCGTACCGCCGTCTTGTTGGCGGGGTCCAGCGCCCACTGCGCGCGCGCCACGGGGTCGTGGATGAAGATGCGGGTGTTGCCGTTGCGCTCGATTTCCTGGCGGGTGCGGCCCTCGCCATCGCGGCACAGGCGCGTGGTGGTCTTGCGGCTGATGCGGTTGCCGTCAGCGAGGATCTGTGCGCTTTCGCTCACGGCATCGGCGCAGTAGGGGGCGCCGGTCACGCGGCGGCGGCTGCCCATTTCGGTGCCGGCCATCTGCACGGCCGAGCCGGTGAGCGACAGGGGCATGAGCGCAGCGGCATCGGCCATCATGCGCAGATCGGCCAGCGCGGCGGCGGCGTCACGCTCTTGCGCCTGCACGCACAGCGCAGGTGCCAGAGTGGCAAGCGCAAGTGCGGCGGCGAGGGTGGAGGTGCGCGGCCGGAAGGTTGGCAGGGTCGGGGTCATGATCGGCTCCTGAGGAAGCAAGTGAACAGTTGAAGCGGCTTACTGGACGACGCGCACGGCAAGCACGGCGCCCTGGGCATTGATGAGCAGTTCGGCGCGCACGGACTCATCGGCCCGCGACGGGTCAAAGGGCAGGCCGAGCGCCGCGAGCTGGGCGCGCGGCATCTCCGCAGGCACCAGCCAGCCGGCCGGGTCCTGTGCCAGCTCGGACTGCGACACCAGGGGCACAAAGCCCGAGCTGCTGGCGTAGCTGGCGAGGTTCTGCGCCATCTGCGTGGCCGAAGCGGCGATCTGCGCGCCTGCCCGCTCGCTCTGAACATGCACCACGTTCAGGGCCAGCACGCTCACGGCAAAGATCGATGCCGCCGTGGCCGCCAGACCCCAGGGCGACTGCAGCACGCTGCGCAGCCAGGTCGGCAGCCAGCCGCCGGTGCGCGGCCTTGCGCCGGCCGCAGCGGGTTGGGGATGCAGTCGGTCGAACGCGGCAAGCACGCTGGCCTGCGCGTGTTCCGGCGGCTGCCAGGCAGCGTCGTGCGCCATGAATTGGCGTGCGACGCTGAATGCGGCGGCAAGCGTTTGCGTGTCGGCGCTGGCCGAGGGTGGGGTCTGGGTGTCTGGGGCAGGTGCCGTCATGACGAGGCCTCCTGGGTCGGGGAAGGGTGCGCGAGATCGACGCCAAGTGCGCGGGGGTCTTGAGTCGCAGCAAGCGCCGATGACGCTGCGGCGGGCCGCGTGCGCTGCTGCGGGCGCTCGGCCGGCGCCAGCATCGCGGCAAGCCGGGCCCGGCCGCGATGCAGTCGTGTGCGCAGGGTGTTGAGTTCGATGCCGGCAATCGCCGCGGCCTCCGCGTAGCTGCGTTCCTGCAGCTCCACCAGGATCACCGCTTCCCGAAACACCACCGGCAGCGCGGCGATGGCGCGCATCAGCGCATCCACACCCTGCCGGGTGATCAGCAGGCTGGCCGGTTCGTGCTCGGCGGTGGCTGCCGCGCTGTCGTCCCAGGCGGCGGAATCGTCGTCCGTGGGCGTCTCGCGGTCCTGATGGCGCAGGTGCGCAAGCACGGCGTGCCGCGCAATGCCGGCCAGGTAGGCGGCCAGCGGCGCGCGTGCAGCGTCATAGCCCTGCGGCTTGCTGACGAAGGCGAGAAACGCGTCCTGCATGGCATCGGCCGCCCAGCTGGGGTTGCCACACAGCGCCAGGCAGTAGCGGTACACCGGGCCGGACTCTCGCGCATACAGCTGCGCCAGCGCACTGCGATCGCCTTCGGCAATACGCTGGGCAATCGCGGCGTCGGTATGGGCAGAGGGGTGGGTCAAGTCCACGGCAGGCAGGGCAGTCGAGAGCGTTATCTACCTGCATATTGCGCCGGGTGTGCAGGAAGTTCCCGCGCGGCGCACCCGTACGGCCATGCGTGCAGCATCAAAAAGCAAAAAGGCCGGGCAAGCCCGGCCTTGGATGCGGAAACGTTGCGATCAGGCCGCAGCGGCCTGACGCATGGTTCCGGCGCCGACGCCTGCGCTGCTCGTCGCGTCCACCCCGGTGAGGGCCACGCGCATGCCCAAGGCGCCGGCAAGCGCCATGAGCGAGGTGACGCGCGGATCAACGCGCCCTGATTCGATCAGCGAGATCTGCTGGTAAGAGACGCCGGAGCGCTCGGCCAGCTGGCGCTGCGTCAGCCCCTGACGGACGCGCTCGGCGCGTACCACGCCGCCTAGATTGAGAAGATTCATTCAAGTCCCCTGTTGCACTTTCTTGGCTCCAGTGCGGCCTGCCTGTCTCGGCAGGTCCGCTCGGATCGCAGCCACGCGAAACGATGGCTTCAGTTCATCACGAAAGTTGTTCGCTCTGGCGCGAAATGTCCCCAAGTTGGGGGAAGGCCGAACAGCCCTGTATCGGCCACGCAGCAGGGTGGATGCGCGTTTCGCAACCTTGTCCGATAGGAAGGTTTACGGGACGGGTTGCGCCAGGCGCCCCAGCACCCGAACGGGTTGCCCGGCGGCCAGAACCACGGTCTCGCCCATGGCCGGCGAAACCCCCGCCAGCGCCTGGATGTTCACTTGATGCGTGACCCAGACTTCGATGTCCGTCGTGGCGAGCCGGCCCAGCCGCTCACGCAGCGCCGCGGTCTGCGCAGGCTCAGTGCGGCGGTCCTCGAAGAAGCTGTTCAGCTCCGGCAGCACGGTGTAGCTGCCGAATGCAAGTTGCGCTGTGTCCTTGCAACGGCACCAGGCCGAACTCAACACGCGCGTGGGGCGCACGCCGGCCCGTGCAAGCCGGCTACCCAGCGCGCGCGCCTGATCCCGGCCGCGTGCATCGAGGTTGCGCTGCGTGGCGCACTTGGCGAGATCGAAGCCCGGCGGATCGCCGATACCCGATACCGTTTGCGCGTGCCGCACCATGAGCACCACGCCACCTTGGGCGATGCGCTTGAGCAGATCGGCTTCGCTCAGCTCGGCGGCCCGTGTGCTGGGAATAGCCGCTGCGAGCACCAGGGCGCAGATGAAGACGAAGCGTAGCGGCGTGAACCGCTGCAAGGTGAAGGTGTGGGGTGAGCGCATGACTCCAGCGTGCCGATGCAGCTGGCGGTGCGTCAATGCGTGGCGCTACGGGTTTGCAGCGTCTGTGCGCTCCTGCCGCAGGTGCGCAGCCCGCGCGAGTCAATGTCCTTCGAACGCGCAGACCGTCCAGACGGCCAGCCCGCCAGCGCGCAGTCGCTCACTGCCGCCCAGATCCGGCAGATCGACGATTGCCGTGGCTTCCACCACCTCCGCCCCCAGGCGTTGCAGCAGACGTGCCCCGGCGAGCATGGTGCCGCCCGTGGCGATGAGGTCGTCCACCAGGAGCACGCGCTGCCCGGCGCGCGCCGCATCCGCGTGCACCTCCACCGTTGCGGTGCCGTATTCGAGCGCGTAGTCCTCGCCGATCGTGTCGAACGGCAGCTTGCCCTTTTTGCGGATCGGCACGAAGCCCCGGTTCAGGTTGTAGGCCAGCACGCTGCCCAGAATGAAGCCGCGCGCGTCGATGCCGGCCACCAGGTCGATGTTCTGATCCATGTAGCGGTGCACAAAGCGGTCGATGAGCACGCGAAAGGTCTTGGGGTCCTGCATCAGCGGTGTGATGTCGCGAAACATCACGCCGGGCTGCGGCCAGTCGCGCACGGTGCGGATCTGTGCCTTGATGTAGTCAGAATCGAGAATCATTCTTGTTTGCCCCTGATGCGTTGCGACGCGCTGTCACAAATAACCGAGTGAACTGCTACGGATCAGTACACCGCTGCGTGGCCAAAGCGTTAAATGAATAGCGTTGTTCGCTCCGGCGTCATGGCGTCGGTCAAGACATCCCAACCTTCGCAGTGCAACCAACGTTCCAAGGAATCCACAATGGCTGACATTTCCCGTCGTACCTGGCTCAAGGGTATTGCAATCACCGCCGTCGCAGTGCCGCTGGCAGGCGTGGCCACGCAGGCCTCTGCCGCCAAGAACGACGCCAGCCGCAAGGCGCTGCAGTATCAGGACACGCCCAAGAACGGCAACAACTGTGCCGGTTGCATGCAGTTTGTGCCCGGCAAGGACGCGAAGTCCCCGGGCGGTTGCAAGGTCATCCCGGGCGACAACGAGATCAGCCCCAACGGCTGGTGCGCCGCCTGGGTCAAGAAGGCCTGACCCACGAGGTTGCTCGACAACCCCCCAACCCCGCCCGCCGGCGGGGTTGTGCTTTGGAACCCCGCCCGCTGGCGGGGTTTGTCATTTCCGGCGCCCGCGCTTGGTGGGTTGACGCCAGGCATCGCTGTTGCGCAGACGCCGTGGTGGTTCGTGTATGCACGAGCGCACCAGGCAAGACAAAGAGCCGCTGTACCACTTTCTTGGGAGTTGAGTGTGCCGGCGTGGTGTGCGCGGCAGAAAGGCAGCGTCCGGTCGGGGGATCGTGGATACACTTTCCCGTCCAACGAGTACGGACCGGCTTCACGGGGCGCATCGATCGCCTCCCCGCTTCGGGACAAGAAGCTTTCGGCCGTCCGGGCAGCGCCGCCCTTGGTGCGCCCGCCAGTACGACAGAGGCACCGACGTGAGTACAGAGCACGGCGCGGGAGAGGGGCACCACGTGCTGCCCGCAGGCACCCGAATCAGCGAATTCGAGATCAAGAGCGTCATCGGGGAAGGCGGTTTCGGCACGGTGTACCTGTGCTTCGACACCTCCCTGCACCGCACCGTGGCGCTCAAGGAGTATCTGCCCGGCGCGCTAGCGACTCGCAACTCGGTCTCCAAGGTGGTCGTCAAGAGCGAACGCCACAAGGAAACCTTTGAAGCCGGCATGCGCAGCTTCATCAACGAGGCGCGTCTTCTCGCCCAGTTCGATCACGGCGCGCTGGTGAAGGTCTACCGCTTCTGGGAAGCCAACGGCACTGCGTACATGGTCATGCCCTACTACGAGGGCGTGAACCTGCGGCAGATCCTCAAGAGCGAGCCCGAGGCCATTGACGAGCCCTGGCTGCGCTCCATGCTGGTTCCGCTGCTCGATGCGCTGGAGAACCTGCACAACCAGAACATCTTCCACCGCGACATTGCGCCCGACAACATCATGATCCTGCGTACCGGCGCCCCGGTGCTGCTGGACTTCGGCGCAGCGCGCCGCGTGATCAGCGACATGACGCAGGCGCTCACGGTGATTCTGAAGCCGGGCTTCGCGCCGGTCGAGCAGTACGCCGACGACGCCGGCATGAAGCAGGGCCCCTGGACCGACATCTATGCCCTGTGCGCAGTGCTCTATTACTGCGTCACTGGCAAGCCGCCGGCGGCGTCGGTCACGCGCCTGCTCAAGGACCCGATGACGCCGCTGGCGACCGACCCGGCCTACGCACGCTTCTCCAAGGAATTCCTTGCGGCCATCGATGCCGGTCTGGCCGTGAAGCCGGAGGATCGCCCACAGTCGATGGCGGCGTTCCGCCATCTGCTTGGCATTCAGACAATCAAGCCGGTGGCGGCTCCGTCTGCTGAGACGCAGTTCCCGCGTTCCGGATTCGGCCCAACCGTATTCCCCGTCACCGGTGCGAAGCCGCCGGCGCCGCCTACCGAGTCGTTCGCGATTCCCTCAGCCGAGTTCGAAGCGGCCCTGGGTGGGGCGCCTGCACCCGCGCCGGCCGCGCCGCCGCCCGTGTTCGAGGCCGATCAGACCATCATCGTGTCCAACCCGATGAGCCTGAGCGGCGCCGCAGCGGCAGCCTCTGCGGCTGCGGCCAAGGCCGCCGCCGGTGTGCCTGCGCAGAGCCCCGCCGCACTCGCGCCAACGCCAGCCGCGCCCAGTCCGGCTGCGCCGCAACCGGCATTCGACCCGGATCTGACGCGCGTGCTGTCTCCGTCTCAGTCCGCCCAGTTTGCCGCTGCGGCCACGACCCCCCCCGCTGCGGCCGCGCCAGCACCAACGCCTGCTGCCCTCAGCCCTGCGCCTGCCCCCGCAGCCACGGCGCCGATGCCGCCGGCCCCTGCGCCCAAACCAGTACCGCCCGCTCCCGCGCCGGCACCTGTCGTCAAGCCGGCCACACCGGAGCCGATGCCGGTCGCCCAGCAAAGCGCGATCAAGAAGCTGCAGGAGATACAGGCTCGCGAAAAGGCCATTCTTGAAGCAGCCGAGAAGGCAACTGCGAAGCCTGCCGACAAGCCAGCCGACAAACCTCACGCACCCGCGACGGAAAAGCCGGCGGACAAGCCCAAGGCGGCGGCCGCAGCCTCGCCTCACTCAGCCAAGAAGAGCGACGGCAAGGGCGGCATGATCGCTGCCGGCGCGGTCGTGGTGATCGGGCTGGTCGCAGGTGGCGCCTGGATGGCCACGAGTTCCAAACCGGCTCCAGCGCCGGTGCTGACGCCTGAGCAACAGGTGGCGTCCGTTCCCTCGCCGACACCTGCACCGGCGCCTGCACCGGCTCCGACCGAGCCCCCGGCGCAGCCACAGCAGACGCCGACTGCCGACCCGCAGCCCGCGCCTGCACCTGCGCCAACGCCTGCACCTCAGTCGGATCCGCAGGCCGAAAAGCTGGACTGGGACAAGACCAACAAGACCAACATCGCGCAGGTCGAAGCTTTCCTTAAGAAGTACCCGGACGGGGCGTTGCGCGCCGAAGCACAGAAGGTGCTCGACGAGCTGAAGTCCACCGGGCGCGCCAAGCTGCTGGCAAAGCCCTGGGCCAATGTCGTGATCACCGGCCCGGACGGCTTCAAGCGCGAGCTTGTCGTGCCGGGTCCGGACGACAACCCGCGCCTGCCGGTCGGCAAGTACGAAGCCCGCTTCAGCAACCCGGCCAAGCCCGATCAGGTCGTCGTCCGCCAGTTCGATGTGGTCGGCGGGCGAAGCGGCACGGTGCCCTCAGTCAATTTCTAGCGTCCTGCCCACGATTCGAATCCACGTCATGCCGGAGCCCGCCATGCCCTCTGCCCGTCAGTCCCGTTCTCTTCGCCGATCCTCCGGCCTGGTGCTCGCCGCCGCGCTAGCCGCGTTGCTCAGTGCCTGCGCGAGCAGCCCGCCTGCACCCAAGCCTGCCCCGGCACCGATGCCTGCTCCCGTGCCGGCGCCTGCAGCCCCGGCGCCGACCCCCGTGCCCCCGCCGCCCTCGCCCGAGCAGGAGCGTCGAGCCGCGCTGACCAAGGTTGTTGATGAAGCCGTCGCGGCCTATGACCGTGGCGACTTCCGCGGCGCGCTTTCGCGCTTGAACGGCGCAGCGGATCTGCAACGTGCCGATGTCGACATTCAGGTGCGTGCATTGAAGTACATGGCGTTCAGCAACTGCGCTCAAGGCCAGCGGGCACCCTGCCGCGCGGCGTTCGAGCGGGCACTCACGCTGGATACCAGTTTTGACCTCACCCCGGCCGAGCAGGGGCACCCAATCTGGGGGCCCGAGTTCAAGGCGGCCAAGGCTGCAGTGAAGCGTTGAGACTGGCAGGCGCGGTCCGCGTGAGCATGAGGCCGCGCCGCTTGTCCCATTTCTTCGACAACACTCAGACCCATGGCCCCGCGCGCCGGTCGCATCAGGCTCTGCCTTGGCAGTGCGATCGTGGTCGCGCTCATGGCAGGCTGCGCCACGCCGCCCGCTCCGGTTGCGCCGCCTGCGCCCGCGCCCGCACCGGTTGCACCCAAGCCCCCCTCACTCGGTCGGGCTGAACACCTCGACGAACTCGGACGTCCGCGCGAAGCGGCCGAGTTGCGTGCACTGCTTGCGCGCTCCGCCGCCGGCGCTGACCGGCAGGCGCTGCTGTTCGAGGCTGCGCAGGGCTTTCTCAGCGCCGACGCTCCACAGCAGGCGCAAGCCGCTGAAGAGGGTCTGCGAGCGGCCAGCGGCGGGCTGGGCCTTGTTCTCGACGCACAGCTGCGCCTGCAGCGCGGCGAAGCGCTGGCCGCATACGGACTGCTCAGGTCGATCGACCCGGCGCAAGTAAATGAAATTGCGCGCGAACCCTATCTGCGCACGCTGGCCGAAGCGCTTGATCGGTTGGGCGATCTCGATCTGCAGGCATGGCCTGAGGCGGTCAGTTTCACGCGCGCTCGATGCAGGCCTCCGCGTTGCATGGCCCAGGCTGCGCCGCGCCCTGCGGCTCGGCCTGCGTTGCCGGCTTCAGCAGGGGGCGCCCAGGCCGCGTCCGCTGCGCCCGGCGCGCCGCTACCTGCGATAGGCGCTGGCTCTGCTGCCGGTACCGCCCCTGCGCCATCGCAGGCTGCCCCTGCCGTCGTACGCGAGTCATTGGCTCAGCGGGTGTGGGTTCGTACCCAGTTGATCAGCCTGATCGAACCCTGGGTGGACGCGCAAGCCAATCAGGCCCGACTCTGGCAGGCGCTGGAGCGGGTGCCCGCCGCAGAGCTGCGCGCTCTGCGCAGTCATCCATTGCTCGCGAGTGGGCCGGAGGATGGGCGTGCCTGGGTGGATCTCGCACTGGCTTGGCAGATCGAGCCGCCACTTGCCCGCCAGACTGCGGCACTTGACGCGTGGGCCAGGCAGTATCCACGCGTGGTCGTGCTCGACAGCAAACTGCTGCGCCGCGCTGAGCCTGCCGCAGGGGTGGCGCATGTGGCGGCGGTGCTGCCCCTGAACTCGTCGGATTTCGGTGTGCTGGCCAAGAGCGTGCTGGCCGGGGCGCGTCAGGCGGCACCAGGCCCAGCGGCTCTGCCGATCCGCGTCTACCCCACCGACGGTTCCGCCAATGGCGCAATCGGGGCCTACCAGCGCGCGGTGCGCAGCGGTGCGCGCGCCGTGATCGGCCCACTGACGCGCCGCGAAATGGCCGCTTTTTCAGAGCTTGATCTTCTGCCTGTGCCAACCGTGGCGCTCAATGTGTTCGAAGAGCAGGCCAGCGTGGTGAACCTTGTCCAGTTCGGCCTCTCGCTGGCCGAAGAGGGGCGGCAGATCGCGCGGCTGCTGTCAGTCAAGCAAGTGAAGGACGTGCTGCTCGTGCAGGGCAAGCGGCCGCTCGACCAGCGCGTGGGCGCTGCGTTCCTGGATCAATGGACGGTCGAGCTGGGCGCAAATGCTCGCCCGAGCGTGGCCGAAGGCAGCGCTGGCGTGAGCGCGTGGCTGAACGGCGGCGGCACAGCGCGTGGGCCGCGAGCGGTCGTGCTGGCAACAGGAGCCGAGCTCGCCATGGACATCATCCGCAGCCTGCCAGCCGACGTCCCGTTGTATGGCACGTCCTCCCTCTTCGAGTTGCGTGATGACACCTCAGCGGGGCGCACGCAGGTGCTCGAACTGCCCTACATGATTGACGCAGCGACTGACATTGCCGGCTCGGGGTCGCGCGACCTGCTGGAGCTGCGGCTGTTCGCGCTGGGCAAGGATGCCGCCACCGTGGCGCATGCTCTGGCTGCTGGCGATCGCGCCGGGGCTGGTCAGACGCTTCTTGTCGGGGCGACCGGCAGAAGCATCATGTTGCGTTCCGGCCGGATCGAGCGCGAGCTCACGCTGACCCGGCTGCAGCAGTTGCGGGCCGTGGCGCAGGAACTGACACCTGAGAAGAGTGCGGAGAAGCAGGCAGACAAGGGCGTCGAGAAGGTGTCGGACAAGCCCGGCGAGAAGGCTGCAGACAAGGCGGCAGTCCGCAGTGTCGCCACAAGCGCGACGCCGCCACGCTAAGCGCGAAATCGCGGGTTCCCCGCGGGGCAGGGGCCGCGGTAAGTTAGTACGTCATTGAGTGCCATGTTCAGGCGAATGCGCGATGCAGTGCACACCGCGCGAGCCAAGGAGTAGAGATGCTGACATTGCGGGTCATTGCGATAGACGGCGGGCCACCTCCGTCGCCCATGACGGCCACCTTCGGCCCTCAGGGCGGCACCATCGGCCGCAATCCCGGAGTCACGCTCGTGCTGCCTGATGAAGGCCGGACCATCTCGCGCCAGCAGGCCACGATCGCATTCTCGGCCGGTCAGTTCGTGTTTGCGGAACAGGGCTCGAACCCCAGCACCCTGAATGGCGAGCCCATGGGCCCGGGGCGCTCCGCGCCGCTGCGCCACGGCGACACGCTCGTCATGGGCCCCTACACCTTGCAGGTCGAAGTGGTGGGGGCGCAGGTACCCATGGACGAGCGCACCCGGATGGCGCCACCGCGCCAAGCCAAGCCGCAAGCCCCACGGCCACCAGTGCCGCCCGCCCCCGTGCCGATCCCGGTCCCAGTGCCAGCGCCGGCGCCGGCCGCGTTCATTCCACCGGCGCCAGCCTCCATGCCGGCATTCATGCCGCCGCCGCCCGCCGCTGCGCCCGCCTTCGTGCCGCCGGTCATGGCGCCCGCGCCTGTACCGGTGCCTGCGCCGGCACCCGTTCCGGCGGCCGCCATTCCGCCGGCGTCCGACTCATTTGATCCGTTTGCCAGCCTGATCGCTCCGCGCCCACTCGGGCCAGCCGCCGCGCCCGCGCAACCGCCGGCATTCGTGCCACCGCCCGCAGCGCCTGCGGCTGCACCGAGCGGCGGCTTCGACATCTTTGCCGGCCTCGGCAGCAGCGCGCCGGCACCGGCGGCTGCGGCCTTTGCCGATCCGCTGGCCGGCTTCGGCTCACCCGGCGCCCCCAAGCCGGCTGCCGGCGCACTGCCTGCCGGGGGCATCCCGGACGACTTTGACATCTTCGGCAGCCCGCCGGCCACCAAGCCCGCGGCACCCGCGCCGTCCGGCGCGGGCAGCTTGGGGAGCGATCTGAACATCGGTACGCCGGGCGATGCGTCCAGCTCCATTGACTCCCTGTTCGGTCTGGGCGGATCTGGCGGCACGGTGGATCCGCTCGCGGTGCTCAGCGCGCCGGCTCCAGCAGGCGGTGCAGGCGCAGCCCCGTCTTCGAGCGTGGACCCGTTGGCGATGTTTGGTGGTCAGGCCGTGCCGCAGGGTGCGGGGCCGGCCAGCGCCAACCACACGCCCGAAGTGAACTCGCTGTTTGCCCTGCCCAAGGCGGCAGGCCCGGCACCTGCAGTGGATGCGGCGTCCCGCCAGGCGATGGACGACGTGCTGGCCGCAGCGCGAGCACCGGCCCCGAACATGCTGGCCACGGGCTCATTCAAGCTCAATCCCTCTGCCCAGGCGCCCGTGCCGGCGCCCGCCCCGGCTCATGCGCCGGCACCGCGCGCTGCCATGAGCGCGGGCGGCGCAAGCGGCAGTCAGGCCGTGGGCCAGGACGCACTGCTGCTCGCATTGCTGCGCGGTCTGGATTGTTCAGTAGATGTCTCCCAGGGGCTGACCGAGGATCTGATGTTCCGCATCGGGCAGCTGCTGCGCGAAACCACGCAGGGCACCATCGAGCTGCTGGCTGCGCGCGCTCTGTCCAAGCGTGAAGTGAAGGCGCAGGCCACGGTGATCATGGAGCGGGCGAACAACCCGCTGAAGTTCTCGCCGGACGTGGCCAGCGCGATGCCCTTCCTGCTGGCCGAAAAGCCCAACCGCGCCTTCATGCCGCCTGTGGAGGCAATGCGCGACTCCTACAACGACCTGCGCTCGCACCAGGTGGGTGTGATGGCCGGCATGCGCGCGGCGCTTGAAGGCGTGCTGGGCCGCTTCACGCCCGAGGAGCTCGAAAAGCGCCTGACGCAAAAGAGCATGCTCGACTCGCTCATCCCTGCCGCGCGCAAGGCCAAGCTCTGGGATCTCTACGTGGAGATGTACCGCGACATTGCCCAGGAGGCTGGCGACGATTTTCACAAGCTCTTCGGCCGTGCATTCACCGAAGCCTATGAAGAACAGGTGGACCTGCTGCGCAAGCAGGAACCACGGAAGTAGCCGCACAACAAGAAGGCAGACATGCTCGAGTTTGATATCCAGGCGCTCAGCGGTCAGGGAGGCCGCAGCTATCAGGAGGACTGCCAGGGCCACCGTGTGGCCGGCGGCATCCTGTGCCTGGCCGTGTCTGACGGTGCCGGGGGGCATGGCGGCGGTCACATCGCTTCGGAGCTTGCGGTGCGTGCCGTGCTGGACCAGCACGCACACGAGCCTGCCTTCCTGCCCGAGACTGTCGCGCGCCTGATCGAACTCGCGCACCGCGTCGTGCACAGCGGGCAGCAGAAATTTCCGCAGTACCCGGACATGCGTGCCACGCTGGTGATTGCGCTGTGCGAACTCGCAACCGGTCGCATCCTGCTGGGCAACGTCGGTGACTCAAGGGGCTACGTGCTGGGCGCAGGCGGCATCCTGCTGCGTACGCGCGACCACAGCATTGCGCAGCAGATGATTGACGCTGGCATGCTGACGGCCGATCGTCGTGAACGTCCGCGCGGCGGGAATGTGCTGTTTGCTTCCCTCGGCATGGAGGAGCCGCCGGAGCCCTATGTGTATGAACTGGCCATGCCGATCACCGGTGGCGAGAGTGTGCTGCTGTGCACGGATGGCTTCTGGGAGGCGCTGGACGAGCGGGTGGTCTGCGAAGGCGTGCAGACGGGTAACACCGTGGCCAGCACGCTGGCCGTGCTGGAGGGCCAGCTGCTGGGCAGCATCCAGCCGGGTCACGACAACTACACCGCGCTGCTGGCGCGCAGCCGGCAGGCGGCCGCGAGTTTTGTGGATGCAGACAGCACCGTGATCCTGCGGGCGCCGCCCGGCGGCGATGAAGACCGCCAGCGCACCGTGATCCTGCCGCGCTCCCGCGCTTGAGGCGCACTCGCTTGCCTGAATGCCGGGCGCGGCACTTCCCATCAAGGTGGTTTGAATGAAGACGTGGATTGCTTCTGGTCGCACTTCGGTGCTCTGGGTGTCGCTGGGTGTGCTGCTGGCGTCCTGCGCCGCGCCGCCGCCCAAGGCCCCACCGCCGCCCGCGCCGGTGGCGGCGCCCGCTCCGGCGCCGGTGGCTGCGCCGCCCAAGCCCGCTGTGCCGATCATCGACACCGAAGTCGGGCGGCTCGTGCCTGTGGACTTCAGCGAGCTGACCGAGTTTTCGGTCGACCCGCTGGACGACGTTCACAAGACCTTCCGCTTCAGCTGCCAGTACTTCCGCAACCGCAAGCAGGCGCAGTGGACGCCGCTGTGCGAGCGCCTGGCACGGCTCGCACCGACCGATCAGGCGGGGCTGCGTGCGCTGCTGATGGAGCTGCAGCCCTACCGGATCGAGACTGACGATGGCAAAGCGACCGGCACGATCACCGGCTACTACGAGCCCGTGCTGCGCGGCTCGCGCATCAAGCGCAACCCCTACGTGCATGCGCTCTACAACCGGCCCTCCGATCTCGTCGTGGTGACCCAAGGCAATGCCGGCGCGCGCGGCCGCAAGGTGGGCGAGAAGGTCGTGCCCTACTTCACCCGCGAGGAGATCTATTCACCCAGCGGCCAGCAGTCGATGTCCGGGCGCGAGATCGTCTGGGTCGATGACCCGATGGATGTGCTGCTGATCGAGGTGCAGGGTTCCGGGCGGGTGATGCTGCCCGACGGGTCGGCGATCCGCCTGTCGTACGCCGACCACAACGGCCATCCGCGTACGCCCTACTCACAATGGTTCCGCGCCAACGGCCTGCCCAACATCGGCTCGATGGAAGAAATCAGCCGCTGGGCGCGCACCGCGCCGCCTGAGCGTGTGAAACAGATGTCCAACAGCAACGCGCAGGTGGTGTTCTTCCGCTGGGAGCCTGTGACCGACGTCACCGTCGGTCCGCCGGGCGCCACTGGGACGCCCGTGGTGCCGATGCGCTCGATCGCCATCGATCCGCGCTCGATCCCGCTGGGCGCGCCCGTCTGGATCGAGTTCCGCAGCCCGATCAACAAGGACGTGATGTACCGCCGCCTTGTGTTTGGATCGGACACCGGCGGCTCGATCAAGGGCGCGGTGCGTGCGGACTATTTCTGGGGCTTTGGCCAGCAGGCGCTTCAGATGGCACGCGCCACGCGTACCGATCAGGGGCGCATGTGGGTGTTGCTGCCCAAGCCGACGGCGCAGTGAAGTCGGCGCGCGCTCTACTGTTCGCGCAGTGCGTGGCATGTTTTCAATGAATTATTGAAAAGTGACGCTTAAGGACGTCCATTTTCAAACATTCGTTGAAATTCTTGACTAGCAGCTTTCCGCTACAGCCGTGCGGATCTCGGCCAGTTTGGCGACCGATTTTCATGCGTGCATGTCACGCTGATGCCTGCCCTAAATGCTTCAGGCGACCGTGAGCATGCCGGTGTACTGATCGGGCCGCGGCAGACCCAGGAAGCAGCGCACCGCCGTGCGGCCGTTGGCCAGCTGCGCCCACCACAGCGAGGTGCCGTGCATGCGGTCGCACATCTCGTCAAAGGCCAGCGCGGCCATGGCCGGGCCCAGGGGGCCGTGCACCGTGGCCTCGATGGTCTGGTGGCGATGCGCCAGCGCGAGGGCCTTGTACAGATCCGGGCCGGGCGCGTGCGTGGCGGCCTCGCTGATATTGAACAGGCAGTCCTGCAGGCTGTCCTCGAACTGATCCAGGCTGCCACCGGGGCGAAGCACGGCCGTCATGGCGCCGCTGAGCCGATCAAACCAGTTCGAACTCGTCTGGATCTCGGCCAGCAGCGCGCGCGGGAAAGGTGCCTTGAGCACCGCGGTGAGCGGAAAGTAGCGCCCGACCTGATCCACGCTGGACATCAGTGCGCCAGCCCAGGAATCGCCCTGGCCGAGCACGCCCGGGAAGATCGCAAAGCGCCAGACCGGCGCGCTCACGTAGGCCCGCATCCATTCCTGGCCCAGACTCGTGCGTGAGCTGACGATGGCGTGCTGCAGCCATTCGTCCCAGACGCCGCTGAACTCCGGGTCCATGCGGCGCGAGGCGAAGTCGCCCAACGCCGGCATCTTGCCGAACCATCCCGGCCGTGGATCGGCCATGCCGTCGAATCCGAGGTCAGCCATGGTTCAGAGCTTGGTTGGGCAGCCGAACTGGCGCAGTTCGGACATGGTGAAGGGGTTCAGCACGCTGCTGGTCTGCACATCGAAGGTGGCCTTGCGCCCGTCGATGTCGAAGGTCACGCGGAACCGCTCGGGCTGGTTGCTGCCCTCGATCTTCATGCGGTCGAACATGCGGAACAGGGCCCAAGGGCCTTCGAAGATCATGGCCGACTGGCCGCTGCTGGTGGGCGGCGAGATCTGGATGCGCACCTGGCTGCGCCCCGCGCTGCCCGGCCACACCACCGACGAGGGCACCTGCGGGCCGTGGGCATAGCGCACCTGCTGGCCGTCCACGTCGATGCTGAACTGCTGGATGCTGGCGTCCATCTCGACCGGGCGGAAGTCCAGGCGCAGGCTCGGCGCATTGCCGCCGTTGCGGAAGAAGGTGTCGCGGATGGCTTGGGCGCGCTGGAACTGCGCCAGCGACTCGGAATCGCCTGCAGCACCCATGGACGCGCCGCCGGTGCCCGTCGTCCGAAAGGTCCAGACCTTGGTGGTTGTATCAACGTACTGGAACAACTTGTCCAGCATGAAACCGTCCATCTTGCCACCCGGGCGGAACATCGCGGCAAAGTCTTCCGGCGTGATGTCGCGGTTGCTGCCGCGTACGACCGGGTAGCGGCCTGAGATGGCCTGTGTGCAGAAGGGCGTGATGTTGGCCTGGATCAGCTCACCGAGGTTGATGCGTGTTCCCGTGAGCGCGGTTTCCGTGCTCGCCTTGACCAGATCGTTCATCGGCTCGCGCACCTCGGCGGGAAGCCGGTCCGCCTCGGCCTTCACCTTGTTGGGTACATCGCTCTGGGGTACGGCCATGCCGCTGCCTACGGCAGTGCGTACCTGCTGCATGAAGGTGTAGAGCTCGCCGAGCAAGCGCACGGATTCATCGATCTGCGCAGGCTGACCAGGCGTGGGCGCCTTGACCCAAGCGCGGATGTCCCGGAACTGGTTGTCCACCAGAAGCTGCTCCAGGGTCTCGCTGGAGCTTGCGCCGGCGGCCGGTCGATCCGACGAGAAGATTTTGTTCAGGCTCTCGCGTGCCTTGTCCACCTCGCGGGCGGCTTCATTGAGCTTCTTGTCGATCTGACCGCCATCAAGCTTTTCTGCCAGGGTCGTCTCCTTGGCCACGGCGCGGAACAGGCTGCGCATGGGTGAGTCGACCGAGGACAGCACCTGGGTGACGGCGATTGCATCATTCAGATCCTTGATCTTGCGCAGCCGGATGTCGCCCAGATACTTCTTCCACTCGCGGGCGTATTCCTCCAGATAGATTCGCCGGACTTCCTTGGACAGGTTGAGCTTGGCGTTGGCGTCGTTCAGATTGAACTGGCGCTGCTGATCGTTCAGACCCATGACCCAGCGCTCCTCTGCGGCCAGCTGCTGGGCTGCCACATCCACCTGCTTGAGGAAGCCGCTGTAGTAGCCGTCATAGCTGAACATGCCGGCCGGCCCGCGCGTCATCGGTATGCCGCTGGCGCGCGTGAAGATGTTGCTGATGTTCGGTCCGCCCGCCCGCACGGCGTTGAACTCGGGAAATTCACTGCCCACACCGAGGCGCTTCATGCGGCTGTAGACACGCTGCGGCAGGGACAGGCGCGACAGGATGGTGCGCGCGTTCTCGACCAGCGCCTTGTCCATCGGCAGTGGCGAGACCACGATGCCTCGATCCAGCAGCGCGATCAGATGCCGCTCCAAGGCCTGGCGCTGGTCCACGGTGACGCCCCGCGGCAGGCTGTCGGTCCAGTCCGCGAGGATGATGGCCTTGAGCGCATCGGCCGAGTAGTGCTCGGTCTCATGCATCATCAGATAGGCCTTCAGGGCCTCGTACATCATCTCGGGGTTGTCGGCCTGGGTCTTGCGCAGGATCTCCTCGATGCGCAGGGCCACGCGGGGCAGGAAGGCATCCGTCAGCAGGCGCTGATAGGCGGCTTGCGCCGCGGAATCGATCTTGTCGCCCTGGAACAGTCCGAACTTCATGCTCGTGGGTGCGGAGAAGTCGCTCTCCACGGGCGGTGCGATCGCCACCTTGCGCAAGTCTTCGAGCGCGGGAAGCACCTGCAGCACATCCGTGGTGGCCACGTTGTCGAAGCCGGTCACGGTCTTGGTGACATCCGGCACCTTTGTGGCCACGTTGGCCAGATATTCCTTGTTTCGCACGAAGCTGAAGGCCCAGGCCGTCACTGTGGCCACGCCAGCCAGGCAGATCAGTGCCATGGCGGCGGCGTTGATGAGGGAGCGGCGGCGCTCCCACTTCAGATTGGTACCGGCCAGTTCGGACTCTGCAAACACCACATCCTTGAGCAGCTTGGTGATGAAGTAGCTGCGGCCCGTCGAGCTGCGCGAGGGCAGGACGCGGCGTTCCACCTTGAAGCTGCGCGCCAGCAGACCCATGATCCGGTCAATCGGCGTGTCTTCCTGCGTGCCGCTGGTGAAATAGACGCCACGGATCAGCGGCGCGTCGTCGAAGTTGGAGGACGAGAAGGTGTGCACGAGGAACTCGCCCAGCACATCGCGGATGCCTGCAAACTGCTCAGGAAAGCCGTAGACCAGCGCGCGGCGTTGCGGGTCGCGCTCGGCTTCGAGCCGGTCGATCAGGCCATCGAACAGACGCTTTTCGATCGCGGCAAATTCCCTGCTGAAGGTGTTGCCCAGAGCGGCGCGGTCCAGTCCGTTCTGCGTTTCCTTGAAGGGCAGAGTGAAGCCCAGAACCTGCGCGCGTTCTTCCTTGCCCAGGTTCTCGAAGTACTCCATGAAGCCGGGGAGCAAGTCCGTCTTGGTCACCAGCACATAGATCGGAATACGCAGACCCAGCTGGCTGTACAGCTCCTGCACACGCTGGCGCAGCGTCGTGCCATGGCGCTCGCGGTCCGGCTGCGCCTGCGACAGCAGATCCTGCACGCTGATGGTCAGCAGAATGCCGTTGATCGGACGCCGCGGCCGCGCCTTGCGCAGCAGCTGCAGGAAGCCCTGCCAAGCGCCGGCATCCTCTTCCTTGTTGGAGGTCTGCGTGGTGTAGCGGCCGGCGGTATCCAGCAGGATCGCTTCGTTGGTGAACCACCAGTCGCAGTTTCGCGTGCCGCCCACGCCGCGGATGGCTTCCTTGCCGAACTTCTCGGCCAGCGGGAACTCCAGCCCGGAATTGAGCAGAGACGTTGTCTTGCCCGAGCCCGGCGCACCGATGAACATGTACCAGGGCAGGTGATAGAGGTAGCCCGAGCCGAAGCGCTGGTTCCACTTGGCACCGCTCAGGTTGGACTTCTTCAGGGTATCCAGCGCCTCCTTGAAGCGCGCGTCGAGCACGGCGACTTCCTTGTCGCCTGCCTTCTCGGCAGGTGCAACGGACTGCGCCGCGAGACTGGCGGCCATCTGGTCGCTGGCGCGCCGCGCCTTCCAGACCGCCCAGAGGCGGCGAGCCACGAAGAACAGCACGATCAGGCCGATGAGCGTCCAGCGTGCCCACTCGGGGTCCAGCGGACGGATGCTGCCAATGGCGATCAGCGGGCCGACCCACCAGATGAGCAGCGACAGGGCCAGCAGGCCCAGGATCAGCAAGGTCCACTTGTTGAAGATGAAGCCGAAGATCTTTTTCATGGTGCGTAGCCCGGGCGCTATTGCTTGACCAGCAGCAGGGTGATTTCGACGCGGCGGTTCTGTGCCTTGCCCGCGGCTGTGTCGTTGGATGCCACAGGCTCAGAGTCAGCCCGCCCCTCAGGCTGAATGCGGCCTTGCAGCACGGTGCGGCCCAGCAGACCGGCCACCGTCTTGGCGCGCTCGTGCGACAGGTGCCAGTTCGAGGGAAAGCGCGCGGTGCTGATGGGCGTGTTGTCCGTGTGACCCGTGACGAGCACCGTGCCCTGTACCTTGGACAGCGCGTCGGCGATGCGGCCAATCAGCGGCTCGCGCACGGGTTCGAGCGTGGCGCTGCCCTTTTCGAAGAGACCGTCGCCACGGATCGTGACGATGCTCCGGTCGGCGTAGTCCTTTACATCGACCAGCCCTTCCTTGATCTCTGGTTCTAGGAACTGTCGCAGGCGGGGCTGCGGAATCTGCACCGGAGGGGGCAACTGGTGGCCCTTGGCACGGATGCCGATGATGGAGGAGTACAGGGGGTCGGAAGCACGCGTCAGCATGAGCGTGAAGATCATGTAGCCCGCCAGCAGAATCAGCCCCACGACGGCTGATGCAACCCAGAGCGGCATGGCACCCAGAAAGCGCTTCTTCACACCTTGCGTGGGCGCCCAATTCAGCGCCAGCGATGCGTCGTACTTGCCGCGCTGCTCCTTGATCATCAGCGCAAGCCGTTCGCGCAAGGTTTGAAGATCGGCCAAGCCGTTCTGCACCACCCGATAGCGCCCCTGGAAGCCGAGCACGATGCAGGCATAAATCAGTTCAAGCAGATCGAGGTTGTCACGCGGCGCCTGTGCGAGCTTGCCGAGCAGCTGAAACACCTTTTCGCCGCCCCACGACTCGTTGTGAAAGCTCACAAGCAAGCTGTGGCGCGCCCATGCGCCACTGCCGCCCCAGGGTGTGCTGGCGGCGGTTTCATCAAGCACAGTGCACAGGATGTAGCGCGCGGCAATCACACGCTCGTTGGCTACGCCGGCAGTCCGAACATTGTTCTCGAACTGCTTGACCGCGGCGACCAGGCTCTCGCGCAGCGCATCGACGTCCGCGACCTGCGTGGTCTGGCGCAGCTGGGTCACCAGATTCAGCAGCGGGTTGGCAGCGGCCAGAAGCGGGTTCAGGCCCGTCGGCTTGTACGGGATGTCCGAGGCGGCCTCGCGCGCCATCGGCTGCGCTGCAGAAAAGGCCGCGGCTGCCGCTGCCGGGCGAACCCCGGGAGTGGGCATGACGAAGGTCTGCTCCGGCGGCGCTGCGCCGAATGCACTGAACGGGTCGTTGGTATTGCTCATGAGCAGCGTCCTGTTATGTTCAGGCGCGGCTGAGCCGGGTGCGCCGGTGGTCAGTCAAGCGGCAAGGGCGCGATCCGGATGCTCAGCCCTCCCGGATGGCCCAGAACTCCAACTCGAGCCCCGGGAATTCACCTGCGATGTGCATCGCCAGGTGGCCCGTCGCCTGAAGTTGGGTCCAGAGGTCCCCATTGCGATCGAGTTCGAAATAGTGGAACCCGGAGTGGTACGGAATTTCTCTTGGTGCGACAGCGAGACCCCGAAGCGATACGCCGGGCAGTTGCAGGTTCACAAGGTCGCGGATCCGCTCGACTGGCCCGATCTTGACCTGACTGGGAAAGCGCAGGCGCAGTTGCTCGCCAGGTACCTGCGCGTTCACCGCAAGCACGAAGTTGGCGGACCGCAGCAGATCAAGATCCGACACAGTTGCCGTGCGGACCCCGTACTTGCGATCGACCAGTTCAATGGGAATGGCGCGCTGCTCCAGCACCGTCGACAGGAAAGCGCGCAAATGGATCATCAGCTCGCCCAGACAGCGCTCCAGATCATCGTGAAGATAGGCGGCCAGCTTGGGCGGGCGGCGCGACGTGCTGCCGAAAATCGCCAGGTCGCCGATCGCTTCGACGCATAGAGAGAAGAATCGCTCCGGGTGCACGGAATTCAGCTCGCTCAAGTGCTGAAAGAGTGGCTCATAGCGGTTGACCGACTGCAGCATGAGAAAGTCGGCGATTTCAGCAACGCCTCCGGCACCGGGCTTGCCCAATCGCGCTGCGAGCGCATCACCGCGCTGATGGAACATTGCGAGGGCCTCGCGCAAGTAGCCGGCCACTCGGGAGTGCACGTGCAGATTGAGCAGTGGCGGAACGTGGTTCTTGTCCACAAGGAGCGCGCTGTCCGGCTTGCGCTCAAGGACCTTGATGAGCGCCAGCCCCTGGTATGCCTCCGTCGAGTCCGCGGCAAGCATGAGCTTGAGGTTGAGATTGCCGACCTGAATGAATGCGTTTCGTTCCATCGACGCCGTGGCGTCGCGCAGCTCGATGTCGTTTGCCACGTAGCGCATGAGCGCGGCATCCTGCTCGCCGCCCAAGCTTGTGTCCTGCGCGTTGGTGCGGCGCATGGGCAAGCTGAGAACGACCTTGGCGTCGCGCGCGTCCGCAGGGAAATCCAGTGCGGGGGGCAGAGGGTCGACTGCCGGCGCATCAAATGGAGTGCCGTCCGGGAACACCCCCTGAGCTCGGGTCACCACAATCCGACCGAGTTTCAGACTGTCTTCGTCGATCTCCAGCGCGGTGAAGCCCCACGGGTAGGGCCGCAGAGCATTGGTACGCCCTTCAACCCAGCGCTCAATATGCCGATCGGCCTGCTGGAAGTGCTGAGGCTGCAGGAACAGGCCTTCGGTCCAGACGACCTTTCGGAAATTCGACATGATTTTGGGGTCCGTGGATCTCGTGTGGACGTTGCGTCGCCGCTGCGAATGAAGGGCTTATTGGGCGGGTCGAACCGAAATGGTTCGGCCTTCGACGATCACGCGCAGGTTGTTCGGCTTTCCGGCAACGAGTGGCACCGTGCCGCGCCAGGTCGCGCGCTCAAGATCGCGAAAGGCTGCAAACACCGCGATATGACGTGACTCAGGCTTCGCGTCGCGGGCGATCGATTTCGTTTCGCCAGGCTGCAGCGTGAATTCGTCCCGCGCCTGCAAGTCCGCGGCGAGTGCCTCGCGGTCCTTGTCGAACAGCGCAAAGAAGTCGGCAGCCTCAAACCCGGCCGGCGCCCGCAGTTCGTACACGCGAACCACGATTGGCGAGGGCCGATTGCGCGTATCTGGATTCGCGTTGCTGGCAACTGCGACGGAGATATTCAGCTTGGTGGGTGTTGCTTTCGGCGCAGCCCCGCAGCCCGCAAGCGCGAGCAGCAAAACGGACACGCTGAGAGCCCCGAACAATGGACGCCATGCCATGCTGATCTCCTCCCTTTGTTTCGTTGACATTATGTCAGCCAGCCCGGAAACTCGACGCACTTTGTTCAGGGAGTCACGTACTCGGCGCTGCGTTGTTCGCGGCATCGCGTGCGAAAAGACTGCGATGCGTGTGGGCGGCATTATTGGACCTGCGCCGCAAACGTGGCCAAACTTCTCGATCCCCAAAACACGGGGCTGCGAACAAGGCGAAGTTGGCACATAGTTACGCACCGCCAGCCACATCGAAGGGACTGGCGATTCGCTCTATCCGGGGAGGGCGCCGTGCTCGACATCGAGCAACTTTGCAAGCCAATTAGCGACGAGTCACCTTGTGGCGCCGACCTTGAGTACGACGCCGCATTTTTAGCGCTCGAGCAAGCGGCGCAGCCCAAGGCCGAGCAGCAGTTCGGTGACACAGTCATCGCTGCCGAGGGTCCGGATTGGCGCACCGTTCGCAGCCAGGCAATCGAGCTCTTTGGACGCACCAAGGATCTGCGCATTTGCGTGCACCTGATCCGCGCCAATCTCGCCTTGGAAGGCTTCCGCTCGCTGGCGGACGGTCTCGGTCTGGTGCGTGAGTTGTGTACACGCTATTGGGACGGACTCTTCCCTTTGCTCGACGCCGACTACGACAACGACCCCATGATGCGCATGAACGCACTGTCAGCGCTGGCCCACGCTGAGGCGGGTCTGGCCGATGTGCGCAACAGCGCCGTGGGCAAAGCGCGGGGCGTTGCCTTCCAGGTCAAGTCTTTCGAGTACGCACTCAATCCGTCGCTTGTGCCGGAGGGCATGGCGGTGCCGAGCGACGCCGAGCTTCGCGGATTTCTTGGCGATCTCGAGAGTTCGGAGCCGGGGAGCCTGGAGGCGCTTTCGCGCGTCAAGTCCGAGGCCGATCAGCTACAGACCTGGCTCAACGAACAGGTCGGCAGCGATCGAGCCGTCGACCTCAAGCCTCTGCGCGACGTATGCGGTTTCGTAGTCAAGCAGGTCAAGGCAGTCGCCGGCAGCGATTCGGGCGATGCCACCACGGATGCTGATGGGGGCGCGAATGCGGGCTTGGGCGTGGGGGCCGCAGGGCTGACACTCGGTGCTGTTGGCAATCGGGATGAAGCAATCCGTCAATTGGAAAAGCTCTGCGATCTCCTTGAGCGGACCGACCCCGCCAATCCGGGCCCTTTATTCATTCGACGTGGCATCCGTCTGCTGCGCATGAACTTCATCGACATCATTCGAGATCTGTCGCCCGAGAGTCTGCAGCAGATCGAACACCAGGCGGGACTGCCCCGCGAATAGGCTCATTGAGTGCGCTTCAGTGGTTCAGATATGAAAGGACGTCATCATGGCTAGCAGTCAGAAGTTCATCGCGAGAAACCGTGCTCCTCGCGTCCAGATTGAATACGACGTAGAGCTCTACGGAGCCGAGAAGAAGGTCCAGCTTCCCTTCGTGATGGGCGTGATGTCGGATCTGTCCGGCAAGTCCAACGAGCCGCCGCCGCCTGTACCTGATCGCAAGTTTCTGTCCTTTGATGTGGACAACTTCGACAGCCGCATGAAGGCCATGAAGCCGCGTGTCGCCTTCCAGGTACCCAACACGCTGACGGGCGAAGGCAATCTCCCGGTGGATATCACTTTCGAGAACATGGACGATTTCTCGCCTGCTGCCGTGGCGCGCAAGGTGGACTCGCTCAATCGCTTGTTGCAGGCCCGGACCCAGCTCTCAAATCTCGTGACTTACATGGATGGCAAGTCAGGGGCTGAGGACCTGTTGGCCAAGGTGATCCAGGACCCTGCGCTGCTTCAGTCGCTGGCAGCAACCAAGAAGCCGGATGGTGAGCAGGCCTGAGTGGTCGGCATCACCTCGAAAGACTATCCCGGAGTAATTTGACATGGCACAGACCCAATCAGACAGCCAGCTGGGTGCGATTGAATTCGCAGGCTCGGACTTTTCGTCGCTTCTGAACAAGGAGTTCAAGCCCAAGACCGAAGAAGTTCGCAGCGAGGTCGAGCGCGCGGTGCAGACCCTTGCCGAACAGGCGCTCGTAAACACGAGCTTGATCGGCAAGGACGTGGTCCAGTCGATCGAAGCAATGATTGCTGCGATCGACAAGAAGCTGTCCGAGCAGGTGAACGTGATTCTCCACCACGCCGACTTCCAAAAGATGGAAAGCGCATGGCGCGGGCTCCACTATCTGGTCAACAACACCGAGACGGACGAATCCCTCAAGATCCGCGTAATGGATATCTCGAAGGCTGATCTTCACAAGACGCTCAAGCGCTACAAGGGCACCAACTGGGATCAAAGCCCGATCTTCAAGCGGGTTTACGAAGAAGAATATGGGCAGTTTGGCGGCGAGCCGTTCGGCGCGATCGTCGGCGACTACTACTTTGACCAAAGCCCGCCAGACGTGGAACTGCTTGGCGAGATGGCCAAGGTGTCTGCATCGGCGCATGCTCCATTCCTCGCCGCTGCATCGCCCACGCTAATGCAGATGGACTCATGGCAGGAGCTGGCCAATCCTCGAGATCTAACAAAGATTTTCAGCACGCCGGACTATGCCGGTTGGAGGTCGTTGCGCGAGTCCGAGGACGCGCGCTATCTGGCACTGTGCATGCCGCGTTTCCTTGCGCGGACACCTTACGGTGCCAAGACCAATCCGGTGGAAGACTTTGCGTTTGAGGAGGACACGGGCGCGGCGGATCACTCGCGCTACGCCTGGGCTAATGCGGCGTATGCGATGGCGGTAAACATCAACCGCTCGTTCAAGCTGTACGGCTGGTGCTCCCGTATTCGTGGCATCGAGTCGGGCGGTGCTGTGGAAGGGTTGCCGACCCATGCCTTCCCGACAGACGATGGCGGCGTCGACATGAAGTGCCCGACCGAGATCGCAATCAGCGATCGACGTGAAGCAGAGCTGTCGAAGAACGGCTTCCTGGCGCTGGTGCACCGGAAAAACTCGGACTTCGCAGCCTTCATCGGTGGGCAATCGCTGCACAAGCCTGCGGAGTACGACGATCCCGATGCAACCGCCAACGCAGCGCTTGCGGCACGGCTACCGTACCTGTTTGCGTGCAACCGGTTTGCCCACTACCTGAAGTGCATTGTTCGCGACAAAGTCGGCTCGTTCAAGGAGCGGGCCGACATGCAGCGCTGGCTGCAGAACTGGATCATGCAGTACGTGGACGGCGATCCGGCGAATTCCAGTGAAGACATCAAGGCGGAGAAGCCGTTGGCAGCTGCCGAGGTTGTGGTTGAGGAGATTGAAGGCCAGCCAGGGTATTACGGCGCCAAGTTCTTCTTGCGCCCGCACTATCAGCTGGAAGGCTTGACCGTGAGCTTGCGTTTGGTGTCCAAGCTGCCATCCGCGAAGTCGGCTTGATCGGTTAACCCCGCACTCGCGGGATCTACCGCGAGCGCGGGATTGTTGGGGGGCTGTTGGCCAACCACACTGGCATCTGACGGGGCCAACTGAAGTGCAAAGCTGGCCCGGTTAAAAAGTTTCTCGGAAGGAGAGTTGAAATGGCTGTTGACTATTTTTTGAAGATTGATGGAATTGAAGGTGAATCTCCGGACGCCAAGCACGGCAAGGAAATCCAGGTGCTGTCCTGGTCCTGGGGTGTGACCAATACCGGCACGCACGGTATGGGGGCTGGTGGTGGCGCAGGCAAAGCTGTAGTGAGCGACTTCAACTTCACTCACGAGTACGACAAGGCAAGCCCGAACCTTTTTGACAAGTGCGTCAAGGGCACACACATCAAATCTGCAGTCTTGACCGCTCGGAAGGCTGGTGGTCAGCAGCAGGAATTCCTTGTCATCAAGCTGGCCGATCTGCTTGTGTCTTCGGTGAGCCCGTCGGCCGGTGGCGAAATCCCCATGGAAAGCGTCACGATCAACTTCACCAAGTATGAGATCGAGTACAAGCCGCAGAAAGCCGATGGCTCTCTCGACGCCGGCGTGAAGGCGCAGTACGACATCAAGGCTCAGAAGTAACGAGCTTGGCTTCGCATTGCCCATCGGCCGAACCCCGCCGATGGGCAATGTCGCTTGTGGCGGCGCATGCGCCCAAACCTAATCCCTTCCGAGCGTTGAAATGAGTGTCAGCAACATTGTTCTCGCGATGGAGAACCTACGTACCAACCAGAAGCTGACCGGCGACAGCTTGTTGGAGAGCCCGCATCGCATGCTGTCGACGGCCTTCTCGTCGCGGATCCCGGGCCTGGCACCCTTCATTGATGTGATCGGACTCCGCTGGTCTGCCGAGAGCAACAGTACCGCCGTGGCAGGTAGCTCTCAGCGCGGCTCGGAGAGCAACATCATTGTCTCGCCGGCACCGTTGATTCTGACGAAGCGCCTGGACTCCGCCTCCGCAAAGCTAGCTGCCGCGATGGGTTCTGGTGACCCACATGCAGCCATCCTGTTCATGATGAAGGCGGGTACCGTTCCTCCGCTTCCGTTCTACGGCTACTCGATGCAGGGCGTTCGCGTGACGAAGCAAGAGGTCGTCATTGCACCAGGCGAGTTGGAGGCTGTTGAGCAGGTGACCCTGTCTTACGACGCGATCGGCATGTGGTTTATCCCGCAAGGCAGTGACGGTCAGCCCCAGCCGCAGATCGTGGCTAACTTCCGCTTTCACTCGGCAAGTCGATAACAACAATGAGCGCACCCGATCTTGATCGCGCCGCGGCGCTTGTTGCTGGCGGCGAAGCGACCGCTGCGCTGGCTGCTTTGCAGGACGCCGTGCGCAAATCACCGGCCGACGCGAAGCTGCGTACCTTCCTCTTCCAACTACTCGCAGTTCTCGGACAGTGGGAGCGCGCCAAGACGCAGCTCGACGTCGTGGCCGAGATGAACCCTGCTGCGGCGATGATGCGGCAGATGTATGCGGAAGCGATTCAGTGCGAGGTGTTAAGGGCGAGCGTTTTTGCTGGCGAGAAGGCGCCCATGGTGTTCGGTTATCCAGACCAGTGGCTTGCCATGCTGATAGAGGCCCTGCTCATGGAAGCCAAGGGCGATCCCGCGGCGGCTGCGAAGCTTCGTGCGGATGCCCTGGACCAGGCGCCTGCATCGAGCGGGTCAGTCAACGGTGAGCGATTCGAATGGATTGCAGACGCTGACTCGCGTATCGGACCGGTTCTTGAGGCGGTGATCAACAACCGCTACTACTGGCTCCCGTTCAAGAACCTGTTGGCCATCGATGTTGAGGCGCCCACCGATCTTCGTGACCATGTATGGCTGCCTGCGAAACTCACGTTCGTGAACGGAGGCGAGGCGCTGGCATTGCTCCCGGTGCGTTACGCCGGCACCGAGTCTGAAGGCGATGATCTTGCGCGCATGGCGCGGAAGACAGTATTCAATGAGCGCTTTCCTGGCGTGTACTGCGGCGTCGGGCAGCGAATATTCGTGACGGATGCTGCTGAGTACTCGCTGCTGGACGTTCGTAGTGTGGTAGTCGACGAGCCTGCTGCTGCTGACGGAGAGGCCTCCGGCAGCAGCGAGCCCGCGCCGGTTGCTTGAGTGAGGTTGATGTCTCGTGGCGGAGCTTCTTCCCCAGGAGCGCTTGCAGCCCTCGTTGCTCGACCGCCTGATCGATGATGACCCCAGCGTCGCGGTCGAATCTTCTGACAGGCGCGTGCTCAGCAAGAGTCAGCTCCGGCAGGCCGTGCTGCGAGACCTTGAGTGGCTGTTGAACGCAGCCCAGATTCGGCAATCACTCATCCAGGGCCAAACCGAGGTCGAGAACTCAGTAATCAACTATGGCCTGCCCGCATTTTCGGGCGAGACTGCTTCCGAGATTGCTCAGCAAGACGTCGAAGCATCCATTCGGCAGGTCATTGAGCGCTTCGAACCCAGGATTGACGCGTCCTCGCTTGAGGTCAGGGTCAGTACCGCGGGTTCGATTCTGGATTCGCACAACTTGCTCCAGCTCCGGATTCGAGGAACGCTATGGGCGCAGCCGACCCCGCTTGAGCTCATCATCAAATCGACACTCGATTTGGAAACCGGATTGATCGCTCTCGACGATTCACCCGGACGCAACTCGCGAGCCTAAGTCATGGACCCCCGACTGATCCGCTACTACAACCAAGAGCTCTCGTTCTTGAGAGAGATGGGTGCAGAGTTCGCCAAGCAATTTCCGAAGATCGCGGGACGCTTGGGTGTCGAGGGCTTGGAGGTTTCCGATCCGTACGTTGAGCGGCTCCTGGAAGGCGCTGCGTTTCTGACCTCTCGGCTCCAATACAAACTCGACGCAGAGTTCGAGCGCTTTACTCAGCGTTTGCTGGAGGTGGTCTACCCCAACTTTCTGACGCCGGTGCCGTCAATGATCGTCGCGCAGTTCCAGCCCGACATCAGCGACGCGAACTTGGCGAAGGGGCCGTTGGTGGCACGAGGTACGGTGTTGCGCGGCAGCTTGCCGGCCAATGAGACGACGGCCTGTGAGTTCGTGACCGCTCACGCAATGCGCCTGTATCCGCTACAAGTTGTGGAGGCAAAGTACTTCTCGTTTGCTCCTGACCTGCCGCTGAACAAGCTACGCGAGTCAAGTCAGATTAAGGGAGGAGTCCGCATTCGCATCAAGGTCGGCGCTGGGCTCAAGGCCAACCAGCTGAATCTCGATGAGTTGGACTTCTGCCTGTCTGGGCCGCTCGAAGTTAGCTACAAGCTTTACGAGCTGGCTACCGCTTCGTTTCTTGGCGCCTACGTCCATGCGGGGAGGCCTTCACCGGCCAAGCTCGAGACTCTCGGTGAAAACGCACTCCAGCCGCTAGGGTTCGATGACGAGCACGCGCTTCTCCCGGTGTCCGCCCAGTCATTCCAAGGCTACCGCCTGCTGCAAGAGTACTTTGCGCTGCCATCGCGATTCCTGTTCTTGAGGCTGACCGGGCTGTTGCGCAAGGCAATCTCGTCAATCAGCGAGTCCGAATTTGAGCTGGTCCTGTTATTTGGCCGAGCCGACCCCCAGCTCGAGAGTTTCATCGACGCCGGCATGTTTTCGCTGTTCACGACACCGGCGATCAATCTGCGAACGAGGCGAGCGGACCGCATACACGTTTCGGAGTCGAGCAACGAGTTCCAGGTGATCGTCGACCGAACTCGACCGGTAGATTTCGAGGTTCACTCCGTCGATCGAGTCACCGGCTTCAGTGCCGGCTCAGATCTCGAGACTGAGTTCTTGCCGCTGTATTCGAAGTTTCATGGTGAATCTTCTGAGCACTCCGCGTATTTTGCGGTCCGGCGCGAGCAAAGAGTGCTGTCTGCAAATCAGCGCAGAACGGGGCCGCGCAGCAGCTACATAGGCAGCGAGGTGTTCCTGTCGGTCGTCGACCCGAAAGAGGCGCCGTATCGGTCCGACCTGAAGCAACTCTCACTGATGGTCAGTGTGACCAATCGCGACCTGCCCTTGTTCATGCCCATTGGTCGCGGGGGCAGCGACTTCGTCGCTGATGTCTCCGTGCCGATGGCCGCAATCCGTTGCATCCGAGGCCCTTCTCGCCCGTTTGCTCCTGCTGCACAAGGCGCCATGGCTTGGCGCTTGATCAGTCATCTATCACTTAACTACCTCGCATACGAAGATCTCAGCGCTCAAGAGGGCGCAGCTGCGCTACGAGAGATGCTCAAGCTGTACTTGGCCAATGTCGAGCCGGGTCTGCAGCGGCAGATTGACGGAGTTCGCTCGGTCAGTTCCAAGGCAAGTGTGCGCAGGCTACCCATGCAAGGCCCGATCGCGTTCGCACGCGGTGTGGGTATCGAACTCCAGGTGGACGAAATGGCGTTCCAGGGCGCCAGTGCGTTCCTTCTGGGGGCGGTGCTCGAGCGAGTCTTTGCGCGCCATGCTGCCGCGAACTCGTTCACTGAATTCTCAATGACTTCGCTGCAGCGCGGCCCGATCATGCAATGGGCGCCGCGGGCTGGGCGTGTTGGACTGACCTGATATGGGTGCAGCCCGATCCGACACCGGCGGAGCGCCCAGCAAGGCGCTAGACGGCCTTTTGTCGGCCCTCGAGGCAGCCCCGTGGTCATTCGACTTCTACGCCGTTCTACGTCGAATTGATGCGCTTGGTCAGGGCGCGCCTCGCTTTGGCGAGAGCCTGCGCCCTCAGCAGGATCCGGTTCGCCTGGGGCAGGAGCCCTCGCTGTCCTTCGCGCCTTCAGCGGTTTCGGGGTTCACGCCGCAATCCAGTTATGCGCCCGCTCGAATTGAGGTCCGTTTCTTCGGCTTTCTTGGGCCCAACGGGCCGCTGCCGCTACACCTGACCGAATTCGCCATGCAGCGCGTCATGCATCACGGTGATCGAACCTTCGCGCGCTTTCTCGACGTGTTTCATCATCGCTTTCTGTCGCTTTTCTATCGCAGCTGGGCGCAGGCGCATCCCGCTGTGTCGATGGATCGTGCGAACGCTGACCACTTCTCAGCCTATGTGCGTTCACTGGCTGGGTACGGCACATTTGGGTTACTCGGGCGCGATTCTGTGCCCGATATGGCGAAGCAGCGGTTCGCTAGCTGGATGGCGCGCAGCGTTCGGACGCTCGAGGGCATCGAAGGTGTCTTGAGCAGCTACTTCGGAATGCGCGTTCGCGTCGAGCAGTTTGTCGGGCATTGGATGAAGCTGCAGGTCCAGGATCTCACACGGCTGGGCGTTCGTCTTCAGGCGAATCGGCTTGGTCGCGGTGCGACGCTCGGAGAGCGGGTTTGGGACCGTCAATACAAGATCCGACTGGTGATGGGTCCGATGAGCCGCTCACAGTACGAAGACCTCCTGCCGGGTGGGCGCGCAGCCCCCGCATTGCGCGATTGGATGCTCAACTTCTTCGGGCGAAGGATGGCCGTCCAAGTCCAGTTGGTACTGCGTTCGCGCGATGTTCCGCACGCGCGATTGGGGCAAAGTGGCGCACTGGGCTGGAGCGCTTGGTTCGGCAGTGACTCTGCTCGTCACGACGCTGCAGATCTGCATCTGGAGCTGGCGCTCGAACACTGACTCGGCGGGACGCAGCGTTCGTCGCTCTGTGTGACGCTCGCGCAAGGGAATATCAGGGAGAAGACACTATGAGCGAAATCAGTCGCGTTGCCTTGTTCGGAAAACTCAACACGACCGCTTACAAGGCGATCGAAGGTGCAACGGTTTTCTGCAAGCTGAGAGGCAACCCTTACGTCGAACTGGTCCATTGGTTGCAACAGATCCTCCAGGGGCAGGATTCGGACATCCACCGGATCGTCCGCCACTTTGGCATTGACGCCAGCAAGCTCGCGACCGACTTTGTCGCAGCGCTCGACAGATTGCCGCGTGGCGCAAGCTCGATCTCCGACTTGTCTGAGTACATCGAAGCGTCGGTAGAGCGCGCATGGGTCTATGCCACCTTGATGTACGGTGAGCAGCAGGTCCGGACGGGCCACCTGCTCGTAGGCATGCTCAAGACAAACTCGCTGCGCAATGCGCTCTTCGGAATTTCCCGTCAGTTCGAGCACATCAAGCCCGACATCCTGGCAAGCGACTTTGCGAGCATCACATCTGGCTCGCCTGAAGAGAATCAAGCCCCGAGCGACGGCAGTGGCTTGAGCGGAGCCCCCGGCGAAGCCAGCGGTGCAATGGCCCCCCCTCAAATGGGCAAGGGTGAAGCGCTCAAGCGCTTCTGCGTTGACCTGACCGAGCGAGCCACAAAGGGCGAGATCGACCCGGTAACTGGTCGCGATGACGAGATCCGCCAGATCGTCGACATTCTCATGCGCCGACGCCAGAACAACCCGATTCTCACTGGTGAAGCCGGCGTAGGGAAGACTGCGGTTGTGGAAGGTTTTGCGCTGCGGATTGCGAAGGGAGATGTCCCACCGATGTTGAAGGACGTCAAGCTGCTGTCGCTTGACATTGGTTTGCTTCAAGCAGGGGCGTCCATGAAGGGCGAGTTCGAGCAGCGTCTGCGCCAGGTCATCGACGAAGTCCAGGCATCCGCCAAGCCCATCATCCTTTTCATTGACGAAGTCCACACGCTGGTGGGTGCTGGCGGTGCTGCAGGAACGGGCGATGCTGCGAACCTGCTCAAGCCCGCGCTTGCCCGGGGCAAGCTGCGCACGATTGGTGCGACGACTTGGGCCGAGTACAAGAAGTACTTCGAGAAGGACCCAGCGCTGACGCGGCGATTCCAGGTCGTGCAGGTTCCGGAGCCGACCGAAGACAAGGCGATTCTGATGATGCGCGGTGTTGCCTCCACGCTGGAGAAGCATCACAAGGTCCAGATCCTTGATGAGGCACTCGAGGCTGCTGTACGACTATCGCACCGCTACATCCCTGCCCGTCAGCTGCCGGACAAGTCCGTCAGCCTCTTGGATACGTCCTGTGCCCGAGTGGCTGTCAGTCAGCATGCGACGCCAGCGGCTGTCGAGGATTGCCAGCGTCGCATCGAAGCGTTGACCACCGAGCTCGAAATCATCGGACGCGAGGAGGCCGCAGGCTTCAAGGTCGGAAAGCGTCGCGCGGATGCTGAGCAGAAGCTTGCGACAGCGCAGTCTGAACTTGTCGGCTTGGAGGCACGCTGGAAGGAGGAAAAGACGCTCGTCGAAGAAATCCTCGCGACGCGTGCCAAGCTGCGCGACAGCGGCAACAAGGTCGAAGGTACTGGAAGCTCTGCAGAGCAGGCGGCTGAGGGCGCCAAGGACACAGGCGCAAATTCAGTGTCGCCAGCGGATCGTGAAGCAATGCTTGCCCAGTTGGACGGCCTGAACGCCAAGCTGCACGCGCTGCAGGGCGATTCCCCGCTCATTCTTCCAACTTGCGACGAGCAGGCTGTCGCTGCCGTCGTAGGTGATTGGACCGGCATCCCGGTCGGGCGAATGGTGAAGGACGAGGTGCAGAGCGTGCTCCGGCTTGCCGATACGCTCAACGCACGGGTCATCGGCCAACGTCACGGCCTGGAAATGATCAGCCGCCGGATCCAGACAAGCCGCGCCAAGCTGGACAACCCTAACAAGCCCATTGGTGTGTTCATGCTCTGCGGACCCTCCGGCGTCGGCAAGACGGAAACGGCACTGGCGCTCGCAGAGTCCTTGTATGGCGGCGAGCAGAACGTCATCACCATCAACATGAGCGAGTTTCAGGAGAGCCACACCGTTTCCACGCTCAAGGGCTCGCCACCGGGCTATGTAGGCTACGGCGAAGGTGGCATCCTGACGGAGGCTGTGCGCCGCCGCCCCTACAGCGTTGTGCTGCTCGACGAGATCGAGAAAGCGCATCACGACGTGCACGAGATGTTCTTCCAGGTCTTCGACAAGGGCTGGATGGAAGACAGTGAAGGGCGCTACATCGACTTCAAGAACACGATCATCCTGCTCACCAGCAACGCGGGAACCGATCTGATCATGAACATGTGCAAGGATCCTGAGCTGATGCCGGATCCCGAGTCGATCTCCAAGGCGCTGCGTGAGCCCTTGCTGAAGGTGTTTCCGCCCGCTTTCCTTGGCCGCCTTGTCACGATCCCGTATTACCCACTATCCGACTCCATGCTTGGAGAGATCGTCAAGCTGCAGCTCAATCGCGTGAAGAAGCGTGTCGAGATGAATCACAAGGTGCCCTTCAACTACGACGATTCAGCGGTCAAGCTGATCGTCAGTCGATGCAATGAAGTGGACTCCGGCGGACGGATCATCGATGCGATTCTGACCAACACGATTCTTCCGAAGGTCAGCATCGAGTACCTCACGCGCCTGTCGGAGGGGCGGCCGTTCAATGGTGTGCAGCTGTCCGTCGCCGACGGCGAGTTTTCGTACAACTTTGACTGAACCCTGACCGATACCGGGTCGCGGTATCGGTGGAGGACGGGGAATGAATCAGCTCACTACGCTTATCTCGCCACTGGGCGACGATCTGTTTATCCAGCGCATGACGGGCTCTGAAGGTTTGTCGCGCCTGTTCGAGTACCACCTCGACCTGCTCAGCGAGCAGACCAACATTGACGCCTACAAGCTGCTCGGCAAATCCGTCACCGTCGAGCTTGTGACGGGCACCGGAGAGAAGCGGCATTTCGATGGCTATGTGACTCGATTCGCGTCCGGACTGCGTCAAGGCCGCTACATGAGCTATCAGGCGGTTGTTCGACCATGGTTCTGGTTCTTGACGCGTACTCAGGACTGCAAGGTCTATCAGGACAAGACCGTCATCGAGATCGTCAAGGAAGTTTTCGCTGATCACCCCATCGCCGCATTCGAGGATCACACGACAGGCACCTACACGAAGTGGCCGTACTGCGTCCAATATCGCGAGACGGATTTCGCGTTCATCAGTCGCATGCTTGAACACGAGGGCATCTACTACTTTTTCAAGCACTCGTCGGGCAAGCACACCTTGATCTTGGCCGATGCGATGAGTGCACACCAGCCTTTCAGCGGTTACGCGGAAATCCCGTATCGCCAGCAGGTCGATACATCGCGCGATGACGCCGAGTCGATCATCAGCTGGGATCGGCAGGTACAAGTCCAGCCCGGCCGCTACGTGGTGACTGACTACGACTTCGAGATGCCGGGCGCAGATCTAACCCAACGGCGCTCCACAACGCGCGACCATGACTTGGCCGATGCAGAGATCTTCGAGTATCCCGGCTACTTCGTCGATCCGGCAGACGGCGAACAGTACGTGAGGATCCGGCAGGAGGAGCTGGACGCTCAGCATCAGTTGGCGATCGGACAAAGCGATGCGCGCGGTCTGGCCTGTGGGGCTTCGTTCAAGCTGAGGGGCTTTCCGATCCGTTCGGAAAACGCCGAGTATCTCGTCACAAGCACCCAACTCACAATCATTGAGCCCCTGCCTGAAGCACATGGTACAGGTGGTGCACCGGGTAGCTGCAGTATCCGGTTCACCGCCTTGAACGGCCAGACCCCCTTTCGACCGGCGCGGGTCACGCCAAAGCCGACAGTCATGGGGCCTCAACCCGGCATCGTGGTCGGCGGCAAGAGCGACGAGGTGCACACTGACAAGTATGGCCGCGTAAGGGTCCAGTTTCTTTGGGATCGAATCGGCAAGCGCGACGACAAATCCAGCTGCTGGTTGCGTGTGTCCCAGCCTTGGGCGGGACGCAACGCCGGCTTCATTGCGCTGCCGCGCGTTGGCGAGGAAGTCATCGTCAGCTTCTACGAGGGCGACCCCGACAATCCAGTCGTGACGGGCCGCGTCTACAACGCCAAGCACATGCCCCCCTGGGATCCGGCAGAGCTGAAGTACCGCACCGGGATCATGACGCGATCCGAGAGCGCTGGCGGCGAGGTGGCCAAGTCAAACGAACTTCATTTCGAAGACGCCAAAGGCAAGGAAAAGATCTTCATTCATGCCGAGAAAGACTTCGTCACTGAGGTCGAGAACGACATGAACGTCAAGGTCGATCATGACAAGACCGAACATGTGCTCCATGATCGCCTGTCCAAGATCAAGCACAAGGACACGACCATCATCGAAGAGGGCGGCCGCGTTCTGAATATCGGTGCAGTCGGCGATCAGGCGAAGATCACTGGCAACAAGATCCTGAATCTGACAGGTGACCAGTTCACCAAGGTCACCGGCAATCGGAATACTGAAGTCACCGCGACCGATGCACGCAAGACGACAACCGACGTGCAGATCGTTTCGGGCGACTCGAACCAGCTCTATGGAACGCTGACCGTCGGCGTTCAGGGCGCCTACAACCTTGTGGCGCAGGGCGTACTGAATACGACGGCGACCGGTGCGCAGTCCCTCCAGGCAGCGAGCTTTGCGTTCAACACGCCGGGCGATGTGACCTACACCTGCAAGAAGTTTGACCGGACATGCATGGAAGCCAACGACGTCTTCCTGGGGGCCAACACCGGCACCTACATTGGTTCCGCTTCGGACACCATGATCGGTGGCATGCGCGAGACCTTCATCGGGCTCAAGAACGAGCTCGAACTGTCGGTCACCCTCTCAACAGCCTTGGGCGCTGCTGTTGAGACATTCGTGGGGGCGAAGATGGAAACCCGCGTCGGCCCGCTGGTCGAAGCGTCGACATCGCCTGCGATTGAACAAGGCATCATCAAGCTCAAGAGCGCTGCGATGGACGTCAACAACGCTGCGATGCACGTCATGAACGGCGGTGGCGGCGGTGGTGGCGGTGGTGGCGGTGGCCCAGGCGGCGCGGGAGCTGCAAGCAGTGGCGGTACCGCTGCCTCGGCTGCGTCGGGCTCGACCAGCGCCGCGTCTGCGGCGCAAGCGACCTCGACGATGTCCAATACCGCGATCGCCTTCTACCGCATTGGGCAAGCGGCGGCGGGCGTCGCTGCGCTGGGCAACGTGATCGCCGCGATGCGGGACGTATCGGACTTCTCGGAGAACTCTGGCAAGGGCTTCGGAACCCTTCTCGGCGAGTCGATTGTCGGGGGGCTTGCTACCACGGTGGGTGCTGGTCCTGATGCGCAAAACGCCATGGAATCCAGCTCGATGGAAGCGCGCGCAAACGCTGCGACCACGGCGCTGAACGATGCGGCGTCCAGTTCGATGCCGAACCCTCCAGGCCCGTCGGCGCCCCCTGGGGGCTGGTGAGTCCTTAACCCGCGACAGACCAAATCAGAACGAGGGCGCACGCGCCATGCAGGTCATCAAGCCGATGAGTCTGGGGGTTTCGGCACGCCCGCTGGAGACAGGTGGGCGCTTCGGCCTTTGCGTGTCTGCTTACATGTACATGCCGTTTGCGCGGACGGACCACACCTTGTGGTCGGAGGCGTCCATGTGGCAGTTTCTGGCGACCGCGATGCCAGAGCCGCTGATTGATGAAGGTGTAGTCAAGACCACCGCCGAGTATCTCGTGCATGGCTGTGCCTATCCACCCGCCGGGCAGCAGCACGGCTGCGCCGTACGTGCGCAGGTCGCCGGGCTGGACAAGACCTTGCTCGTTCATGGCGATCGGATGTGGCAGGGGCGACAGCCCAGCGCCGCTTTACCGTTCCGGTCCATGCCGATCGACTGGACGCGTGCGTTCGGTGGCGAGGGCCATCCCGAGAATCCGCTCGGTCGTGGGCTCCACAAGCAGCTGATGCATGGCGCGGAGGCGGTCTGGCTCCCCAACATCGAAAGCCCGAGCGAGCCCATCCACTCCCCCGAGCAACGGCCCAGGCCTGCCGGCTTCGGACGGATTGACCCCACGTGGGCCAGCCGCGCGCGATTCCGCGGCACATACGACGACAACTGGCTCCAACAGCATGCACCCGGCTACCCCCCGGACATTAACTGGAAGTACTTCAATTTCGCACCGGAAGACCAGTGGTTCAGCGGTGCAATCCCGCCAGACGCCGGATTCAAGTTTCAGCATCTCCACCCAACCGAGCCGGTGCTCGAAGGCGCTCTTCCAAACTTCGCTATTCGACTGATCGCTCGCTTCAACAAGGGCGAAGGCGAACGCTTCAAGGAGATTCCGAATCGTCTCAGCACACTCTGGTTCTTTCCGGAAGCGAAGGCCTTGGTCGCCATCGCGCAGGGTCTGCTCGAAGTGCAGGAGGATGACGCGTCTGACGTGAACCTGCTGATGGCCGGCGTTGAGCGTGTAGGTGAAGAAAAGCCGCGCGAGCACTACTTGCAGGTCTTGCAGCGCCGCAGCGATCCGGAGATGGGCGCCATCCACAGCATGAACGATGCGGACCTGCTACCCGCAGGCCTGCCGATGACCGACCCGATGCTCGAGGAGGCCAGCAAGGCGCGCGGCCTGGAGGGTTTCGCTGCGGACAACCAGTTCCGCGGTGCACAGGCCAAGGTGCAGGCCCTGCGCGAGAAACTGCTTGCGATCGGCCAGGATCCTGACCGCCTCGGCGTGAAGGCCCCTGTTCGGGAGAGGCCGCCGACTCTTCAGGAGCTGCCTGCCTACCTGCAGCAACTGATGTCTGGCGCAACCAAACTCCAGGCCGAGACGCTCAAGCAGACGGCAGCCGATCTTGAAAAGGTGCAGCGCCTCGCGGCTGCAAACAAGATTGCGCTGGACGATTTGGTTCATCGAGGGCCGCCCAAATTCAGCGCGTTCGACGAGATTGCCAAGGTGAAGCAGGCGCTTGGGCCTGGAGCTGACCCAGCGCAGATCGCCCGGATCGAGAAGAAGATGGCGCAGGCGCACGGCGCGGTCCTGATGGGCTATTGGCAAAGTGCTCACCTGCAGCCGCCGGCACTGCCGATGTCTGCCGCAGCGTCACAGCAGCATGCCGATGCGTTGCTCGTCCTGCAGGGCCATGGCAAATCTCTTTCCGCCTCGCAGCTCACGGGAGCACAGCTGGGTGCCATCAAGTTGCCCAAGGCAGACCTGAGTTGCGCGCAGATGGAATCGGTGAATGCGGAGGAAGCTGATTTCCGCTGCGCCGATCTTCGGCATGCCGTGCTGGCGCACGCACAGCTTGCGCGCGCGAGGTTCGATCAGGCCAACATGGAAGCCGTCAATCTGGGCAAGGCGAATCTCGAAGAAACCAGCTTCGAGGCCTGCAACCTGACAGGCGCCATTTTGAGCGGAGCAAAGCTGAAGCAAACGAACTTTCACCAGGCTGCGCTGAATGGTGCACGTGTTGATGAGGCCGAGTTCGAGCGCACGCGGATGACGGAGTGCGGCGCTTCGGAGCTGAACTTCATCAAGACCCGGTTCGTCGGTGTGGACTTCTCGTCTGCACGGCTGGCTGCGTGCACCTTCATTGAATGCGCGTTCATTGACTGCCAAATGGAGCAGGCCTGCTTCGACGGTTCAAGCTTCATGAAGTGCACGTTCACCGGGGTTCGGGCGCACAGTGCATCGTTTGAGCAAGCCACCTTTGATCCGGATTGCGTTTTTGAGCAGCTGGACGCAGCCGGCGCCAACTTCAGCCGGGCCTGCATGCGCGGCATTCGGGCTGCGCACAGTACGCTGCAGAACATCAATGCCGAGCAGACCGACCTCAGTGGTGCGGATCTGGTGGGCAGCAAACTCAACGGCGCGAGGCTGAGGCAGGCGCTCCTGATCCGGACCGCGCTTGGCGGGGTTGCGCTGGAGCGCGCGGATCTCTCTCATGCCGTGCTGCAGAATGCTGACATCCGGGCGACCCTGTTCATCGGCACCAATCTGTATGGCGCAGATCTTTCGCGCGTCCGGCGCGATCGAAATACCCTGTTCCAGGATGCGAATGTCGATCGGGCAAAGATTCGTCCCTTGCGCAAGGTGAGCGCATGAGCCTGACGCCCGATGCGCTGGTCATGGCTGTTCATCACGGCGAGCCCGTGGTCGAGGTCTCAGCCGCGGGGCTGGATCTGCAGCGCACGCCCTTGCGGGGCGGCTTCTTTCACGCCGTGGACTTTTCCGGCGCGAATCTCGCGGGGGCAGACTTGCGGGAGTCGACCTTCGACACCTGCGATTTCTCCGGCGCCAATCTGGAGAGTGCGGTAGCGCGTGGCGCGACCTTCAATCGCTGCAGGTTCTCCAGGGTCAAGGCGCGCGGCAGCTTCTGGATGCTGTCCAAGCTGATCGAGTGCGGGCTCGTGGACGGCGACTTTTCGGGCACTGACTGGTCTCTGGCCAACGTGCTGCAGTCTCGCCTGGACCGCAGCAACTTCAACGCTGCGCAGATGCAGCAGGCCAACCTGATCGAGTGCAGCTTCGTCAAGGCATCCTTGCGTGACGTGCACATGCACCAGACCGTGTTGTCCGCATGCAGGCTTGACGAGGCGGACTTCGCGTTCGCGCACTGCGCGCTGACCCTGTTCTACGGCATGGACCTGAGCAAGCGCAGCTTTGCGGGGCAGGCGCTGGTCGGCTGCCAGTTCCAGCAGACCTCAGTTGCGGGCTGCGACTTCACGGGCACCCAGTTGGATCAGTGCAATTTCACAGGCGCCGATCTGTCCGGTGCGTGCTTTTCCAAGGCCCAGGCCAACCACGCCATCTTTGCCAAGGTACGGGCACAGGGCGCTGACTTCGGGGCTGCGAAGCTCAGGCAGACGCTCTGGCCCGCCGCACAGCTGCAAGCGTGCCGGTTTGATGGCGCCGATCTGCACCAGGCCTTTCTTGAGCGCGTGCAGATGAACGAGTGCTCGCTGCGGGACGCAGAGCTGACCTACGCGGACTTCAGCCACGCACGTCTGCAGCGCGTCCAGTTCGATGGCGCAACGATGCATCGCGCCGTCTTTCACGAGGTTTTCGAGCAAGAGGTGTCACTGCCGCAGCGCAAGCACGTGCTGGGAACGGACGACACCCGCAAGAAGGCCGAGCAGTGGGGCCGTCAGCCCGCCTGAGCCATACAAGGAGTCTCGACATGAACGCTTCTTCGCAGGATCGCCGCGGCCGGACCAAGCATCTCGCACTGGCCAGCAGCGAGGGCGCATCTGTCGCATCGATCGACGTCGCCGCACCGCTGCCCCGCGCCGGGAGCGCAGCCGGGCAGATCGCCCTGCACGCCGGCTATCTGGGCGCACGCGATGACGGCAGCCTTCAGGTCGTGCACAACGGCGCGGTGCTGCCGGTACAGATGGCTTCGAGCTGCCTGCTGCAGGCGCAAGCCGCCGATCTGGTGGCCTACGTGCTGGTCGGTGAGACCGGCTATGTCGTACATGTGTTGAAAGCCGCGGCCAGCCCCGAGATGCCGCCGCGCGTGCAGCTGCCCGCCGATGCCGAGCTCGTCGTGGGGGCTGGCACGCTGACACTCAGCGCACCGGAGATCGCGCTGCAGACGCCGGCGCTGAAGGTGGATACCGAGCGCACCGAGTTCCGCGCCCGTGAGGCCCAGATGGTTGCCGAGCGCGCCTTCAGTGTCGTGGGTGCCCTGGATGCGGTCTGGACGAGCGTGAAGATGGCAGGCACGCTCTGGCGCAGTGTGTTCGATCGCCACGAAAGCCATGCGCAGCATCATCTGCGCATGAGCGAAGGCACAGACGCCGTGAAGGCGCCGATCGTGGACGTGCAGGCCGATACGCTGGCCAGCACGCGTGCCGAGAACGTGGCGGTCGACGCCAAGACCTTGGTGAAGCTGCGTGGCGGCCAGGTCCATATCGGCTGAAGGAGCGAAACTTGTTTGCAAATACGCAGATGATGGGCATGGACATGGCCATGCCGGACGTGTGCCTCACGCCGACGCCCGCCGGCCCGGTGCCGATCCCCTACCCCAACATGGCCATGGGCAACATGGCCATTCCAAACTGCCCGACGGTGCTGGTGATGGGCATGCCGATCCACAACATGGCGACGACCATCCCCATGACCAACGGTGACAATCCCGGTGTGAACCTGGGTGTCGCCTCGGGAACGGTCATGGGGCCGTCGCGCCATCTCACGGGTTCGTTCACGACGATTGCGCAAGGCGCGCCCGTCACGCGCCTGAGCAGCATGTCCCTGCAGAACAGCACCAACGCGCCCGGTGCGCGCACCGTGCCCAGCCAGACGATTCTCCTGATCCTCGCGCCATGACACAGCCCAAGGAGCGCAAGAAGACCGGCTTTTTTGAAGTCCTCGCCAAGCCTTGGGCGTGGCTGTTCATCGCGCCGGTGGCCATCGGCCTGGGGGCGGCTTTCATTCCGCAGTACCGCATCGGCAAGGTGGCGTCGCTCTATGACGACGTGATGGCCAAGCCCAGCGAAGCGACCGCGCGCGTCAAGGTGGTCGAGGGTATCAATCTGCGGATGAACCGGCGCCAGCTGCTGCGCATCCAGCTCACCGTGACGCTGCCCGGTGGCGCGCCCTACGACGCGGTCACCCAGGCCTTCCACGATCAGGACATCGGCTTCCTGCTGGCCATGGCGGATGGCGGCAAGCCCGTGCCTGTGCTGGTGCGCGCCGACGAGCCCGCCAAGGTCGTGCTGGATACCCGGCGCGAGCGCTGGGTACGCGAGGGCCTGACCCAGCCCAGCGCCGTTCAGTACAAGTAGCCGCGCGCCGCGGGCGGCCCAGAACCGTTTCCGCTTGTCTGGTGCGCCTCTTCAGCCATTTTGGTCTGAAGAGGCGCATGGATGCTTGATCTACAGATTCTGAAAATCGCAGATCGTTGATGGGCGCGCGTCTTCAGGCCAAAGTGCCTGAAGAGTGGCTCCAGACCTGCGGAACGCGGTTTGGGACGCTGCGAAAACCAGTCGCGGCAAAGCTCGGCGCCCGTTTGGGCCGATGCTCGTACTGCCCTAGCGCAGCAAGCGCTCCTCTGCCAGCGCCAGCGCCTCAGGCGCGCCGCTGAGCACCACCACGTCGCCCGCCGCGAGCAGGTGTTCATGCAGACCGGCACCCGACACGCTCAGGCCGCTCGCACGCCGAACCGCAGCCACCTCCGCACCCACCAGCTCGACACCGACGTCGCCCAGCTGCCGGCCGATGCTGGCAGCGCCTTCGGCCAGCGGTACGGAGTGCAGGCGCGTGGCTGTGTGCTCGTCGGTGTCGGCGTCGTCCGCGCCACGGAAGTAGCCGCGCAGCAGGGTGTAGCGATCGTCGCGCATCGCCTGCACCTGGTGCACCACCTTGCGCAGGGGCACGCCCAGCAGCACCAGCGCGTGGCTGGCCAGCATCAGGCTGCCTTCGATGATCTCCGGCACCACCTCGGTGGCGCCGGCGGCACGCAGCTTTTCCAGGTCGCTGTCGTCATGGGTGCGCACGATGACGGGCAGCTCGGGCCGCAGCTCGCGCACGTGATGCAGCACCTTGAGTGCGCCGCGCGTCTCGGCATGGGTGATGACCAGGGCCGAGGCGCGCATGATGCCGGCAGCCACCAGCGCCTCCTTGCGCGCGCCATCACCGAACACCACGCTTTCGCCGGCGGCAGCCGCTTCGCGCACGCGGTCCGGGTCCAGGTCCAGCGCCATGGTGTCCATGCCTTGCAGCTTGAGCAGGCGCGCCAGGTTCTGGCCGCAGCGGCCAAAGCCGATGATCAGCACCGGATGCTGCGCCGCCATGCTGCGTGCGGCAATCTGCGTGAGGTTCAGCGAGGCCAGCATCCACTCGCTGGAAGACAGTCGGTTCACGATCCGGTCGCTCGCCGCGATGATGAAGGGCGTGGCGATCATGGACAGCAGCATGGCCGCCAGCACGGGTTGCAGCAGCGCGTCGCTCACCAGATTGTTGCGGCCCATCAGGGAGACCAGCACCAGACCGAACTCGCCGGCCGTGGCCAGAGCCAGCGCACTGCGCAGTGCGGTACCTGTGCTCTGGCCGAAAAGCTTGGCCACCCCCAGCACGATGCCGAACTTCAGCAGCACCGGCAGCAGGGTGAGCAGCAGCACCAGCCACCAGCTGCGCAGCACCACCTCGAAGTTCAGCTGCATGCCGATGGTGACGAAGAACAGGCCCAGCAGCACATCGCGGAAAGGCTTGATGTCCTCCTCCACCTGATGCCGGTACTGGGTTTCCGCGATCAGCATGCCCGCTACGAAGGCGCCGAGCGCCAGGGACAGGCCGGCAATCTCCGTGAGGTAGGCCAGGCCGAGCGTGACGAGCAGCACGTTGAGAACGAACAGCTCCTGCGAGCGGGCCCGGGCGATCAGCGTGAACCACCAGCGCATCAGGCGCTGGCCCACGACCAGCAGCAGCGCCAGCAGCACGGCTGCCTTGAGCAAGGCGAGGCTCAAGGCCAGTGGCAGCTGCGCCGGGTCACCCGAGAGCGCCGGCACCAGCACCAGCAGGGGCACCACGGCCAGATCCTGGAACAGCAGTACGCCCATGATGGTGCGGCCATGCGGGCGATCGAGCTCCAGGCGCTCGGCCAGCAGCTTGGAGATGATCGCTGTAGAAGACATGGACAGTGCGCCGGCAAGCGCCAGAGCGCCCTGCCAGTTCAGGCCCATGGTGTTCAGACCCGCCCAGACCAGCAGCCCCTTCACAGCCAGCATGCCGACGAAGCCGATCAGTACTGTCAGCACAACCTGCGCGGTTCCGATGCCGAACACCTGCACACGCATCGCGCGCAGCGTGGGCAGCGAGAACTCCAGACCGATGGAGAACATCAGGAACACCACGCCAAATTCGGCGAGGTAGCGCGTGGCCGGGGTGTCCGGCGCCAGGCCCATCGCGTGCGGCCCGACCACCATGCCCACCACGAGATAGCCCAGGATCGGCGGCAGATTCGCACGGCGAAACGCCACCACCGCCAATACGGCCGCCACCAGCAGGAGCAATGTGAGTTGCAGGCCGTTCATCTGCTCACCGCACCTCGCAGATCACGCGGGCTTTGCGTTGCATGAAAAGGCGCATGCAAGCTGACCGCACTCGGTGACCGGCGCGTGTGGGCCAACGCCAATGAGCGCCGCAGTTCGGGGGGTTCAGTACGCATGTGGGTCGGATCTGATGGGTGCGCCGCAGCTGCCGGTGCTGCGGCTTTCTTCTTCTGTTTGAGCGCAGGCGCGGCGCGCCCAAGCAAGGAATGTACCCATGGATATACTCGACTGACCATGCAAAGCCCAGCCAGCCCCGCATCCCTGCCAGCCACCGAGCTGGCCCGGGAAGTGCTAGAGATCGAAGCCGACGCCGTGCGCGCGCTCATCGCGCGCCTGGATGAGCGCTTCGATCGCGCTGTGCAGATGCTGCTGGACTGCAAGGGCCGCGTGGTCGTGTCCGGCATCGGCAAGAGCGGCCACATCGGCAACAAGATTGCCGCCACGTTCGCGTCCACGGGCACCCCCGCTTTCTTCGTGCACCCGGCCGAGGCCATGCACGGTGACCTCGGCATGGTCACGGGCGATGACGTCTTCATCGCCATCAGCTATTCCGGCAGCGCTGCAGAGCTGGTGACCATCATGCCCGTGCTCAAGCGTGCGGGCTGCAAGCTGATTGCCTTGACCGGGCGGGACGAATCCGACCTCGCGCGTCTGGCCGATGTGCACCTGAACGTCGCCGTTGAGCGTGAAGCCTGCCCGCTTGATCTCGCGCCCACGGCAAGCACGACAGCCACACTTGCGCTGGGCGATGCGCTCGCGGTTGCTGCCTTGACCAAGCGCGGCTTTCGGAAGGAAGACTTTGCGCGCAGCCACCCGGGTGGTGCGCTCGGCCGGCGGCTGCTCACGCACGTCCACAACGTCATGCGCCAGGGCGATGCCGTACCGCGGGTGGATCACAAGGCCACCGTCAAGGACGCACTGTTCGAGATCACCAAGAAGGGCATGGGCGCGACCGCCGTGGTCGATGGCGAACGCCTCGTCGGTGTGTTCACGGATGGTGACCTGCGGCGATTGATCGAGCGAGGCGGCGACATCCGCGACACCCCGCTGGCCGACGTGATGAGCCGTACGCCCACCACCATCGGCCCCGATGCGCTTGCCGCCGAAGCGGCTGACCTGATCGATCGCACGCGGCGCAACGTCATCATGGTCCTGCGCGACGGGCATCTGGTGGGCATCCTGCACACCAACGACCTGATGGCCGCAAAGGTGATCTGATGCCTGCTCTGATCGCCAACGCCACTGATCGCGCCAGAACCATCCGCCTGATGGGCTTTGACGTCGACGGTGTGCTCACTGATGGCAGCCTGTTCGTGGGCGAGCAGGGCGAGGCCTTCAAGCGCTTCAACACCCTGGACGGCCATGGCTTGAAGATGTTGATCGACGCCGGCGTGGCGGTGGCCATCATCTCCGGGCGCAACTCGCCGGCTGTTGCGCGCCGCGCCACCGAGCTCGGTATCCGTTACGTGCACCAGGGCATCAAGAACAAGGTGGCCTGCATGGAAGTGCTTCTTGAGCAGACCGAGTTGCAGGCTGACCAGTTCGGTTTCATGGGCGATGATCTGCCCGACCTGCCCGTGCTCGTACGTTGCGGCTTTGCCGCCACCACGGCCGAAGCTTTCGATCCGTTACCGCAGTCTGCCCACTGGCAGGCCACCCGGGCCGCCGGCCACGGCGCCGTGCGCGAACTGGCCGAGTTCATCCTGCGTGCCCGGGGCGCCTGGGACGGCATTGTCGCCGCCTCGCGCGAACCCGGCGATCACGCCTAGGAGCTGGCGGCATGCGACGTGGCGTCTGGCGTGACCGGCTTCAGAACCTGGCGTTCCTGGGCGCCTTGCTTGCAGCAGCTGCGTGGACCGGTTGGCTGGCACTGCGTGAGCCGCGTGTGCGTACAGGCGCCGACGCGCAGCCGATCGCATCCGGCGTGCCGGACTACATCATCGAAAACCTGACCATGACACGCCTGTCCACCAGCGGCATGCTGTCCACGCAGTTTGTCGCGCCGCGGCTGACGCACTATCCAGCCGAAGACCGGGCCGTTGTTGAGTCTCCGCGCGTGGTCAGCATCGGCAAGCAGGCGGCGAGCACTCAGATCGCTTCGAAGACCGGTGAAGTGCTGCGCGGCGGCGAGGAAATTGTTCTGCTGGGCGACGTGGCCATCCAGCGCGACTTGCCCGCGGCACCCGGCGCTCGAGCCCCCGATCCGCAGCGCCTCAGCACGCAGCGCCTGCACCTCTTTCCGGACACCGAAATCATGCGTACGTCGGAGCCGGTGTCGATCACCCAGGGGCCAAGAGTTGCCCTTGCGCGTGAAGGCATGCAGATCGATGGTGGCCAGCGCCACATCGAATTCACCGGACCGACGCGCATGACTGTGGAGGCATCACGATGAACGCTTTGCACCGCATTGCGCTGGGTTGTCTGTTCACCACACTGGTGGCGCTGCATGCACCGACCCATGCCGAGCGCGCGGATCGCAATCAGCGCACTGAACTGTCGTCGACAAAAGGCGCAGTCTGGGATGATCTCAAGCAGGTGCAGGTCTGGACTGGCGATGTCGAGCTGATCCGCGGCAGCACGCGGCTGGCCGGTGAGCGGCTGGAATTCCGGCAGGACCCGGATGGCTACCAATATGGATCGCTTGTCGGTGCCGCTGGCAAGCCGGCCAACTACCGCACCAAGCGTGATGGCCTGCCGGAATTGTTCGTGGGTCAGGCCGACCGGATCGAGTTTGACGGCAAGGCAGACACGATCATTCTGGTGGGCAATGCCGTGCTGCGCCGCACGGGCATGGACGGCGGTGTCCTTGACGAGATTCGTGGCGCCCGCATCGTCTACAACAACCAGCTCGAGACTTACGCGGTTGAGGGCGGCCAGCCCAGCGCGGGCAGTGACGGTCGTGTGCGCGCAACCCTTTCGCCGCGCGGTGCCACCGGGCCGGCGACGCAGCGTCAGACGACGACTCCTTCAGCGCCAACTTCAGCGCCGGGCGGCACGCCGCCGGAGAAGGGTCGGCCGTGAGCGAACTTGCGAGCGCCGTTGCATCCGCGGCCGCGCCGACCGTGGCGGCTACTGATCCGTCGGCCCTGCCGGCGTCCGAGCTCGTTGTTCGCGGACTGGCCAAGACCTACGGCAAGCGCCGGGTTGTACGCAATGCCTCACTGACCGTGCGAAGCGGTGAGGTGGTCGGGCTGCTCGGCCCGAACGGTGCTGGCAAGACTACGACCTTCTACATGGTGGTCGGGCTGGTCGCCACAGACGCTGGCGAGATCAGCATCGACGGTGTTTCACTGGCCAAGCTGCCGATGCATGAGCGCGCCAGACGCGGCTTGTCCTACCTGCCTCAGGAGGCATCGATCTTTCGTCGGCTTTCCGTGGAAGACAATGTCCGCGCGGTGCTGGAGTTGCAGAGCGACGAGCGTGGTCAGCCGCTCGGGCGTGCGGAAGTGGATCGGCGGCTGCAGGCACTTCTGGATGATCTGCAGATCAGCCATCTTGCCTCCAACATGGCGCTGAGTCTGTCCGGCGGTGAGCGGCGCCGTGTGGAGATCGCTCGTGCGTTGGCAACCTCACCGCGTTTCGTGCTGCTCGACGAGCCCTTCGCCGGCGTGGACCCGATCGCCGTGATCGAGATTCAGCGCATCTGTCGCTTCCTGAAGTCACGTGGCATCGGCGTGCTCATCACGGACCACAACGTCCGTGAGACCCTCGGCATCTGCGACCACGCCTACATCATCAGTGAAGGCCAGGTGATGGCCGAGGGCACGCCCGAGCAGATCGTGGCCAACGAGGACGTGCGCCGGGTCTATCTGGGCGAACACTTCCGCATGTAGGCGCGACCGCCGCGATCGCGCATGAAGCCCACCCTCGGTCTCAAGCTCTCCCAGAGTCTCACGCTTACGCCGCAGCTGCAGCAGTCCATCAAGCTGCTGCAGATGTCGACGCTCGAGCTGAACGAGGAGATCGATCGCGCACTCGATGACAACCCCTTGCTGGAGCGCCTGGACGACCCCCAGGGTGCGATGAGCATTTCCGTCAGCGGCTCGGGGCGCCTGCTTGAAAGCGGGCCGGCGCCGATGTCGGACGCCAAGCCTGGCAGCGAAGGCTCCACGGACGGGCCAGCGTCGGGCGAGTCCAATCTGGGTGGGGATGCGGGCGAGCCGGGCACGGACCTGTGGGGCGCGGACAGCGCCACAATGAGCTGGGGCAACCCCGGCGCGCCGGAGGACGATGATCGCGAAGGACAGCAGCTCAGCGACATGGGCGGCGGATTGCGCGAACATCTCCTGGAGCAGTTGGCCGCAACCCGCGTGGGTGCCAGTGATCGCGTGCTGGCCGCAGTCATCATCGATGCGCTGGACGACAACGGCTATCTGCTGGATGAGCCCGAAGAGCTGGTCGATGCGGCCTGCGCGCTGCTCGGGGAGGCCGATCGGATCGAAGTGCTGGACGACTTTCCCGCAGCGCTGAAGCTTGTGCAGAGCTTTGATCCGCCAGGCGTCGGTGCGCGCAGCGCGGCCGAATGCCTTGCGCTGCAGATCCTGCACTGCGATGCGAAGAGTCCGTTGCGCAAGCAGGACCGCAAGCTGGTTCAGCTGGCGCTTCACCTGGTACGCAACCATCTGCAGGCCGTGGCATCACGCGACTTCACGCGTCTGCGTCGTCTGCTGCGCGTGGATGACGAGGCGCTGCGCGCTGCGGTCAACATCATCAAGACGCTGGATCCGCATCCGGGCTCACGCTGGGCATCGAGCGCGGCCTCCCATGTGGTCCCGGATGTGCGCGTGATCAAGACGCGCGAAGGCTGGCAGGCGCAGCTCAACGCGTCGGTCATGCCGAAGCTCGCCGTCAACGAGGCCTACGCGCGCGTGCTCAAGGAGCAGCGCGGCAAGCTGGGCGAGGGTGGCGCTGCGCTGTCCGCGCGTCTTCAGGAAGCGCGCTGGATGATCAAGAACGTCGAGCAGCGCTTCGACACGATCCTGCGCGTGTCGCAGGCGATCGTCGAGCGGCAGAAGGCCTTCTTCACGCATGGCGAGGTGGCGATGCGACCGCTGGTGCTGCGCGAGATTGCCGACATTCTCGGTCTGCACGAATCGACGATCTCGCGCGTGACCACCCAAAAGTTCATGGCCACGCCTTTTGGCACCTTCGAGCTCAAGTACTTCTTCGGCTCCAGCCTGGCCACCGAAGCGGGCGGTACCGCTTCGTCTACAGCGATCCGGGCACTCATAAAGCAGCTGATCGCTGCCGAAAACACCAATGAGCCCCTGTCAGACAGCCGGATTGCTGAACTTCTGGCCGAGCAGGGCGTCGTAGTTGCACGGCGCACGGTTGCGAAGTACCGTGAAGCCATGAAAATTGCTCCAGTCAACCTGAGAAAGCATCTATGACCTCTTCGTGAAGCACCCGTGAACCCTTTGCCTAACTGCGGCATGGTTCAGCAGCGAAAGAAAGCACTGCTGGCGCGACATTTAGGTAAAGGGCTCGCGGCGGGTGGTTCCCCCGAGATGGAACCGTCTCCAAGGCGACGCCCCTCAAGCACGGTGCAAGTCCGATGCGGCGAGGTGGTGGCAGGCATAAGCCAGCGCAGCGTGATGCAGCGGTGAGCACCGGGTGTGCAAACCAGCATCGTTTTGGAGGTGCTTCATGAATCTGACAATCCGCGGCCATCATCTGGAAGTCACCGCAGCCATCCGTGAGTACGTGATGTCGAAGGTCGGGCGAATTCTCCGACACTTCGATCACGTGATAGACGTCACGGTGGTCCTAGCCGTGGAAAAGCTCAATCAGAAGGCCGAGATCACGCTACACGTGCGCGGCAAGGACATTCACTGCGAAGCCATCGATGCGGATCTCTATGCAGCCATCGATGCGGTCACTGACAAGCTTGATCGTCAGGTGCTTCGCCACAAAGACCGGGTGCAGAATCACACCCATGTGCCGATGAAGCGCATCGGCGAGTCGGCGTCTGCAAGGCTCTAGGCTCAACGTTCCCACAGACAAGGCCCGCTTGATGCGGGCCTTTTTGATTTCGCTGCATTGCGAAAGATGCACTGTCTGTGCCGCCGCGTGCCTGTTCCTGGCATGTCGCGAGAAACAGGCACTTCGTCAAGGTTTTCCATGGGCGTGACGGTCTTTGACCGCCGTTCAATGGGGTGCTGCCTATAATTTGCCGGCTTAGTTGCGGTGCAACATGAACCTGATCAGCCAAATTCTGCCCCTCGCCAATGTCGTGCTCGACATGGACGCGTCCAGCAAGAAGCGCGCGTTCGAACAAGTGGGTCTGCTGCTTGAGAACAATGCCGGCATCGCGCGCAGCGCGGTGTTCGACAGCCTGATCGCGCGCGAGCGCCTGGGCTCCACTGGTCTGGGCCAGGGCGTGGCGATCCCGCATGGCCGCATCAAGGGCCTGAAGGATCCGTTGGCGGTTTTCGTGCGCGTCACCCAGGCCATCCAGTTCGAGGCGCCGGACAACAAGCCGGTCGGCATTCTGGTGTTCCTGCTCGTGCCTGAGCATGCGAACCAGCATCACCTCGAGATTCTTTCCGAACTGGCGCAAATGCTTTCTGACCGCGAGTTCCGCGAGCGTCTGTCCACGCTGCCCACCGCCGAGGAAGTGCATCAGGCCTTTGTGCGTTGGGCGCCGGTGGCTTCGGCCGCCTGACTCTACCCACGCCGCCTCAGGCCTACTTCAAGGCAACCCCGCCCGCGTGCCTACCCTTCGGCTCCTGATCGACGAGACACGCGACGCGCTGGACCTGCGCGAAGTCGCTGGCCAGCGCGGACTGGCCAAGAGCCTGGCCGATGAGGTCATCGCCGCGGCCGATCTCGTCGGCCACCTCAACCTTGTGCACCCGCGCCGCATCCAGGTGATCGGCAGCGAAGAGGTTGAATACGTCGAGCAGATGCCGGCCACGCGCCGTGCGCATTTCATTCATGAGCTGGCGCTGAAGGAGCCGCCGGCCGTGATCGTGGCCGACGCGCTGGAGGCGCCGGCTGACATCCGCCAGGAGTGCGAGACCGCGGGCATCGCGCTGCTCGCCACGCATCGCAGCGCCGCCGATGTCATCGACTACCTGCGCGTCTACATCACCAAGCGCCTGGCACCCTCGTGCACCATGCACGGTGTCTTCATGGATGTGCTCGGCATGGGCGTGCTCATCACCGGCGAGTCCGGCCTGGGCAAGAGCGAACTGGCGCTGGAGCTCATCAGCCGTGGCCACGGGCTGGTGGCCGATGACGTGGTGGAGCTGCAGCGCGTCGCGGTGGACCGGATCGAAGGCCGCTGCCCGCCGCTGTTGGCCAATCTGCTGGAAGTGCGCGGCCTGGGTCTGCTGGACATCAAGGCCATCTTTGGTGAGACCGCCGTGCGCCGCAAGATGAAGCTTAAGCTCATCGTGCATCTGGTGCGCCGCTCCACCATGGAGCAGCAGTACGAACGCCTACCGCTGGAAAGCCAGACGCAGGACGTGCTCGGTATGCCGATCCGCAAGGTGATCATTCCCGTGGCGGCCGGCCGCAACCTTGCTGTGCTGCTCGAGGCTGCTGTGCGCAACACCATCCTGCAGCTGCGCGGCGTGGACACCATGAAGGAATTCATGGCCCGCCAGGAAGCCGCCATGCGTGCCGACTTCGGCGACGCGGCCGGCAGTGATGGCTCCGCATGAGCGGCATCCCTCCAGCGTCATCCCAAGCCCCGCAACCGGTCGCTGCTCCGCGCATCCACTGGGAGGACATGGCCGGCGAGCACGCTGCGCGCTGGCTGTCCGACGCGGGCAACCCGCCACCCGCGCGCGTGGTCCCGGTGGACGACACCCTGACGGCCGATGCCGCCTTCCGCCTCACAGGCGAGGGCACGGCACTGCTCTGGGGCAGCGACTATCACAATGCCCGCACGCTGCTGTCCGCCCTGACGCGACGGCTGGACAAGCGGGCCGCTGCGCCCAAGGCGAGCGCCAGCTCGAAGGCGGCAGCCGCGGATCTGACCCAGCAGTTCCACCGCTACCGCATGGCGCAGGCGCAGCGCACCAACCAGCTCGGCAAGCTGCTGGTGCCGATGAGCGCAGACCACCGCGTGCTGCTGCCTCGCGCGCCGGATGTGAGTGCGGCCTGCGATGCAGCCTGGGGCCCGGTGGGCGAAAGCTACGTGGTGTCGCTGCGCGAACTGCTGGGTGCCATCGGCGCCTGGGAGTGGCGCAAGCGCGGTGTGTCCATCGCCGCGCTGGGTGCGAGCATCCATCCGCACTATGGGGTGTTCTCTCCAGTGCGCGGCGAGTACATCGCGCTCGTGGCCAACACCCCGCTACCCGATGTGCTGGAGACAAAGCCGTTGGCCATGGATGTGGGCACCGGCACCGGCGTGCTGGCCGCAGTCCTTGCGCGCCGCGGCGTGCCGCACGTGCTCGCGACGGACCAGGACCCGCGTGCGCTGGCTTGCGCGCGGGAGAACATCGAGCGTCTGCAGCACGCCCGGCAGGTCGAGGTGCTGCAGGCCGATCTGTTTGCGCCTGGTCAGGCTGCGCTGGTCGTTTGCAATCCACCCTGGCTACCGGGCAAGCCGGCATCGCGTCTGGACCACGCCATCTACGACCCGGACAGCCGCATGCTGCGCAGCTTCATTGCCGGTCTGCGCGCGCATTTGGTGCCGGGTGGCGAGGGCTGGCTGATTCTTTCGGATCTTGCGGAACATCTGGGCCTGCGCAGTCGCGCGCAATTGCTGGGCTGGATTGAAGCGGCCGGTCTGCGGGTGCTCGAACGCATCGACACCCGTCCTGAGCATCCGCGCGCAGCCGACGCGAGCGATCCGCTGCACTCCGCCCGCGCTCAGGAAGTCACCTCGCTCTGGCGCTTGTCGGCGGCCTGAGCATTGGCCCACCGGCAAGCGTGCGGCTAGCCGGCTGCGCGCTCCTGAGCCGGCGGCAGCGCAAACACGCGCTCGGCCGCCACTGCGTAGATCCGGTCGGCGGCCGAGGCGCGCACCGGATGCATGCCCGTGAATTCGCCGAAGGCCGGCAGTACGCCGACGTGCTCGCCCATCCAGAAGCAGGGCAGGCGGGCCGCATCACCCGCTGCTGCAAGCCGCACGCAGGGGTGAAGGTGCCCGGCCAGCACGTAGTGATCGGGCTCCGGGTCCGGGTGGTGCTTGAGCGCAAGCTCGCCGACGATGAAGGGTTCGTCGACGATGCTGATGTTCAGCGTGGGCGGCGGGTCGCCGGCGTGGCTGTCGTGGTTGCCGCGCACCAGGGTCATGGCGCAGCTTGCGTGCGCGGCACGGAACCGCGCCAGCGTGTCCAGCGTGCCCTCGCTGTGCGATTCGCGGGCGTGCATGAAGTCACCGAGGAACACCAGCTGCTGCGCCTCAAGACGCTCAATCAGCATGCTCAGGGTCTGCAGGCTGCCGCCGGTGCTGCCGCGCGGCACCGGAATGCCGCGGGCGCGAAACACCGCGGCCTTGCCGAAATGCGGGTCCGCCACGAGCAGGGTCCGCGCGGCCGGCAGCCAGGCGGCCTTCTCCGGGAGCAGGTGCAGCGCGGTGTGGCCGGCCGACTTGATCGTGTGAACGGCGTACGTGGACATCGCCCGCGATTCTAGGCAGCGTGCGCAGGCCGGATCAGGCCCCGACAAGAAAAGCCAGAACGGCTCTGGAAGCCATTCTTCAGGCCAAAATGGCTGGGGAGCCGCACCAGACAAGCGGAAAGCAGTTCTGATCCGCATTGCCGCGGTCGCTTGCTTCCCCTAGAGTGCGCCCATGAACCTCAAGGATCTGCTTGAACTTGGCTCGTTTCTCGTGACCGTGATCGGTCTGCCCTTTGCGATTGCGGTGTTCTTCATCGAACAGCGCAAGGAGCGCGACAACGAGGACGAGGAGGCCTACCAGCTGCTCTCGGATGCCTACAACGAATTTCTGCAAGTGGTGCTGCAGAACCCGGATCTGAAACTGCGTACCGAGCGGCGCAATGACGAGCTGAACGACGAGCAGCTCGAGCGCCGCCGCATCATCTTCGAGATGCTGATTTCCCTGTTCGAGCGCGCCTACATCGTGGCTTGGGAGCCGGAGATGAGCGCCAATCAGCGTCGCCGCTGGGCCAGCTGGGAGGACTACATGCGCGAGTGGTGCCGCCGCGAGGACTTCGTCGCCCTGCTGCCGCAGCTGCTGCGCGGCGAGGACCCCGACTTTGCCGAGTACATCAAGGGCATTGCGCGCGAGGAGCTGCCGGGCTGGCTGGTGTAGTGGGACTCAGAGTTCAGCGTCGCGGCGGGCGAGGAACGTTGATGCCAGCGCAGCGATGACGATGCGGATGTCGGCCGGCAAGGCCTTCTCGTCCGGATGGAGCCACACGTGGCCATTGTTCACGAGCGAAACGGCCCCCACCGCCAGGTTGTCATACTCGAAGGCTACGCCGACCGTGGTGCTGAACGGAATGCGCAGGGCCTGACCGGGGCGGCGTGGATCCTCGATGGCAGTCAGTGCGCGCATGGAGATGCGCTTGCCATCTGCGTCTTCGGCCCAGCCGCTTTCGCCCTCGACGGCACCGATCGGCATGAACTCGGAGCCTTCGGCGATCATCAGGAAGCGCCAGCTGGCTGCGGGGGTGTCCTCACCGCGCAGCACATCGATCGTGCCCGCGAACGAGGCCTCGGCGTGCAACACGCGGGTACTGGTGGTCTCCTTGCCGAAGAGCTTGGAGACGCTCACCCGCTCCTGTGTGTCGAGCCGATCGACTGCAGTCACCCGCGCGCTCAGCCCTGCCGGGCCGTTCTGCGTGAAGCGCATGTCCACGCGCTTGCTGCGCCGCTGCGGCGTGCCGGTTTCCATCCAGTCCAGCAGATCAACCCGCCAACAGCCGCGGTTGCAGTCGCTGCGCACGCGCTCGTTGCTCGTGATCTTGCGCGCTGACGTGGAGAACTCGCCGAAGCGCAGTGCCTTCTTGTCGGGCATCCAGCCATAGCGGCCGGTCACGGACCAGCCGGGCGTGGTCTGCTGCAGTTCACCTGGCGGGATGGCTTTCAGGTCGCGGGCGTGGGCAGGGGGAGCCAGGCAGAGCGTGGCGGTGATCAGGGCGTGGAGAAGCAGGGTGCGCATGGGATGGAGCGTAGCGAATGCGCTGAGGCATGGCATAGCACCGATGTCCGCGGCGCTGGACGGCAAAATGGCGGGCATCGAGCCCGCCATTTTGCTTGCGTGGCGCTGCTGACGGGGATCGGCTTTGCGCTTCGAGCGCAAAGCCGATCCGCAGCAACTCCGCTGGTCGATCCCCGGCGCTGCGCGCCAGAGCCCCTCGCCCGACGCTTCGTTACTGCCCCTGCCCCAGCGCGAAGCCTTGCTCGCCGTCACGTCAGCCGGGGTTTCGCGCAGCACCGCTGCGCGCCGGGTGGCGCGGGGTGCGCTTGCAAGCGCATCCCGCTTTCGACGGCACTTACTGACCCTGGCCGAGTGCGAAGCCTTGCTCGCCGTCGAACGTGCACAGGTTCTCGGTCTTGATCACATCCACGCCGCCCTCAGTCACGCTGGCCAGCAGCGTGATGATGTCCTTGTGGCTGATATTCGCGCCGGCATCGCGGGCCACGAAGCGGCAGCGCCAGTGGTCGGTGCAGAAGGTTTCGGGGAAGCCGCCGGGCCAGACCTTCACGCCGCGGTTGGTGATCATCTGCAGCTTGAGCGCACCGGTGGATAGCGTGGTCAGCCGCCCTGCGAGGAAATCCGGCGTGCAGCCGGCCTCGTGCACGAACACGTCCACGCCGACCATCTCCTTCTTGGCGGCGGGCTTGCGGGTGTACAGGGGCTTCGGTGCAGCGGCAGGCGCTTGCGCGGGGTTCTTGTAGGTCACGGCCTTGAAGTGCTGGGGCAGCTGGCCCAGGCGCTCGACCACGGCCTGCGCGAACTCGTCCGTGCCGACCACGCGGCTGGTCTTCTCGCCCTTCAAGTCTGCGGTGTGGATGCCGTCTTCGATCGTGCGCAGCCACGCGTTGTGGATCTTCTGCGCGATATCGGCCTGGCGGATGTGCACCAGCATCATCACGGCGCCCAGCAGCAGGCCGCTGGGGTTGGCCACGCCCTTGCCGGCGATGTCCGGTGCGCTGCCGTGGATGGCCTCGAACATGGCCACGTGCTCGCCGATGTTGGCGCTGCCGGCCAGGCCCACGCTGCCGGTGATCTCGGCGGCGATGTCGCTGATGATGTCGCCATACAGGTTGGGCGTGACGATCACGTCGAAGCGCTCGGGGTGCGTGGCAATGCGCGCGCTGCCGATGTCGATGATGAAGCGCTCCTGCCCAATGTCCGGGTACTCCGCACCGATCTCCTGGAACACCTTGTAGAAGAGACCGTCGGTCATCTTCATGATGTTGTCCTTGACCATGCAGGTGACCTTCCTGCGGCCATGGCTGCGCGCGTATTCGAAGGCGTAGCGGATGATCTTCTCGCAGCCGGGGCGCGTGATGAGCTTCAGGCACTGGAAGACTTCATCGGTCTGGCGGTGCTCGATGCCGGCGTAGAGGTCTTCCTCGTTCTCGCGCACGATCACCACATCCATCTTGTCGTGCGGTGTATCCACGAAAGGTGCGTAGCTCACGCAGGGGCGCACGTTGGCATACAGGCCCAGGGTCTTGCGCACGGTCACGTTCAGGCTCTTGTAGCCGCCGCCCGAGGGCGTGGTGATCGGTGCCTTCAGAAACACCTTGGTGCGGCGCAGGCTGTCCCAGGCTTCGGGCGCGATGCCGGCGCTGTTGCCCGAGAGGTAGACCTTCTCGCCGATCTCGATTACTTGCGGGGCAATCCGCGCGCCCGCGGCTTCCAGGATGCGCAGCGTGGCGCCCATGATCTCGGGGCCGATGCCGTCGCCCAGCGCGACGGTGACGGGCACCTTCTCGGTGCTGGCTGCTGCGGCGCCTTCGCTTTTGGCGGGGGCGTTCATCAGGCGTTCGATCAGATCCAGGGCTTCACTTTTCATGATGTGCAACAACCTTGTGGGATGAGGTGTTCGCACTCTACGGAAGCTGCTTCAATAAGAAAAATACTTAGTTTTCATGCTGAACATAGCTTTGAAGCTATGAATCGGCAGTGCCGAGCTGAATTGCGCCGTCAACCGGCCGAGTTCGCTGTCCTCAGAACGTTTTCATGACTGCGCCCACCCTCTCGCGCCTGCAGCGCGTCACACCGCAGCAACTGCGCGCCTTCGAGGCCGCCGCACGCCTGCTGTCCGTCACCCAGGCCGCGCAGGAGCTGCATGTCAGCCAGCCGACCGTCTCCGTGCAGCTGCGCGAGCTGGCCGCCACTGTGGGCGAACCCTTGTTCGAGACCGTCGGCCGGCGCATCCGACTCACGCAGGCTGGAGAGGTGCTGCAGCAGACGGTGGGCGAGCTGGCCGGTTGCTGGCAGCGCTTTGAGTCCCGTCTGGCGGAGATTCACGGGCTGGTGAGTGGCCGCTTACGGATTGCCGCAGTGACTACGGCGGAGTACTTCGTGCCCGATCTGCTCGGCCCCTTTGCCGCTGCCCACCCCGGCGTGGAGATCGAACTGGCCGTGGAGAACCGCGACCGCGTGGTTGAGCGCCTGACCCGCAGCGCAGACGATCTGGCCGTGATGATGATGCTGCCCACGGACCTGCCGCTAGAGCGTCTGGTGTTTCAGGACAACCCGCTGGTCATCGTCGCCCCCGCCCACCATCCGCTGGCCGGGCGCCGTATTCAATTGGAGGCACTGGCTGGCGAGCGCTGGCTGATGCGCGAGCCCGGCAGCGGCACCCGCATGGCCGCGGAGCAGCACTTTGCGCTGGCCGGCTTTGCGCCCAGGGTGGCCATGAGCCTGGGCAGCAATGAAGCCATCAAGCACGCCGTGGCAGCCGGCTTGGGGCTGGCGGTGTTGTCGCGCCTGGCAGTCAGCTCGGGCTGGGGTGTGGGTACGGCGGATGCCGTTTCAGCCAGCCGGGCTGCGGCGGCGGAGCCTGCAGACGCAAGGGCAGCGCAAACGCTTGAGCAGACTGTGCCGCCGTCCACGCACGCCGAGCCGGGCGGCGGGCCCCTGGTGGTTCTGGACGTGGCGGGCTTTCCGATTCCGCGGCGCTGGTCCGTCGTGTGGCGCAAGGATCAGCCGCTGTCCGCGGCAGCACGTGAGTTCTTGCGCTACCTGCAGGCGCCGCAGCATGCCGCGCCGCGCGCTCAGGTCGCAGACCAGATTTGACAATTTCGGACAGAAATAATGAGCATGGAAAGCATGCGGAAACGCTCATTTGGCTTGCGGAAAGTCGGCTTTATCCACAATAAAAAGTAACTAATTCGGCCAAAAATCATGTTTGCGCTCCCTTCGCGGAGCTGCCACCGTCCCTCGCCGCACAGCGGTCCGGGCGCGCACCGTGAACTGTCATGCAATGAAATAGACCCCCGTAAACGACGCATATCCGTGGATCGACCGAGACCAATTGCGCTGAGCATGCAGTTGTCCACACCGCTTCGTCGCCGATGACGACCGCCCGTGGCACATCGACACTCAGCACGCAACTGTGTCCCTGGGAGGGATCCGTGAACGCAACTCAAACAATGGGCGCTGCCTCAGCAGCAGCCCGCACACACACACTGACCGAAGTGCACGGCGCGATGGCACCGGGCATCCGGATGTTCCGCAATCTGCGCTTCAAGGCCAAAGCCTGGATCATCACGGCGGTCTTCGTTGCGCCCCTGCTGCTCACTCTGTACGCCTACATCGAGAAGGAGTGGGCTGACATCACGTTCACGCGCGATGAAATGGCAGGCGCGGCATTGGTGCAGGAGGTCTACCCCCTGCTGCAGACCCTGCAGGCCCATCGCGGTCTGAGCACCGCGGCGCTGAGCGGTGACGCAGCCGCCAGGGCGCGCATGGACGAGGCCGGCACCAAGGTCACCAAAGCCTTGGCCCAGCTCAAGGCGGCCGATGCGGCCCATGGTGCGCCCACCGGCACCAAGCCGGACTTCAAGAAGCTCGAAGCCGCAGTGAGCGGGCTGATCAGCGGATGGGCAGCTATCGCGGACGCCAAGACCAACTTCGCCAGCCACACCCAGCTCATCAACGAACTGCTGACCTACGTGGAGACCGTGGGCGACAAGTCCGGCCTCGTGCTCGATCCGGATCTGGACTCCTATTACATGATGGTGACCTCGGTCGGTCTGGGTCCGATCATGCTGGAGGACTCCGCGTGGCTGCGCGGCACCGGCCGCAAGATCCTCGTGGACGGCCTCATCACACCGGAACAGCGTCTGGCGATCGAGCGCCGCTTGGTGCGTCTGCAGATGAACATCGAGGCGGTGAACCATGGTCTGGAGCGGGCTTACGCCTACAACCCGAGCCTCAAGTCCACCGGCGCACTGGAAGGCCTGAACGCTGCACGCGAGATGGAAAAGCTGGTACGTGCCGCGCTGCTGGGCGACAGCCTGAACGGCACGCCGGAAAGCTACTTTGACGCAACGACCGCGCAGATCGACGCGCAGTTTGCAAAATTTTCCAAAGCCCATGATGCGCTGGAAGCCTTGCTCCAGGCCCGTTATGACGCCCTGCAGTCCCATATGGCATGGATTCTGGCTGTCGTCGGCGCCTGTCTGCTGCTGGCGGGCTACTTCTTCTACGCCTTCTCACTGGTGGAGAACGGCGGCATCCGATATCTGGGCAAGCACATCAAGGCCCTGGCCGTGGGCGATCTGACCACCCCGCAGTCCGTCTGGGGCCGGGACGAAATCGGCTATTCGCTCAATCGCCTGTTCGAGTCCATCCAGGGCCTGAAGACGACGCTGGCCGCCATCCAGCAGAACGCCGATGCGGTGAGCCTGTCCAGCCGCGAGATTGCCGCGGGCAATCATGACCTGTCGGCCCGCACCGAAAAGAACGCCTCGGCGCTGGAGGAGGCCAGTGCCGGCATGGATCAGCTGCACGAACTCGTCGAGCGCAACCTGAACAGCGTGCGCGAGGCCGAGCGCCTGATGGCCCGCCTGTCCGAAGCGGCCGAAGCCAGCGGCCACAACGTCTCGGCCGTGGTGCAGCGCATGAGCGCCATCCAGGCCAAGAGCAAGCAGATCGGCGAGATCGTCGGCATGATCGACGGCATCAGCTTCCAGACCAACATCCTCGCGTTGAACGCCAGTGTGGAAGCTGCCCGTGCGGGCGAGGCCGGGCGTGGCTTTGCCGTGGTGGCCCAGGAAGTGCGCAGCCTCGCGCAGCGCGCCGCCGAGGCCGCCAAGCAGATCAACACCATCGTCAGTGCCAACACCGAAGAGATCGAGGCCGGGACTCAACAGGTGAATGCCGCAGGCAACACCATGCAGGAGATGGTCGATTCCGTACGCAAGACCAGCGTGGTGATCCAGGACATCACCCGCGCCAGCGGCGAACAGAGCACCGGGGTCGCCGAGATGAACAAGGCCGTGCGTGATCTCACGCAAAGCCAGCAGGCCAACGCCGCGCTGGTCGAGGAGATTGCGGCGTCGGCCAGCCAGCTGCAGAACAGCGGCGAGGCCCTGCGTGACGCGGCTGCCGTGTTCAAGCTCTAGTACCTGCCAGACCCAATCAAGCTCCTGCGCAGTGCAGCCGCGCATGGCCCGTCGTGTGCATCGATGCACGGCGGCACGCGCACCTGCTGTTTGGAGCGCGCTCGCATCGTGTCGGCTTGCATGAATTGAGCGGCTTTTGTCCTGCTGATCGAGCACTGGTACTGCGCACGCAGTCGCAATACTCGTCAGTAGTTCAGTCGATCTCGCGCCGCGCGGTGTAGTCCTCGCCACGGCGTGCCTTCCTCTCTTTCGGGGGCTTTCATGCAAGCACAGTCGTCAGTCCGTGTCGAACCCTCTTCCTCGCGTGCGTCGGCGGCGCCCACGAGCCGCACCGGCGGCTTCTTTGCGCACCATGGCGTGATGGCGCCGGGCGTGCGGGTGATGCGCTCGATGAAGTTCGTGGCCAAGTCCATGATCGTGTCGATCGCGTTCCTGATTCCGGTGCTGGTGCTGTCGGTGCTGTTCTTCCGTGGCATGAGTGCCCAGATCGATTTCAGCAGCCAGGAGCGGCTGGGCGTGCAGGTGATCCGTCCCGCCTTCAAGCTGATGGACGCCCTGCATGACCACCGCTCTCTCAGTACGGCCTTCCTGAATGGTGACCGCAGCCTGGAGGACCGGGTCAAGGATGCAGGCACGCGCGTGGATGCGGCGCTCAAGGCGGTGGTCGCTGCGGAGGCGGGTACCTCGAACAAGCTGGACGCATCCAGGCAGACCGCCGATCTGGTCAGCGCCGTCAGTGCCTTGCGTCAGGGCTGGCAGGGCACCAACCCTGCAGACAACTTCAAGGCACATACCGCCGTGGTGCAGAAGCTGCTGGAGTACATGGAACATCTGTCCATCACCTCGAATCTGGTGTTGGACCCCGATCCGGACTCCTTTTATGTGATGGATCTGTCGGTGGCCAAGGCACCGCTATTCCTTGAGCGCGCCAGCTGGCTGCGCGGCACGGGCCGCCGCATTCTGGCGGCCGGCAGCATCACGCCCGACGAGCGTAATGAGGTGCTGGAACGGGCCACAGAGGTGCGCCTGAGCGTGGACGGCATCCGCGCTGCAGCGGCCCAGGCCATCAAGGCCAACCCGTCCCTGAAGGCGACCTTGAGCGTGGATGAAGCGCTGGAGGCAGGAAGGTCGTACAGCGAGCTAGTCACAAAGACCTTCCGTGCAGACACCCCCCAGGGCGATCCGCAGGCCTACTGGGACAGCGCGACCAAGACCCTGAAGCTGCAGTTCGAGAAAGTGGACCGTGCACTGACTGTGCTTGACGAGCTGCTGGCTGCGCGAATTGCAGGCTTTGAAAGCAAGCGCACCTTCGCCATTGCGGTCATTGTTGGCTGCCTCGGTCTCGCGGCGTACCTGCTCTATGCCTTCTACCTGGTGACAGGCGGCGGCATGCGCCATCTGGGCGCCTACGTGGACCGAATGGCACGCAATGACCTGACCCAGCAGCCGCGCAGCTGGGGCAATGACGAAATTGCAGAGTCCCTGAACGCACTGGGCTTGTCGATGCAGTCCATGCGCGAGGCGCTGCGCGTGATCCAAGACTCCTCGGAGTCCGTGTCCGTGGCTTCGCGCGAGATCGCCAAGGGCAACCAGGATCTGTCTTCCCGTACCGAGGAAGCGGCAGCAGCCATCGAGCAGACCACCTCGACCGTGGAGACCCTGAAGGAAGGCATTTCCGCCAGTGCGGCAGACCTCAAGCAGGCGGCACAACGCGTGACCCAGGCCCGAGAGCAGTCCGAAGTGGCTGGCACGCAGATGCAGGACGTGCGCGAGAGCATGGCCCGCATTGCAGAGGCCAGCGCCAAGATTTCGGAGTTCGTCAGCATGATTGACGGCATCGCCTTCCAGACCAACATCCTTGCGCTCAACGCCAGCGTGGAAGCGGCCCGCGCCGGCGAAGCCGGGCGCGGCTTCGCAGTCGTGGCCCAGGAGGTGCGTACCCTGGCGCAGCGCTCTGCAGAAGCGGCGCGCGAGATCAAGCAGATCGTGCAGACGAGCACCGAGCATGTGGCCCAGGGCAACAAGCGCGCCGAGGCTGCAGCCGTGGGCGTGGCCGCCAATGTGGACTCCGTGCGCGAGATCAGCGGCATGATCACCGCGCTGGCTGATCGCATTCAGTCGCAGGGCGCCAGCGTGACCGAAGTCTTCGGGGCGATCTCGGACCTGAACAACGTGCAGCAGGGCAACGCTGCACTGGTCGAGGAGATCGCAGCCGCCTCAAGGCAGCTCGAACAGAACGGCATGCAGCTGCACGAAGCCGCGGTGGCCTTCAAGCTCTAGCGCATGTGCGCTGCGTGGGGCGACGCGTGCGTCGGGACTGCGGCCGCCCGGTGGGGTTCCGCAGTCTGATGCACGCTTCCAGAGACAAAGCAATCTGGGTAGAGCGCCCCACCCACTTCACAGTTGTTAACTGGCCGGCGTAGGCCTTGGGGCGAACAATGACGTTCGGGACAGGTCTGCTCAGCATGACCAAACGTCAACACACCCTGCCCCAGGCGGCTTGCCCATCCGGCTCGGCCGCATCCTCTGGAAAGCCCCCGATGCATGCCTTGCAACCCGCCTCCGTTCGCGGCGCTCACCCGATCGCGCCGCTCATGACCGCGCCCTTTCAACACGAACCCTCTGCCGCCGGCTGCGCCATAGGCGCCCTGATGCACGCCTACCTCGGCCCAGCCGTGAACGCCACCGCCGTGGCCCTGCGCTGGGACCAGCTCATGGGCGCCGAGCAGGACTCCGGCCGCGCCAATGACGCGATCGTTGCGGAGCTGGCCTGGAACCATCCGCACCGCCACTGGATCCGCCTGGCTCTGGCCGACGCGATCACCTGCCTGCAGCGCAGCGCAGCTGCGGACTGAATCTCAGCCTGCAGCAGCACGCTCCAGCTCGGCGACCATCCGCGCCACGCGGTCACTCAGTTTCTCGGTGGTCACGGCCTCGCGCAGACGCTCGATCATCAGCGCAAAGGCAAAGGGCGTGGGCCGGTGCGGCCGCTTGAACACGCGCTGCCATTCGCGCATGCGCGCCAGCGCCGCCGTCAGGCGCGCCAGTTCCAGCTCCTGTTCCAGCACCTCGCGCTCGCTTTGCGCCAGCAGCAGGTTGCCGGTGTCGTGCTTGCGAAAGACCTCGTAGAACAGGCTCGATGAAGCCTGCAGCGTGCGCGTGGAGCGCGCTGCACCCGGAAAGCCCTGAAAGATCAGCCCGCTGATGCGCGCAATCTCGCGAAATCGGCGTTGCGCCAGCTCGCTGGCGTTCAGGCTCTCCAGCACGTCATCCAGCAACTGCTCCTCGGCGAGCAATCCGCTCTCGAATAGAGTTGGCCAGTCGAAGGGCTGCAGGGACATCAGCTCGAAGCCGTAGTCGTTCATCGAAATCGAAAAGGTGCCCGGGTTGTGCCGCGCTGCGCGAAACGCCAGCAGCGAGGCCAAGCCGATGTGCACCATGCGCCCCGCAAAGGGGTAGCAGAAGAGGTGGTAGCCCTCCTTGCTCTCCAGCTGCTCGGCCACCAGCACGCCAGTGCGGGGCAGGGCGGACCACTCGCTTTGCAGCTGCAGCAGCGGCTGCACGGCAGCAAGCTCCGGCCCCGGCGCACTGCCGCGGTGCCAGTCATCAAGCACCGCCAGGGTGGCGTCGGCCAGCTCGCTGGACAGGGGCATCTTCCCTCCGCCCCACTGCGGCACCACGCCGGTCTTGCGCGTGGCCTTCTTGACGGTGGCGGTCATGTCGCGCACCCGCACCAGCTCAAGAATGCGCCCGGCAAAGGTGAAGGCGTCGCCGGGCTTCAGGCGGGTGATGAAGCTCTCTTCGATCGTGCCGAGTGTCCCGCCGCTGGCCCAGGCGACCTTGATCGCCGAGTCCGACACGATGGTGCCGATGCTCATGCGGTGGCGCAGCGCGAGGTCCTTGCGCGGCATGACGAAGCGCACACGCCCGTCGGCCTGGGGCTCACGCACGATGCGGTGGTAGTCCGGATAGGCCGACAGCGGCCCGCCGCCCTCCAGAAAGCCCACCGCCCAGTCGAAGGCCTCGCGCGAGAGTTCGCGGTAGGGGTAGGCGCGGCGCACCTCGGCAAAGGTCGCGTCGGGCTCGAAGCCCGGGCCGTATGCATCACTGCCCAGGGCGAGGGTGGCGAGGTGCTGCACGAGGACGTCCAGCGGCGCGGCAATCGGCCGGCGCGGTTCGATGCGCCGCGCCGCCGCGGCCTCATGCGCGGCGGCGGCCTCCGGCAATTCGAGTGCGTTGGTGGGTACCAGGGTGATGCGCGAGGGCCGCCCGGGCGCGTGGCCGCTGCGCCCGGCGCGCTGAAGCAAGCGGGCCACGCCTTTGGCACTGCCGATCTGCAGCACCCGTTCCACCGGCAGGAAGTCCACGCCCAGATCGAGGCTGGAGGTGCAGACCACGGCCTTGAGCTGCCCAGCCTTCAGGCCCGCCTCGACCCACTCGCGCACCTCCTTGTCCAGCGATCCATGATGCAGCGCGATCAGCCCGGCCCAGTCCGGCCGCGCATCCAGCAGCAGCTGGTACCAGATCTCGGCCTGGCTGCGCGTGTTGGTGAAGACCAGCGTCGTGCTCGCACTCTCCAGCTCGCGCACCACCGGCTCCACCATGCGTGCGCCCAGATGCCCGCCCCAGGGGAAGCGCTCGATGCTGTCCGGGATCAGGGTGTCGATCTGCAGCTGCTTGGGTGTTTCACCCTGCACGCGCACAGCATCCGTCTGCAGGCCGCTGGCCAGCGCCGCCAGCGCTTCGTCCAGATTGCCGAGCGTGGCCGAGAGGCCCCAGACCTGCAGCGCGGGGTTGAGCGTGGCCAGCCGGGCCAGTGCGAGCATGACCTGCGTGCCGCGCTTGTTGCCCATGAGCTCATGCCACTCGTCACAGACCACATAGCGCACACCGGCCAGCATCTGCCCCGCGTCTTCGCGCGCCAGCAGCAGGCTCAGACTCTCCGGTGTGGTGACCAGCGCCTCGGGCAAGGACTTGTTCTGCGCCGCGCGGGTGGCGGCGTCGATGTCGCCCGTGCGCAGACCCACCTCCCACTGCGGCAGCAGCGCGTCGCAGGCGTCTTGCAGCGCGCGCTGACTGTCGGCCGCGAGCGCCCGCATCGGCGTGATCCAAAGGGCGGTAAGCCTGCTCGCACTGCGATTGCCCCCTCCTCCCCGGGAGGAGGGGGTTGGGGGAGGTGGGTTCGACACCTGCCCGGAGGGGGGCCGCGCCAAAGCGGCTCCCCCTCCTCCCCGGGAGGAGGGGGTTGGGGGGAGGTGGGGGCCACCTAAACCCAGCGGAAGGCTGGCGGCAGCCAGCACCCCCAGCCACACCGCGTAGGTTTTCCCTGCGCCCGTGGTGGCGTGCAGCAGCCCGCTGCGCCCGGCGGCGATGTGCGCCCAGCATTCCTGCTGGAAGGGGAAGGGTTTGCGACCCAGACTCTTGAACCACGCGGCCGGGCTGGGGAAGGGCGCCGGCGTGCCGGCTGGAACGGCTCTCCGCTTGTCCCGCGGGCGTTTCGGGGCAGTTTGGCCTGAAGATGCGCTTGAATGCTGGGTTTCCATGTCTGGAAGTCCATCCGATGCGCTTCTTGAGGCCGTTTCGCCTGAAGACTGGCTTGGCACAAGCGGAAGCTGTTTTGCGGTGCGCTTCCTTGCCCGCCCGGGTGCCGCAGGCGGCGCAAGCTCGGTAGCGACTGAGCCCACCACCGCAAATTCGCCGGCACCGTCGCGCAGGGCCGGGTTGGCATGGGGCGTCTGCGCGGCGCGCTGCTGCGCCAGCGCCTTGCGCTTGCGGTCGAGCTGCTTGCCCAGGTGATCGAGCTTCTCCAGCTCGGGCGGCAGGCCCCAGCCCCGCGTGGGCTTCTTGCTGCTGCGGCGGCGCTCGCTCACGCGCCCGCCCCAGCGGTGAACTGCGGCACGCCGATGATCCAGCCTTCCACCGGGTCCAGCGCTTGGGGCAGGCCGTGGTTCGGCTGCTGCGCGGCCCAGGCCGCCTGCACGGCGGCGAGCACGGCATCCAGCAGCTCGGCCTGGGCGTCCTCGATCAGCTGCTCCGGCAGGCCGCAGGCAAAGCGCAGCTTCATGCCGCCGGCATGCCGGCCGGACTTGAGCGCGGCGACGATGTCGCGCCGCCGTTCGGTGCGCTCGCCGGTCTGCTTGCCCTTGGCGTCGCTCTTGTAGGACGCGTTGCCGATGATCGAGCGCGCCACCAGTGCGGGGTAGGCCTCCAGGGCAATGCGTTCGTCCCCGGCATGCAGCCCGGCCACGGTCACCCCGGCGTCCAGCAGGCGCGGTGCGCCGGCGTGCAGCATCCAGGCCACGGGCGGGTTCACCCACTTCATCGAGGGCGATGAATTCGCCGGCCGGTCACAGGCGCGGTGCGCAAACTTGCCGCCCGCCGGCCGGGCGTCGCAGAAGGCCTTGAACTGCTGGCGGATGGACTCGCGCTCCAGAGCCGCGTAGTGTCGGATCAGCCCCGCCCAGTCCGTGGGCCAGCCCAGATGCTCCACCAGTTCCCGCGGCAGACCGAAGGGCAGGTCAAAGCCGCCGACCCACGGGCCGGGCGTGGCGAGCTCGCGCTCGAAGTCCGCGAAGCTTGTGCAGGCCACGACCCGCTCGATGGCCAGCGCGCCGTGCGCATCGCGCTCACCCCAGGCGCAGGTGATGGGCTTGCGTCTGGCCGGGGCGGAGGTGAAGTCGACGCCGAGCACGCGCATGGTTCAGTACGCCTCCTGCAGCAGGGCCTGCAGATCGGCCAGGGTATTGGCCTCGTGCAGGGGCTTGTCCCAGCGGATGCGCAGCATGCGCGGAAAGCGCACCGCGATACCGCTCTTGTGCCGCGGGCTGGCATTGATGCCCTCGAAGCCCAGCTCGAACACCAGACTGGGCCGCACACTGCGCACAGGCCCGAACTTCTCGATGGTGTGTTTGCGGATCAGCGCATCCACCTGCCGGAACTCCTCGTCCGTGAGGCCGGAGTAGGCCTTGGCAAAGGGCACCAGCGCCAACTCGCCTGCAGGCTGCTTGGAGGCAATCGCGTCGCAGACCGCTTCAGCCTCCGCTGCGTCGTGGGGTGCGCGGGTCCAGACGGCGAAGGTGTAGTCGGTGTAGACGCTCGCCCGGCGGCCGTGGCCGGCCTGGGCGTAGATGAGCACGCAGTCGATGCTCATGGGCTCGATCTTCCACTTCCACCAGGTGCCCTCGCTCTTGGTGCGGCCGGTGCCGTAGCGGCTGGCGCGGTGCTTGAGCATGAAGCCTTCCACCCCGCGGGCGCGGCTCTGCTCGCGCAGCGCGGCAAAGTCTGCCCAGCTTGCAGCCTCAATGAGCGGTGACAGTGCCAGCGCATGCGTGGCGGCCAGTGCCTCGAGCTGCATGCGGCGTTCGGCCTGCGGCTGCTCGCGCAGGTCCTGCCCCTCGCGTTCGAGCAGGTCGTAGGCCAGCAGCTGCACGGGGGCGTCCTGCAGCACCTTTTTGGTGAGCGTCTTTCGGCCGATGCGCTGCTGCAGCAGCTGGAAGGGCGCGGGCGCAAGCACGCCTGCCGCGTCCGGCTTCATGACGAGCACCTCGCCATCGATCACCGTGCCATCGGGCAGGCCGCTGGCCTGCTGCACGATCTCCGGAAAGCGCTCGGTGATCAGCTCCTCGCCCCGGCTCCAGAGCCAGACCTGCCCGGCGCGCTTGACCAGCTGGGCGCGGATGCCGTCGTACTTCCATTCCACCTGCCAGTCTGCGGGCGGGCCGATCAGTTCATCAAAGCGCGCTGCGGGTTCATTGAGCGCATGGGCCAGGAAGAAGGGGTAGGGCGTGCCGCTGTCGGTGGGGCCTGTGCCATCGTCCGCCTCGGCGGCGATGAGTGCGGCAAAGCTCGCCGCACTGGGTACGTGGCTCTTGTCGGTGGCGCCCATCAGTCGCTGCGCAATCCGCTTGGCATCCACGCCGCTGAATTCGGCCAGGGCGCGCGTCACCAGCAGTTTCGAGACGCCCACCCGGAATCCGCCGCCGATCAGCTTGGTCAGCAGAAAACGCCGCTCGGTATCCAGCACGCGCCAGAACTCGCGTAGCAGCGCTGCCGCATCATCGGGCTCGGCGCCGCGCAGCGGCAGCAGGCGCCGCTCGATCCAGTCGGCCAGCGGCGTGTCGTCCTCGCCTTCAGGCGGGGGCAGCACATGGGCAATGGTCTCGGCCAGGTCACCCACGGCCTGGTAGCACTCCTCGAACAGCCACTCGTTCAGGCCGGCGGTCGCGCAGGCGGTCTCGCGCAACAGCCGCGTGGGCACGGTCTGGCGCGGTTTGCCGCCGGCGAGGAAATACACCGCCCAGGCCGCATCGCGATGATCGGCCCGGCCGAAGTAGCGCTTGAGCGCACCCACCTTGGCCTGCGTGGCGGTGCTCGCGTCCAGCTCGGCGAACAGGCGGGCAAAGTCCTTCACGGCGTGCCGCCCTCATTCAGGCCCAGCGCATCCGTGAAGCGGGCGAAGCCTGCGTCAAAGTGGGTGAAGCTCTGGGCAATCACTTCAGTATCCCGCTCGCGCAGGGCCTGACGCAGCTGGCTCAGGGCGCTGCGCTGCCCGTGCTGCAGATGCGGATCGGCCGCGAGCTGCACCTCGCAGGCCAGGGCCATGTCCACCACGCGATGATCCGTGAGCAGGAAGCGCGGCTCGGCCGGTGCGCGGGCCAGCAGCTCGGCCAGGGTGCGCGGCGCATCCGGCGAGCCGATGGCCGTGATCTCCGGCAGGCGCGGCCAGAGGCCCTGCGCATCTGGTGCCCAGAGCGCGCCGATGCAGTGGGGCAGTTCACCGTCTGCCATGGGCAGGCTCATGACGCAGGCCAGCCAGACGGGCGCGTCGCCGCCACGCGCCTGCGGCAGCCGCGTCACGAGCCGGCGGGCGATGCCAGCGGGCAGGCTCATGCGCCCGCCTCCGCTGCAGACGGCTGCGCCACGGCCTCGGCGGGCGATGCAGTCGTTGCTGCGGCTGGGAGTTCGTTGTCGTCGCTGCCGAACTCGGTGGCAAAGGCGCGTGCCGCCAGACCCTGCTCCTGCAGGTGGCGCACCATGATCGGCACATAGCCGTGGGTGACGATGACCTGCTCGCAGCCGGTGGCCGCGATGGCGGCATGCAGCCCTGGCCAGTCGGCGTGGTCCGACAGCACGAAGCCGCGGTCATAACCTTGGCGGCGGCGGCTGCCGCGCAACTGCATCCAGCCGGAGGCGAAGGCGTCGCTGTACTCGCCGAAGCGCCGCATCCAGGTACTGCCTGCGGCCGAGGGCGGCGCCAGCACGAGCGCGCGGCGAAAGTCCTGCTTGTCGCTGACTTCACTCGCCAGGCGCGTCTCCGGCAGCGGCACGCCCGCGGCGCGGTAGGCGCGGTTCAGCGGTTCCACCGCGCCGTGCGTGACGATGGGGCCGATGCTCGCATCCAGCCCGGACAGGATGCGCTGCGCCTTGCCGAAGCTGTAGCAGAACAGCACGCTGGCCCGGCCCGTCGCGGCGTTGCCGGCCCACCATTGATTGATGGCGCCAAAGACTTCGGTGTCCGGCCGCCAGCGGTAGATCGGCAGGCCGAAGGTGCTCTCCGTGATGAAGGTGTGGCAGGGCACGGGCTCGAAGGGTGCGCAGGTGGCATCGGGCGCGGTCTTGTAGTCGCCACTGGCCACCCAGACCTGGCCCTGGTGTTCAACACGCACCTGCGCGCTGCCCAGCACGTGGCCGGCCGGATGCAGGCTCACACGCACACCGTTCATGGTGATGGATTCGCCGTAGGCCAGGGTCTGCAGGCTGATCGTGCCCAGTCGCGCACGCAGCACGCCTTCGGCCGGTGCGGCGGCCAGGTAGCTGGCGTGGCCGGTGCGGGCGTGGTCCGCATGGGCATGGGTGATGACGGCGCGCGCCACCGGGCGCCAGGGGTCGATATGGAAGTCGCCGGCCGGGCAGTACAGGCCCTCCGGCCGCAGGACGATGAGGTCGTCGTGCCGGTGGTGGACCAGGGCGTCAGTAGCCACGGCGCTGCCCGGTGATGAACACGGCCAGATGCACCAGCGCCAGTGCCATGCGGTTGCGTAGGCGGGCCCAGAGTGACAGCGGCGGCACCGTCACCCGCACAGCGCGTTCGGCAATGGCTTCTTCAAGTGCCTGTGCCAGGGCAGCGTTGAAGGGCGCATCGCGCACCACCACATTGGCCTCGCGGGCCAGCAGCAGTGAGAAGGGGTCCACGTTGCTCGAGCCCACCGTGGCCCAGTCTGCATCGACCACGGCGACCTTGGCGTGCAGGAAGCTGCGCCCGTACTCGTGAATTTCCACCCCGGCCGCCAAGAGCGCGCTGTACAGGGCCTGGGTGGCGTGGTGCTGCAGCGGGTACTCCACGCGGCCTTGCAGCAGCAGCTGCACGCGCACCCCGCGTTGGGCGGCGCGCATGAGTGCCTTGCGGAAGCGCCCGCTGGGAATGAAGTAGGCATTGGCCAGCACGATGCGCTCGCGCGCCGCATCGAACGCCTGCAGATAGGCGCGTTCGATGGTGCTGCGGTTGCGGATGTTGTCGCGCGGCACGAAGGCCACGGCCACGTTCTCCCGCAGCGGCAGGGGCAGGGGCAGATCGAAGCGCCGCGGGAAGGCCAGTGCCTGGCGCGTGCGCTCGCGCAGTTGCTTCGCCACCGGCTGTCGGTCGGGCCCCGACAGGGCCACAGGGGGCTGCGCCAGCCGGATCTGCCAGAGCAGACGCTGCATGGACAGGGCGATGTCCCCGACGATCGGCCCCTCGATCCGTACCGCGAAGTCAAAGCGCGGGTCGCTGAGCACACCGTGGTTGGGGTCGATGTAGTCGTCCAGCATGTTGATGCCGCCGACGAAGGCGATCTCGTCATCGACCACGGCCAGCTTGCGGTGAAGGCGTTTGAGCAGACTCACGCCCTTGCCGCGGAACAGGTGCCACCAGCGCTCCGGCCGATAGATGTGCATGGCCAGATCGCCCTGGGCAAACCGCTGTGCAAGGAGCCGGCCATGTTCGCCCGAGCCGAAGCCATCGATCACCACGCTGACCTCGACCCCGCGTGCGGCGGCTGCCTGCAGGCTCTGCAGAATGCCCTCGGCGGTGGCGTCGTCATTGAAGATGTAGGTCTCGACCATGACGCTTTTGCGCGCCTGATCAATCGCGGTGCGGATCGCCGGGAAGAAGTCAGCCCCTCCGCGCAGTAGATGGACGCGATGCCCGGGTGCAAAGCGCGGGCCTTCTCCTGCGCGGCTCTTGCGCGGCGAGGCGGCGTCTGCCGCCTGCGAGGGGCTGCCGCTCGGTTCGCGATCGGTGTCGTCGGTCGGCTTCATGGGGTGCGTGCTCCGCGATCGGGCACCTGGGCCTCCATCAGAATGGGGCGGTGGTCCGAGCGGCGCGCCCAGTGCGGACCGTCCGGCACCCTTGCCGCCACCACGTGCAGATTGCGGACGTAGATGCGGTCCAGCCTGAGCATGGGAAAGATGGCGGGGAAGGTGCGTGCCGGTTGCGCGTGACTGTGGTCAAAGGCCTCGGCAAGCCCGAGTTGCTGGCGCAGCGTGCGGTCGACACGTCGGTGCCAGTCATTGAAGTCCCCGGCGATCACGAGCGGCAACGCGGGATCAACGTGGGTCCGGACATGCTCCACCAGCGCCTGCGCCTGCATCAGACGGTCACGCGCCAGCAGCGAGAAATGCGTGCAGATGATGACCATCGGTTGCTGCTTGACCAGCACCGTCGTGACCAGCAAGCCGCGCCGTTCGATGGCCGAGCGGGAGATGTCGATGTTCTCCATGGCCACGATCGGCCAACGCGACAGCACCGCGTTGCCATGGTGCCCGTGGCCGTAGTGCTTGTTTGCGCCGTAGGCCGCGTGATACAGCGGCTCGGACTGCATGAAGGTCATGGTGTCGAGCCAGCCTTCGCGCTCGCGCACTGGCCGGAGTTCGGCCAGAAAGTCCGTCTGGCTCTGGCCCGGGTGGGCATGACCGCGATGCGCGATGCGGTCGTTGCGGTCCTGCACCTCCTGCAGGGTCAGGATATCGGCGTCGAACTCTGACAGGGCCGCGCGCACATCCTGGATGCGATGCCGGCGTGAGAGCTGCGTCAGGCCCTTGGCGATGTTGTAGGTGACGATGCGCAGACGCATGGGCTCAGGCCTGTACGCCCATCAGCCGTCGGATGGCGGCCGTGTTGGTGCGGGAGAACACCAGCTCGGCCGCCTCTGGCGCAGGCACCCACTGCCACGCCCGGTGCTCGCGCGGATTCAGGCGGATGGCAGCGCGTCGGTCGATGCAGGCGGAAAACACATGCTCCTCGTTGTGGGTGACCTCTGGCGCATAGCGGTGGCGCCAGGCGGGCGCAATCGGGTAACGCTCGGCGTGTTGCCAGTCGCGCAGCTGATCAGCCACGAGCTGCAGTCCGGTCTCTTCGTGCACTTCGCGCAGCGCAGTCTGTACCAAGGGTTCTCCCGGGTGCGCGCGTGAGCCGGTCACGCTTTGCCATGCACCGTGTTCGCCTGCAGCCGATACGCGCTCGATGAGCAGGCACTCCATGGCGCTGCTGTGCAGCACCACCAGCACGGATTGCGGCAGCTTGAAAGGCATGGGCGGATTTTGCCCAAGGCGCATCAAAGCGCTGCTTGGTGCAGTGCAGCGCACCACGCTTCACCCACGTTTCTCCCATGGGATAAGCCCCACTAGAGCGCTTGACGAGCGCTCTCTAGGATGCAAATCGGGCTCAAAGACCCAAAAAGCCGGCCAGATCAAGCTAGATCAGGCTCAAAGCCACCAAACCAGCACACAGCCCATGATCGAGGGACACGAGAGAGACATCAGCATGCAGACCGCACCCATCTACGACTTGAAGCCATGGACCGCGACCTATGCGGGTCATGTGTCTGCCGACCTGCCGGCGCCGGCCTACGCGAGCCTGGCCCATCTGGTCTACAACGCATCCACGGAGTTTGCGGACCAGCTGGCGTTCACCGCGGTCGTGCCCAATGGCATGAACGGGTCGATGACCTACGCCCAGGCGCATCGCTACAGCGACGCCTTCGCCGCCTACCTGCGTGAGGAGCTGAAGCTGCCCGCCGGTTCTCGCGTTGCGGTGCAGCTGCCCAACAGCTTGGCCTACCCGATCGTCGCCTTCGGCGTGTTCAAGGCGGGCTGCGTGCTGGTCAACACCAATCCGCTCTACACGACGTCCGAGATGGCGCACCAGTTCAAGGACTCGGGTGCGCAAGTGCTGGTCATCGTCGAGATGTTCGCCGACAAGCTCGGCGAAGTGCTGCCCAAGACCGACATCAAGCATGTGGTCGTGGCCAAGGTGCCCGAGCTGTTTCCAGCGGTGCCTCGCGGGATCATCCGCGCCGTGCAGCGCTACTGGAACAAGGTGCTGCCGCCGATCACGGTGCCGCACACCCGCTTCGCCGAAGTGCTGGCCGCCGGCGAGCGCCACCTGGCCAAGGTGCGCGTGCAGGACTACTGGAAGGACATTCGCCCCGACGCCATCGCTTGCCTGCAGTACACGGGCGGCACCACCGGCGTGTCCAAGGGTGCGGTGCTGACGCACGGCAACCTCTTGGCCAACATCAGCCAGACCATGGCCATGGCGGGCAAGTACTTCGAAGAAGGCAAGGAGTGCGTGCTGACTGCCTTGCCGCTGTATCACATCTTCGCGTTCACGGTGAACCTGCTCTGCTTCTACAGCATCGGCGCGCGCAACATCCTCATCCCGAGCCCGCGCCCTGTGCAGAACCTGCAGCGCGCCATCGAGAACTATCCGGTCACCTGGATCTCCGGCGTGAACACGCTGTTCAACGCGCTGCTCAATGAAGAGTGGTTCGTGGCCTTCCCGCCCAAGCACCTGAAGGCCGCGCTGGCAGGTGGCACGGCGTTGCAGCATGTGGTGGCCGAGCGCTGGGAGAAGGTGACCAAAACGCGCATCGCCGAAGGCTTCGGCTTGACCGAGTCCTCTCCGGTGGTTTCGTTCAACCCCCTCTTCGGCAAGAGCAAGCCGGACTCCATCGGCATCCCTGTCCCCGGCACCGAAGTGCGGCTGGTGGACGACAACGGTGCACCCGTGGCAGTGGGCGAACCGGGCGAGCTGATCATCCGCGGTCCGCAGGTCATGCAGGGCTACTGGAACAAACCTGAAGAGACCGCCAAGACCATCAAGGACGGCTGGCTCTACACCGGCGACATCGCAGTGATGGACGGCGAGGGCTACTTCAAGATCGTCGACCGCAAGAAAGACATGGTGCTGGTCTCGGGCTTCAACGTGTATCCGAATGAAGTCGAGGACGCGATTGCGAAGATGGATGCCGTCATGGAAGCGGCCGTCGTTGGCATTCCGGACAGCAAGAGCGGCGAGGCCGTGCGTGCCTATGTGGTGCGCGGCGAGGGCGCAACGGTCAATGAGGCCGATGTGATCGCCCATTGCCGCAAGTTCCTCACGGATTACAAGGTGCCCAAGTCCATCGTCTTCCGCGATGAGCTGCCGAAGACCCCCGTGGGCAAGATCCTGCGCAAGGACCTGAAGGCCGAGGTCAAGAAGGAATTCGCCAAGTAATCCAGGTGACACCTGCCCGCCACTGAACCACTGCGGTGCGCCAGGGCGCACCGCACCCCGATCCGAGACCAGGGAGTCTTGAACCTATGTTGACTGAACTTGAAACCAAGCTGCTGGGCGTGATGATGATGGTCATCATGCTCGGCATGGGCGCATCGCTCACCTTCCGCGACTTTCTCATTGCCTTTCGCAAGCCCAAGGGCGTGATCGTCGGCCTGATCTGCCAGTACGGCATCATGCCCTTCCTGGGCTATGCGCTGGCCGTGATGCTCGGCCTGCCGCCTGCACTGGCGGTGGGTGTGATCCTGATGGGCTGCATGCCCGGCGGGACGACCTCCAACATCTTCACCTACTTCAGCAAGGGCGCACTCGCCCTGTCGATCATGATGACCAGCGTGTCCACGCTGGTGGCCGTGGTCGCTGTGCCGCTGCTCATCAAGTTCTATTCCGGTCTGGCGGGCGTCACCGGCGAGTTCGCCATTCCCGCGGCCAACGTGGCCCAGGTGCTCGTCGTGCTGCTGGTCCCCACGATCCTCGGCATGTTCCTGCGCAAGGCCAACCCGAATGTGGGCGCCACGATTGAGCTGATCGGCAGCATGCTCGGCGTGTTCGTGATCCTGTTCCTGATCGGCTCCTGGGTGCCGCGCAACTACCAGCTGCTGCTGACCACGCCGGCCAGCGTGTACTTTGCCGCTATCGGTCTGGGCATCATCGGTATGTTGCTGGGCTACTGGCTGGCGCGCGGTCTCAAGCAGGACAGCAACCGCTCGCGCACCATTTCGCTGGAGACGGGCATCCAGAACGGTCCGCTGGCGGTGCTGATCGTCACCCTGACCTTCAAGGACCAGTTACAGCAGCAGGTGCTCCTGATTCCGGTGCTGTACAGCCTGTTCATCGTGCTGACCTCCTCCGCCGTGACGATCTGGTACCGCAAGAACGCCACACGCGAAGCACTGGCACGTGATGCAGCCAAGATCGGCGCAGTGCCTGCAGCCGCCTGATCGACGCATGCACAGCCGGGCGGCGCAGTGCGCCGTATCGGCAGATCACGAAGCGGGGCAATGCCCCGCTTCTTTTTTCATGACCGCGCTGAAAATCGCTCAAGCCGGTCTTGAGTGATGCCGCATCGCAGCAACGGGTTTTCCGCATGGCGACTTGCGCGGCGTTTTCGTAGTGTCTCAATCCAGCGATTGGGGCTCGCACGCACGGCAGGGTCAGTGCGCAGCGAGGCTCCGACAGAACACCCCAACGCATCAACAAGGAGACACCCGACATGACGCAAGAAGCCCAAAGCCGCCGCCGCTTCCTCAAGGGCGCAGCTGGTGCAGGTGCTGCCACCGCAGCACTTGCCGCACCGATGATCGCCCGTGCGCAGACCCCCATCACCCTGCGCTTCCAGTCCACCTGGCCGGCCAAGGACATCTTCCACGAGTACGCGCAGGACTACGCCAAGCTGGTGAACGACATGTCTGGCGGTCGTCTGCGCATTGAAGTGCTGCCCGCCGGCTCCGTGGTGCGCGCCTTCGACATGCTGGACGCCGTGAGCAAGGGCACCCTGGATGGTGGTCATGGCGTGTTGGCTTATTGGTACGGCAAGAACTCGGCCATCGCCCTTTGGGGTTCAGGCCCGGCCTTCGGCATGGACCCCAACATGGTCCTCGCCTGGCACCAATACGGCGGTGGTGAGCAGCTGCTCAACGAAGTGCACCAAGCCATGAACGTGAACGTGCGCAGCCTCGTCTACGGCCCGATGCCCACGCAGCCCCTGGGCTGGTTCAAGAAGCCGGTCACCAGCGTGAACGACTTCAAGGGCCTGAAGTACCGCACCGTGGGCCTGTCGATCGACATCTTCACTGAACTGGGTGCTGCCGTGAATGCGCTGCCCGGCGCGGAAATCGTCCCGGCATTGGACCGCGGCCTGCTGGATGCTGCCGAGTTCAACAATGCATCGAGCGACCGCATCCTCGGCTTCCCAGACGTCTCGAAGATCTGCATGCTGCAGAGCTTCCATCAGGCCTCCGAGCAGTTCGAGATCGTGTTCAACAGGCAGAAGTACGACGCGCTGCCTGCCGACCTGAAGAAGATCCTGGACGCCGCTGCATCAGCTGCTTCGGCCGAGATGTCCTGGAAGGCGATCGATCGTTACTCCAAGGACTACGACGCGCTGCGCGCTGCCAAGATCCAGTTCTTCAAGACCCCGGATGCCGTATTGCGCGCACAGCTCGCCGCCTGGGACAAGATTCTCGCGAAGAAGTCCGCCGAGAACCCGCTGTTCAAGAAGGTGGCTGACTCGATGCGCACCTTCGCGCAGCGCGCAGGCCGCTGGCAGAACGACACGCTCGTGAACTACCGCATGGCCTACGACCACTACTTCAACCGCCGCGGTTGATGGTGGTGCGCGGACCCGGGACGTAGCGGCCGCGCAGCAAAACTCAGCCCGCTCTACGCGGGCTGAGTTTTTTCTTTTTTGAAGCTGTACAACGACAACACGACATTCACTTCAGGGGCTCGCATGCAATCCGTTCTGCTGGCCATCGACCGCTTATCCACCTGGGTCGGGCAGCTGTTCTCTTGGGTCATCGTCCTGCTCACCGGCCTGATCGTCTACGAGGTCTGTGCGCGCTACATATTCAACAACCCGGGGCGCTGGGCCTTTGACGGCAGCTACATGCTCTACGGCACCCTGTTCATGATGGCCGGCGCATACACCCTGGCCAAGGGCGGGCATGTGCGGGGCGACGTGCTCTACGGCTTTTTCCAGCCGCGCACCCAGGCCGCGATTGATCTTGTGCTCTACATCGTGTTCTTCATGCCCGGCGTGATCGCGCTGGTATGGGCCGGCTACAAGTTCGCGGGCGAAAGCTGGGCGATCAAGGAAACCTCCTCGATCACGGCAGACGGCCCGCCGATCTATCCCTTCAAGACCATCATCCCGTTCGCCGGTCTGCTGCTGGTGCTGCAGGGCTTCGTGGAGATCGTGCGCTGCATCATCTGCCTGCGCGATGGCGAGTGGCCCTCGCGCGAGCAGGATGTCGAAGAGGTGGATGTCGACAAGCTCAAGGCCATGGTGCACGCTGACGATGCGCCCGCTCAGACCAAGACGGGGGCCTGAACCATGCGCAAGGAACTCTGGTTCGGCTTCTCGCTGATGGCGCTGATCGTCGGCGCCGTGGTGATCTTCATGCCCTGGACAGCCATGACCAATGGCCACTTCGGGCTGCTCATGCTGGCGCTGGTCGTTGTGGCCATCATGCTCGGCTTCCCCACTGCCTTCACGCTGATGGGCATGGGGATGATCTTTGCCTATTTCGCGTTCCACAGCGGCGGGCAGAGCGTCGAAGGTGCGATCAATCAGACCCTGAACCTCATGGTGCAGCGGGCCTACGCTGTCATGACGAACGACGTGCTGATCAGCATCCCGCTGTTCGTCTTCATGGGTTATCTGGTCGAGCGCGCCAACCTGATCGAAAAGCTCTTCAAGAGCCTGCATCTGTCGCTGGCCCGCGTGCCCGGCTCGCTGGCGGTCGCCACGCTGTTCACCTGCGCGGTGTTCGCCACGGCCACCGGCATCGTGGGTGCTGTGGTCACCCTCATGGGTCTGCTGGCCTTTCCGGCCATGCTGCGCGCCGGCTACAGCGTGCAAGTCTCGGCAGGCGCCATCACCGCCGGCGGCTGCCTGGGCATCCTGATTCCGCCTTCGGTCATGTTGATCGTCTACGGAGCGACTGCCGGCGTGTCGGTGGTTCAGCTCTATGCCGGCGCATTTTTCCCGGGGCTGATGCTCGCGGGTCTGTATGTGCTGTACGTGATCATCCTGGCCAAGATCAAGCCGAACCTGATGCCGCCGCTGCCAGAGGCTGAGCGCAAGGTGACCTTGTCGCCCGTACTGGACAAGCTTGCGAGCGGCAAGCAGGGCAAGGCCCTGCCCGGGCTGCTCAAGGCGATTGCCGGTCAGCGCGCCGCCGGAATCAGCCGTGTCGACGTGATGAAGCAGCTCAGTGTGGCCCTGCTGCCTCTTCTCGCTGCGGTGCTTGTGCTGGGCATCACCTGGCGCGTAGTCACTGATCCGGACTCCCACGCCGCCGAGATGGAAGCCAAGCTCGCCGGCAGCGGCAGCCAGATGGCCGGTGCAGCCGCATCGAGCGGCGGCCTCGCCGAGCCCCCAGCCGCGGGTGGCTCAGGCCTGGCGGAGCCTGCAGGCGCCACGGGCAGTGGGCTGTCCGAACCCACTGGCAGCAGCGGGCTGGCCGAGCCCCCCGGCGCGCTCAAGGAACCCTCGAGCGGCTTGTCCGAGCCACCGAGCGCGCTGAAGGAGCCTGCCAGTGGTTTGAGCGAACCTGCGGGTGCGCTGAAAGAGCCGCCGTCCGGCCTTGCAGAGCCACCGGGGGTACTCAAGGAACCTGCTTCCGGCTTGGCCGAGCCCCCAGGAGCGCTGAAGGAGCCTGGCGCAACTGGTGTGCAGGAGCCGCCCGCGGCCACCGGCTCGGGGCTGGCTGAGCCCCCGGCGGCAGGTGCCTCTGCAAGCAACCAAGGCAGCGGGCAATCCAAGGCTGCGGAGCCACCGCGGCAGCCGGCGCCCAAGTGGTTCTGGGTCATGGTCGGTGTGCTCGCCGTGCTGCTAACTCTGCTCTACGGCGTGCTGTCCTGGGCGCGACTCGAGATATTCAAGATGCTGCTGGGCAGCTTCTTCCCGCTGGCGGTCATGATCCTCGCCGTGCTGGGCACGATCGTCTTCGGCCTCGCCACACCCACGGAAGCCGCAGCCGTCGGCGCGTTCGGTGGCTTTGCGCTTGCAGCGGCCTACATGCTGATCCAGAAGCCTGCCGAAGAAGCGCGTGCGATCGCCAAGACCTGGGCACCGTTCTGGGCCCTGATCGGCAGCGTCGTGGTCTGGACCATCCTGATCAAGCTGGAGATCACCACCGTGCCGGTGCCCAAGCTGCTCGGCGTGATCACCGCAGTCACCACGGTGGTCTGGTGCGTGATGGCTCTGCGCCAGGTGCGCCTGACGCCCGCCCTGTCCGAGTCTGTGATGCTGACGGGCAAGACCAGCGCCATGGTCTGCTGGTTGTTTGTCGGCTCCAGCATCTTCTCGGCCGCCTTCGCGTTGCTGGGCGGGCAGGAGCTGATCGAGAACTGGGTGATGAGCCTGGGCCTGACCAAGATCGAGTTCCTCGTACTGAGTCAGGTCATCATCTTCCTGCTGGGCTGGCCGCTGGAGTGGACCGAGATCATCGTGATCTTCATGCCCATCTTCATCCCGCTGCTCGACAACTTTGGCGTCGACCCGCTGTTTTTCGGCCTGCTCGTGGCCCTGAACCTGCAGACCGCCTTCCTGAGCCCGCCGGTGGCGATGGCGGCGTTCTACCTGAAGGGTGTATCGCCGCCGCACGTGACGCTGAACCAGATCTTTGCCGGCATGCTGCCATTCATGGGCATCCAGGTGCTGGCGCTGGTGCTGCTGTACGTGTTCCCGGAAATCGGGATGTGGTTGCCGACCGTGCTGTATCGCCAGTAACCGGGAACCCGGCAAGCGCCTGCATGCGCTTGCCGCGCTCGGCCTCACGCGGCAGTGCCGCGTGACCCTGGAGGGTCGGCCTAAGGGGGCTCCAGCCCCCACGCCAAGCGCCTGCATGCGCTTGCCGCGCTCGGCCTCACACGGCGGTGCCGCGTGACCCTATAGGGTCGGCCTCACGTCCCGGAAATCGTGATGTGGTGGCCCACTGTGCTGTATCGCCAGTAACGCCGACGCAGCAATGATCAAGGCCCCGCGTATGCGGGGCCTTTTCGTTTTGGCGGGCCGCCGCAGTATCTTCGCCGCTTCGCCCGCGCGGTCACGAGCCGCGCCGGGCCACTTTGGAGGGAATGATGAGGAAGGTCTTGTCGATGACGCTTGCCACCGGCGCTTTGCTGCTTGCGCCCGGCGCCGAGGCGCAGAACGCGCAGCGCTACATGGAGCCGCCCGCGGCGCTGAAGGCCGTGGTGGATCAGCCGCGGCCTCCGCAGGTACAGCTGGGGCCGGATCGGCGGACGATGGCGCTGATCGACACGCCCGCGTTGCCCTCCATCGATGAAGTGGCGGCGCCCGAGGCACGTCTGGCGGGCCTGCGCATCAACCCGCGCGCCTTTGCGTCCAGCCGCTTCAGCTTCGGCACCGGCCTGGCCTTCATGACGGTGGACGCACCCACGCCGCGCCGCGTGACGGATCTGCCCAGCCCGGCGCGCATTGCAGACACCAGCTTCTCGCCGGACGGTAAGCACCTGGCGTTCACGCGCAACACCGGCGAGGCGGTCGAGCTCTGGGTCGCTGAAGTCGCCACCGCCAAGGCTCGGCGCCTGAGCAGCGCGCCGCTGAACGCCGTGATGGGTCGCGGCTTCAACTGGCTGGGCAACGATGCACTGCTCGTCACGCTGCGCGTGCCCGGAGTGAGCGAGCCGCAGCCGCCACGTGCTCCGGCGGGCCCGAACGTGCAGGATGCAACGACCACCGGCCGTGGCCAGCAGGCCATCCGCACCTTCCAGGACCTGCTGCGCACGCCGTACGACGAGGCGCGCTTCGATTACTTCGCAACCGCACAGATTGCCCGCATCGGTCTGGACGGACAGACCACGCTGATCGGCAAGCCGCTGGTCATGCGCGGCGTGAGCGCCTCGCCTGACGGGCAGTGGCTGCTGGTCAACGCCATCACCAAACCCTATTCGTACCTGGTGCCGGTCTCGATGTTCGGCCGCCGGGCCGAGGTCTGGAACCTGCGCGGCGAGCTGATCCATACCGTCGCGAATCTCCCCGTACGCGAAGGTCTGCCGCCATCTTTTGATGCCGTACCCGAAGGCCCGCGCGACATCACCTGGCGCGCCGACGTTCCTGCGACGCTGAGCTGGGCCCAGGCCCTGGATGGCGGTGACCCCTTCAAGCCGGCCGAGCAGCGCGATGCCCTGTATCAGCAGGCCTACCCCTTCAAGGATGCGCCGCAGGAACTGGCGCGCGTGAAGACGCGCATCGGCGGCGTGACCTGGGGCGACGGCCAGACCGCGCTGCTTACTGAGCTTTGGTACCGCACGCGCGATGTGGTGCTCTGGGAGATCGCGCCGGATGCGCCCGGCAAGGCGCCCGTGCAGCACTTCAGCTTCAAGACCGAAGACCGCTACGCCAATCCGGGCTCGCCGGTCATGACACTGAACCGCTTCGGCCGCAGCGTGCTCCTGTTTGCGCCGGGCGCACAGCGCGCCATCTACCTGGATGGCGAGGGCGCCTCTGCGCAGGGGGATCGCCCCTTCGTCGATCGCTACGACATCGCTGCGAAGAAGGCCACGCGCCTGTGGCGCGCACAGGGCGAGGTCTACGAGAACTCGATCGCCGTACTCGACGAACGCGGCCAGCGCCTGCTCACGCGCCGCGAGACGCAGACCGAGCCGCCCAACTTCTTCGTGCGAGATCTCAGCAAGCCCGAGCGCAGCCAACTCACCGCGCTCACGCAGTTTGCCCATCCGCTGCCGCAGTTCAAGGGCGTGAGCAAGGAGCTGATCCGCTACAAGCGCAAGGACGGCATCGAGCTCACGGCCAACCTCATGCTGCCGCCGGGCTACGACGCCAAGCGCGACGGCCCGCTGCCCTTCATCCTCTGGGCCTACCCGCAGGAGTTCAAGACGGCGCAGGCCGCAGCACAGACCCGTGGCTCGCCCTACGAGTTCAATCGCATCAGCGCCAGCGGCCCGGCTGCCTTTCTGGCCATGGGCTACGGCGTGCTGGATGACCCGGCCATGCCGATCATCGGCGAGGGCGGCAAGGAGCCCAACGACACCTACGTGCAGCAGCTCGTGGCCAGTGCCGAGGCGGCGGTCGACGAGATCGTGCGGCGCGGCGTGGCCGATCGCAACCGCATCGCCGTGGGCGGCCACAGCTATGGCGCCTTCATGACGGCCAACCTGCTGGCGCACACGCGCCTGTTCAAGGCCGGCATCGCTCGCAGCGGCGCGTACAACCGCACCCTCACGCCCTTTGGCTTCCAGGGTGAGGAGCGCACGTTCTGGAAGGCGCCGGAGACCTACGCCGCCATGAGCGCCTTCAACAACGCCGACAAGATCAAGGACGCGCTGCTGCTCATCCATGGCGAGAACGACAGCAACTCCGGCACCTTCCCGATCCAGAGCGAGCGCCTGTACCAGGCCGTGCGCGGTTTGGGCGGCACCACCCGCCTGGTGATGCTGCCCAACGAGGACCACGGCTACCGCGCGCGCGAGTCCATCCTGCACATGCTCTGGGAGACCAACAACTGGCTGGAGCGCTACGTGAAGGCGGCCAAGTAGCCCGGATACCGAAGTGAAGAATGGCTCTCAGAGCCGCTCTTCAGACCAAAATGGCTGGAAAGCCTTGCTGGACAAGCGAAAAGGGCTGTTGGCAGCCGCCCCGTGCCGCAAAAAAGGCCTTCCGAGGAGGGACAAAAGAACAGGCTCTCCGAGGAGGGACAAAAGAAAAGGCCCTCCGAGGAGGGCCTTTGTCTTTCGCGCGAGCGCTCAGCGAGGCGTCATGGGCGGACGACCCGGCAGGTGCCGGTACATGATCCGGCCCTTGGTCAGGTCGTAAGGCGAGAGCTCGAGAGAAACGCGGTCTCCCGCGAGGATGCGGATGTGGTTCTTGCGCATCTTGCCTCCGCTGTAGGCGACCAGCTGGTGGCCGTTCTCCAGGGTGACGCGGTACTTCGAGTCGGGCAGGACCTCATCGACCACGCCCTGCATTTCAATCAATTCTTCCTTGGCCATTCGTTCGCTTTGCTCTTGGATGTTGCGCCACACCGAAACGGCATGGCGGTCGATCCGTATGCCTTAGATGGGGCGAATCTTGGAAGCCTGCGGGCCCTTCTGGCCTTGCACGACTTCGAATTCAACCTTCTGGTTTTCCTGCAGGGTCTTGAAGCCCGAGGTCTGGATCTCGCTGAAGTGGGCGAACAGATCCTTGCCGCCATCATCCGGAGCGATGAAGCCAAAACCCTTGCTTTCGTTGAACCACTTGACGGTACCGGTTGCCATGAAACTAACTCCACAAATTACAGATGTGCTGCGTGGCACATGCCATCGCAGTGCACGGACACACAAAAGAACACCGTGGAGAGTCAACCGAGGCCAGGGACACGCGAAGTGTTCGAGCCAGTAGAGAGGTCTTGCCGGACGATCTGATGAATGACGAGCTCGCGTAGTTTAGTCACCTGCGCGGGTTTCGCCTAATCAGCTGTGGCAAACATTGCATTTGTCTGGCGCTCAGGCACCCGTGGCGGGCGAAAACATGGGTCAGATGTGCTTAGTCTGCAAGAAACCGGCAGTCCAGCCCGAAGCGCTCGCGCAGCTCGGCCGCCTTGGCCGGCGGCTCGCGGGTGAGCAGGGCGCACAGCGTGAAATTGCCCACGGTGCGGCCCTCGCGCAGGAACTGGTAGCTCCAGTCGACGATGTCTGCCCGCGCGAAGCTCAGGTTCTGGCCCCGCTTGACGGCCTTGACCGCCTGCGGCGGGTCCATCACCAAGCCGCTGAACTGATCCCCCGTCCAGGTGAGGCGGTTGATCCATAGGTACTCGGTGTTCTGGCCCTCGCGCACACCCACCTTGACGGCGAAGCCGCTCGCACCCGGCGGCGGGCTTTGCACGCGCTTCAGAAACTCGTCGAGCGTGCTGCGGGCCTGGGCAATCGCCTTGTCCATCGCGGCGTCATGCGTGACGCCGGCGCGCGGCGGCTCCGGCGCTTCGCTGCTCTTCTGGCAGCCCGCGAGGAGCAGCAGCGCCGCGGCGCCCGCTGCCAGCGCCGCTGCCATACCGTGATTGCGCCTCATGCGCCCTTCTTGAGCTCGGCGTCGCGCAGTTCGCGGCGCAGGATCTTGCCCACGGGCGTCTTGGGCAGCTCGGCGCGGAACTCGATGAACTTGGGCTTCTTGTAGCCGGTGAGCTGCTCCTCGCAGAACTTCTTTAGCTCGGCTTCCGTCAGCGCCGGGTCCTTCTTGACCACGAAGGCCTTCACCGCTTCGCCGCTGGCCTTGTCGGGCACGCCGATCACCGCGCACTCCAGCACGCCCGGGTGCATGACCAGCACGCCTTCGACCTCGTTGGGGTACACGTTGAAGCCGCTCACGAGGATCATGTCCTTGATGCGGTCCACGATCTTGATGTAGCCGCGATCGTCGATCACACCGACGTCGCCGCTCTTGAAGAAGCCGTCCGGCGTCATGACCTTGGCGGTTTCGTCCGGGCGGTTCCAGTAGCCGGCCATGACCGTGGTGCCGCGGATCGCGATTTCTCCGCGCTCGCCCATCGGCACTTCGGCGCCCTGGTCATTGATCAGCTTGATGTCCACGCTCGGCAAAGGCAGGCCGATGGTGCCGGTGTAGGCGTCATTGTCGGTGGGGTTGCAGGTCACGGCGGCGGCGGTTTCCGAAAGGCCGTAGCCCTCCACGATCGGGCAGCCGGTGGTGGCGAGCCACTTCTTGGCCACAGCCTCCTGCACCTGCATGCCGCCGCCCACGCTGATGCGCAGGCCGCTGAAGTTCAGCTTGGCAAACTCGGCGTTGTTGGCCAGTGCGTTGAACAGGGTGTTCACCGCCGGGAAGATGTGGAACACGCGCCCCGTGAGCGTCTTGATCAGGCCCGGTATGTCGCGCGGGTTGGGGATCAGGATGTTCATGCCGCCGGTGCGCATGGCCAGCAGCACGCCCGAGACCAGCGAGAACACGTGATACATCGGCAGCGCGCAGATGAACACCGGCTGCTCGATGCGACCCTGCTTGTGGATGCCCGGATTCATCCAGGCTTCGCAGGCCAGCAGGTTGGCGATCAGGGTCTTGTGCAGCAGGATCGCGCCCTTGGACACGCCCGTGGTGCCGCCCGTGTACTGCAGGAAGGCCACGTCGTTGTGGCTCAGCTCCACGCGGCTGAGCTTGGTGGCCGCGCCAGCCGCCAGCGCCGCGGGGTAGGGCACCACCTTTACGTTGCCGGGCATGGAATAGGCCGGCACCATCTTCTTCACGTACTTCACGACCGCGTTGACGATCACGCCCTTCAGGCCGCCGAGCAGGTCGCCCATGCGCGCCATGATGACCGTGCGGCACGGCGTCTTGTCGATCACCTGGGCGAGCGTGTGCGCAAAGTTCTCCAGGATCACGATCGCCTTTGCGCCGCTGTCATTGAGCTGGTGCTCCAGTTCGCGCGGGGTGTACAGCGGGTTCACGTTCACCACGATGTAGCCGGCGCGGATGATGGCGGCCAGCGCAATCGGGTACTGCAGCACGTTGGGCATCATGACCGCAATGCGGTCGCCGCGCGCAAAGCCCAGGCTCTGGAAGTAGCCGCCCAGCTGTTTCGAAAGCGCGTCGATGTCCGCAAAGCTCAACTGCTTGCCCATGCACTCGTAGGCCGGGCGGTCCGCATAGCGCTGGAAGGCCTCTTCCATCAGATGCTGCAGCGAGCTGTATTGATTGATGTCGACCGTTTCCGGCACGCCCTTGGGGTACTGGCTCAGCCAGGGCTTGTTCATGGTGTGTCCCTCCGTCTTGTTGTGGTGTCTTGTACCGGTCTGATCAGACCGGGTTCGCGATGTCGATGAACGTGTGTTCGATGCCGAAGCGCTGCGCCAGGTGCTCACCGACCGCCTGCACACCATAGCGCTCGGTGGCGTGGTGGCCGGCGGCGATGAAGGCCACGCCGGACTCCTGCGCCAGATGGTAGGTGGGTTCGCTGGCCTCGCCGGTGATGAACAGATCGCAGCCCGCGGCGATCGCGGCGTCGAAGTAGCCCTGCGCGCCGCCCGTGCACCAGCCCACGCGGCGGATCACGCGGTCCGGGCTGCCCAGCAGTTGCGGCGGGCGCTCCAGATGCTGCTCGATGCGCGCGACCCACTGCGCCGCGGTTTCCGGCTCCTGCAGGTCGGCGGCAAAGCCCAGGTCGTATTCGCCAAAGCGCTGGATGGCGATCAGCCCCAGGCGCGCGCCCAGCTGCGCGTTGTTGCCCATGACCGGGTGCGCATCCAGCGGCAGGTGGTAGGCGTAGAGGTTGATGTCGTTCTGCATCAGCCGGCGGATGCGCGCGGCCTTGGGCCCCGTGAGCGGTGCCGGCTCGTTCTTCCAGAAGTAGCCGTGGTGGACCAGGATCGTGTCGGCCTCGGCGGCGATCGCCGCCTGCAGCAGGGCCACGCTGGCGGTCACGCCCGTCACCAGGCGCTTGACCTTGGCGCGACCTTCAACCTGCAGGCCGTTCGGGCAATAATCCTTGAAGCGCGCGCTCTCCAGCGTCGCATCCAAGTAGGCGGTCAGCTCTTCCCGCTTCACAAGATTCCCTCTCCCTCATGCGCAAACTCTGGTTGATTTTCGCCCAAAGCGTCACGGTGCTGCTCGCGGCGCTGTTCGTTGTGGCTACCCTGAAACCGGAGTGGCTGCGCGCCAGCGGCCCCTTGTCGGGCGTGCAGCAGGTCATTACGCAGCCGCTGGGCTCGGGCGCGGCCACACCGCAGGGTGGCCCCATCACTGTCAAGGAAGCCACCGCCGTGGCCAAGCCCGTGGCCGTGCTGCCGGGCCACAGTATCGGCTTTGCAGATGCTGCGCGTCTGGCTGCGCCTGCCGTGGTCAACATCTTCACCACCAAACAGGTGAAGCCGCGGCGCAACGCGCCGGCCGACCCGTTCTTCCGCTTCTTTGGCAACCCCGACGACCGCAGCGGCGGCGGCCGCCAGGAAAACAGCCTGGGCAGCGGCGTGATCGTCTCTGCCCAGGGCGTGGTGCTCACCAACAACCACGTCATCGAAGGCGCCGACGAGATCGAGGTGGCGTTGAACGACGGCCGCCGCACCTTCGCCCGCGTGGTCGGCAGCGACCCCGAAACCGATCTCGCCGTGCTGCGCATCGACCTGCCCGAGCTCACGCCAATCACCCTGGCCCGTCTGGAAGCCACCCGCGTGGGCGACAGCGTGCTCGCCATCGGCAACCCCTTCGGCGTGGGTCAGACCGTGACCTCCGGCATCGTCAGTGCCCTGGGTCGCAGCCATCTGGGCATCAACACCTTCGAGAATTTCATCCAGACCGACGCAGCCATCAACCCTGGCAACTCAGGCGGCGCGCTGGTGGACGCGCAGGGGCACCTGCTGGGCATCAACACCGCCATCTTCTCGCGCGACGGCGGGTCCCTGGGCATCGGTTTTGCCATTCCGGTGTCCACCGCCAAGAACGTGATGGAGCAGATCCTCGCCAACGGCAAGGTGGTGCGCGGCTACATCGGCGTCGATCCACGCGATGTGGGCGAAGATTTCGTGGCCAAGTTCAAGCTGCCCAACACCGATGGCGTGCTGATTGACGGCGTGCTGGCCAACCAGCCCGCGGCGCGTGCCGGCATCCGCCGTGGCGACGTGCTCGTGGCCATCGACAACCTGCCCATCAAGGACACCGTCGGCCTGCTCAACAACGTGGCCTCCCTGCCGCCGGGTAAGGAGACGACAGTGCGCCTGTACCGCGAGGGCAAGCTCATCGAATTGCCGATCACGGTCGGTACCCGCCCCGCGGTCAAGCGCATCACCCAGCCGGAGTAGTGGCGCGTTCGGAGCGCAGCGGGCCGCCCCGCCGCGCAGGAGAGCGGATGTCGTTCATATTTGGCCGAAATCGGTTTATTTTGATTGGCTAATTAGCCGATTTCCGCATGTCTGATGCGGATCTCGGCTCGTTTGGGCTACCTATATTTTCCGTCCGAAATTGACTTATTCGCACTTGATGCAGCATTGAGTCAAGCGCATCCCGCGCCCCGCGTCACCCACGCTCTGCCGCTCCCCACCGCCTGCATGCTCTCCGCCCAGCCCCTGATGCACCTGCTGCCCGTGGTGGAAGCCGCCGCGACCCTGGCCTTTGCGGCCTCCGGGTTGATTGCCGCCGCGCGCAAGAAGCTGGATGTGGTCGGCCTGTGCGTCGTCGCCACGCTGGCGGCGTTTGGCGGCGGCACCTTGCGTGACGTGCTGCTCGATCGCCGGCCGTTCTACTGGGTCGAGCACTCGCCCTGGCTGTGGGTGATCCTTGGACTGTGCATTGCAGCCACCTTTCTGCTGCGCAAACGCCACCTCGCCATCACCGAGCGCGCCATGCAATGGCCCGACGCCCTCGGCCTCGGCCTGTTTACCGCCGTAGGCACGCAGCTCGCGCTCGCCCAGGCCATGCCGCCCATCGTCGCCGTGCTCATGGGCGTGATCACCGCGGTGTTCGGCGGCGTGCTGCGCGACATCGCCTGCAACGAAGTCCCCAAGGTCTTCAGCGACCACCAGCCCTACGCCGTCTGCGCCTTCCTCGGCGGCTGGGTGGCGGCGGCCGGCCATCAGCTGGGCTGGCCGAGCGAGGCCTCGCTCGCAGCCTCAGCGCTCGTCACCTGCGTGCTGCGCGTGGCGGCGATGGTCAGTGGCTTGAAGCTGCCGGGCTGGCGGGGGCAGTAGGGCGCTTCATACCCTGCCGGGCGTGCGAGCGCGCCATGCGGCGTTCGACTGCCCGCAGCCCGCCACCGCCTTGCTCATTGCGCCCGCAAGCTCTTGCGGATCACCAGCTTCAGGCCAGACCAGACCTCGCTGACGGCGCACATCTTCACATCCACAAAGCCCAGGGGCAGGGCGATCTCACGGATCACGTCCTCGGTGATGTCAGTGTCGCGCTTGGCGGCCTTCTTGGGCCAGGACACCCAGACCGCTGCGTCGGGGCGGATACGTTCGCGCAGCTTGCCAAGTTCGTCAGCCAGGGCCCTGCGCTGGGTGGCGAACAGATGGACGATGTCGGTGGTGGCTGACGCGGACTTCACGAAACGCACGCCCGGCGGCAAGGGCGCAAGCAGGTCGGCATAGTCTGCCGGCGCGTGGCTCGCGCAGACGGTGGCGCCGTCCTTGATGCCCAGCTTCTTGGCCAGCGGGGTACCGGAGTAGCCGGCTGTGCTGCCCGGATTGGGTTTGGCGGTGCTCATGGGCAACTCCCTGATGCTCGGGCCTGCGCGGTGGGCATCACTCGCTCTTGAACCCGATCTTCGCGTGCGTCCCGTCGCAGAAGGGCTTGGTGGCGCTGCCGCCGCAGCGGCACAGGCGCGCGTTGGTGATGCGGCAGACCATGCGGCCGGTGCCGGCCAGCACTTCCATGTTGCCGCTGACCTGCAGCGGGCCGTTGGGTTCGGGGTCGATGTGCAGGGGGCCGTCGCGCACGGCGAGCATGTCGGTCGGCAGGCCGTTGATGCCGGTGGGTGGCTCGCCGCTGGCGGCAAAGTTCACGTCGTGGTGGCTGCCGTCGCAGAAGGGCTTGTTCTTGCTCGCGCCACAGCGGCACAGGGTGGCGCGGTAGCCGATGGGTTCGCCGTCCAGCACGATGGGCGCGCGCACGCCGTAGGGGCCGGCCTCGCGCACGCTGATGAGGTTCACCGGCGGGGCGGATTCGTCGGGCTGGCCGTCCTTGCGGGCGTAGCGGATCGCGCCGCTCGGGCAGGCGTGGGCGATGTCGACCAGGCGCTCGGTGGGCATGGCGTCCGGGAAGATCCAGTCGCCCGGCGTGTTGGCCAGGAACACCTTGGGCGCGCCGGTCACGCAGAAGCGCGCATGGATGCAGCGCTTGCCTTCGAACAGGAGCGTGAGGTCGCGGCCCTGCACGTGCTCCACGCCGTCGATCTTGGTGCTGGTGGCGGTGCTCGATACGGCCGTTGCGGTGTCTGCCGAGGGCGCGTGGACGGGGGCCGGCATTGACACCGCCTGCATCACCACCGCAGAGCCTTCTATGCCGCCGGCGGCCTGCGCCTCGGCCAGCTGCGCGGCGGTGGCGGTGATGGTCACGCGCGGCAGCACCACGGGCCCGCGCGGCTCAAAGCCGATGCTGCCGCGCCGCGCCAAGCTGCGGAACAGCTTGGCGGCCTGCTCGGTGCGCGTGTGCGGGCTGGTGTGTGCCAGGGCCTCGGCCGCAGTGGCCAGTTCGGCCAGGCGCTCGATGAAGAAGCGCCGGCCGGCCTCGCCGGGCGGCAACGCGGCGGCGTCGCGCAGGGCGGTGAAGCTCATGCCGGCGTTGCACTGCGGGTTGGATTCGCCCGCCGGCAGGCGCGCGGCGTGCTCGGCCAGCAGGGTCATGGCGCGCATGAGGCCCACACCCAGGTCGACGGCCAGGGCTTTCTCGCCGCCGGGGCCGTGCACGCCGTAGCTCCAGGCCAGCAGGCGCAGCATGAGCCCGTAGCTGGCGTTGGCCACATCCACCGTGGCCGTGGCCTGCGGATCTTCCAGCCACACGCGCCCTTCGGGCTGCGGCGGGCGGCGCAGCACCGGGTTGGTGGCGGCCGGGTGGGCTGGCTTGAAACCGGGGTCCTGTGCCTTGAACTGCGCCAGCTCGCGGCGAATGGCCACAAAGCGCGCGTAGTGCGAGCCGGCACTGTCGGTCGGCGCGCCTTCACCCTGGCGCACGATGGCATCCAGCGCGGCCAGCGCCGTCTTGAGGCAGATGACCGGCTGCGCACCGTGCAGCGTGATCTCGGTGGGCGACATCTGCAGGGTGCGCGGGCCGCAGAAGGCCACGTCTTCACCGTGCGCGGCGCAGAAGCGCTCCAGTGCGCCGGCCAGGGTGCTGTAGAAGCTGCCGACGGTGTCGTAGTCCGTGGCCATGGGCGTGATGCGTGCGCCCGGTGCACCGCGCACGAACAGGCGCTCCGGCGCAAAGCCTTCGCCGTCGGGCTCGTCGCTGCCCTCGGGCCGCTCCAGAAAGATGAAGTGCTGCAGCGTGGCGTCGGTCAAGGGCGCGAGCTTCACCACCACACGCGCCGGCAGATACCCCGGGTCGAGCGGGAAGTTGGCGCGGCCAAAGCGCGGCGCACCGCCCAGCGCCGCCGTGATGTTCCACACCGCCACCAGATGGCCCATCTCCTCGATGGCCACGTCCAGAATTTCGCGCCGCCAGCGCGCCAGTGCCTCGGCCTGCGCCTCGGTCAGCCCTTCGGCCGTGCCCTGCTTCAGACTGAAGGCCGCATAGAGATAGGTGCACATCAGGTTGTGCTCCAGCTCCGCAGCTTCATACAGGGCGTGCAGCAGCAGCTCGCGGCTGGGGATGCCGGCCAGGGAGTTCACGGCGGGCGCCATGCCGGGCGGCATGGGGGCGGCGTTGGGCGAGGTCGACAGCTCGGACATGGCGGGGGCTCCGGGCAAAGTGGGCGGTTGCGGGCAGTTGGGGGCAGGCCACGGGCGGCACGCCTGCGGGCGCGGCAAGGCAGGGCGCAGCGGCAGTGTGTGCGCGTTGACCTTACACCCGGCAGATGCTGCGCTGATTGCGCGCAGGCCGGTCAATCACTTTCAGCCAGAAGATGGCTGAAAGTGAGTGAAATTTCAGAATCCTTGAGGCCGTTCTCGCTTGTTTCAAGGACGTCTTGGCGTGTTGGGCCTCAAGAAAAATACTGGCCGAAAATGTCCATCAGGCGTCCCGCGCCTGGCCGCCGAAGAGCGCGGGCTCGCCCTCTGCAATGCTGCGCAGAAAGTCCCAGACCACGCGAACGCGGCGCAGGCCGAAGAGTTCGCTCGGTGCGGCCAGCCAGAGCGTGCGCTTCACGCTCGCCTGGCCCGGCAGCACGCGGCGCAGGTTCGGGTCCGCGGCCTGCACATAGCGAGTAAGCATGCCCATGCCGATGCCGGCCGCGATGGCGGCGTGCTGGGCCAGCATGCCGGTGGCGGCAAACACGCGCCGGGGCTTGAGCTGCAGCTCGTCCAGGTAGCGCAGCGAGTCGCTGAGCAGGTAGTCCTGCACGTAGTCCACAAAGCGGTGCGCGGCCAGATCGTCCAGTGAGGCAACGGGCGGGTGCGCCGCCAGGTAGCTGCTGCTGGCGCAGAGGTCGTAGCGCAGGTCGGTCAGCCGTGTGACGTAGTAGCGGCCGCTGGCCGGCGGCTCCACCATCACCGCCAGGTCGGCCTCGCGTGCCGCCAGGCTGGGTGAACGCGGCAGGAGCAGCAGCTCGACTTGCAGCTCCGGGTGCTCCGCAAACAGCCGGGGCAGGCGCGGCGCCAGCACCATGGTGCCCAGCGCCTCCGGCACCGCCAGGCGCACCGTGCCCGCCACCGCCGCCGCCTCGCCCGTGATCTGCTCGGCCGCAGTCAGCAGCTGCGCCTCCATCGCCTCTGCGTGGCCGCGCAACACCTGCCCGGCGGCGGTCAGCGTCAGCCCCGCCCGGCTGCGCTCGAACAGCGGCCTGCCAAGTTGCTCCGTCAGCCGTTGCAGCCGCCGCGCCACGGTCGTGTGCTCCACATCCAGCCGCCGCGCCGCACCCGCATGGCTGCCGGTGCGCGCGACTTCGAGGAAGTAGCGCAGGTCGGACCAGTCGGGGAGGGGGTTGGGTGGGGGTGTGCGGGAATGGAGGGGGGTCTGGTTGCTGGGCGGCTTCATGTGTGCAATTTTGCCGTCACGCGTCTGCGATTGGCGCTGCGTACCGCAAATTGCCGTCAATTGCTCCGGCGCCGTTCCGGCAGGTCTCAACCCGTGATCTCGTCAAAGTTGCGGCGGGCTATGTGGGCTGCGGCCTGCGTTACGCAGCGCACGCTCGGCATGCCCTGCTCTAGGTGGCGCCGATTGAGCGATCGCTCCCACGGAGTTCAGCCGCGACCTCAAAGAGTGCAGCGATCAGCGGCGAGTCTCTGCGCTCCCGCCGGCAGATCAGATGAACATGTGTTGCCATGTCGCTGTCCAGCACGGGCAGCTTGACCAGACGCATGTCTGCGACATACGCCGTATCTGCAACCACGCCAAGACCCATACCCTGGGCGACGGCTTCGCGTACGGCTTCCCGGCTACCCATCTCGACGGCCACTTGAAAGGCGAGTCCCTGTCGTTGCATGGCCTCTTCAAACACGCGCCGGGTGGTCGAACCTTCCTCGCGAATGACGAATCGCTGCTGGTGCAAGTCCCTCATGCACACAGCTTTCTGTGATGCCAGGGGGTGATCTGCTGCAGCAAAGACGACCAAGGGCTGCCGACGATGTTCCAAGCAATCCAGAGCGGGATCCAGGCGGGGGTTCAGCACGAGGCCGACATCCCCTTGATGATCGAGGATCCGCGAGACGATCGTGCGCGAATCGCCCACTTTCACCACCAGGCTGACTTGAGGGTAACGCCGCGCAAAGACACGCAGAATCGGAACCACGTTGTACGGGCCGATTGCGTGGATCACAAGGCGACCGGCGTATCGATTCTGAGCGGCGAGCAGCAGCGCCTGCGCATCCTGTTCCGCGCTGAAGATCCGTCTCGTGTGATCGAGCAGCAGGCGCCCGAAGTCCGTGAGTTCCAGGCGTCGCCCACGACGCTGGAAGAGTTCAACGCCGTGCACCTGCTCAAGTCGTGCGATGTGCGCGGACAAGGTGGGCTGCTGCAAGCCGAGCGTGTGCGCAGCTCCGGTCATGCTGCCTGCACGGGCGATCGCGTCAAAGGCTTTCAGTGCGGCCAGAAGGCTGAGGCCTGACATGGCTGATCCATAGATGACATCAATGATGACCTTCGATTCTCAGGGTCGAAATGTCACTGTGATGACACGCCGGGTGCAGAAACTGCCGTCTCATGACGCAACACCTCGCTTCCGCCCAACCTGATTGGCTGATCCAGCTTCGCGATGTCCGCGTGGCCTACCCCGGGGGCATCGAGGCCTTGCAAAGAACGCAGTTGAACGTGGCGCCAGGGGAGTTTCTGGTGCTTCTAGGTGCATCAGGCGCGGGCAAGTCCACGCTCCTGCGCTGTCTGAACGGGCTGGTCGACGCCACCGACGGCACCGTGAATGTTCACGGCTTGCAGGGCGGCGCGCTGAATCCGGCCAACCTTCGCGCGCACCGGCAACGCTGCGGCATGGTGTTTCAGCAGCACCACCTGATCGGCCGTGAGACGGTGCTGGCGAACGTGCTCATGGGTTGCCTGGGCAGGTACCACGCCTTGCGCACTCTGCTGCCATGGAGTCGTTCCGACAAGCTGCTCGCGTTGGAGGTGCTGGATCGGGTCGGTCTTCTAGAGAAAGCCCTGGTGCGCGCAGACACGCTTTCCGGTGGTCAGCAGCAGCGTGTGGGCATCGCCCGGGCGCTGATCCAGCGGCCGACGATTCTTCTTGCGGACGAGCCGGTGGCCAGTCTGGACCCGGCAACTGCCGAGAACGTGATGAACCTGCTTCACCACATCTGCACGCACGACCGACTGACTGCCATAGTCAGCCTGCATCAAGTGGCGCTGGCGCGGCGTTACGCCGACCGCATTGTCGGATTGCGCAATGGTCGTGTGGTGTTTGACGGCCCACCAGCCGCACTGAGTCATGAGCTGCAGATCGAGCTCTACGGCGCAGTCAGTGCCGCCAGCGATGCACCTCCACACGCAGCACGCTTGCCGGAGCCGTCGTGCGCTGCGCCCGTGCCGGCTCTTTCAGCATCTGCCTGATGGCAATCAGTCCGCGTCTGGCTGAGGCCAGCGCCTTTCACGCAAGGAGTTCACATGCCAACCCGTCGTCTTGCTCTTGCCGCGCTTGTCCTCGGCGCGCTCGCCAGCCTGCTGCCTGCCTTGTCGCACGCGCAGGGTCGCGATCCTGCACGCTTGCGCGTCGCGTTGCTGCCGGACGAAAACGCGTCCAGCATCATCCAGAACGCCCAGCCGCTCAAGCAGTACCTGGAGCAGACCTTGAAGAAGGACATCGAGCTGGTCGTCACGACAGACTACTCGTCGATGATCGAGGCCATGCGCTTCGGCCGGATCGAGGTGGCCTATTTCGGTCCCTTCTCTTATGTGCTGGCCAAGTCGCGCGCACCGGCCATCGAACCCTTCGCAGTGGGTGTGGAGCGCGGTTCACCGACCTACCAGTCGGTGCTGATCGCCACCGCGGGCGGGCCCGTCAAGACCCTGGAAGACATCCGCGGCAAGGCCTTCGGATTTGGTGATCAGGCATCGACCTCCAGCCATCTGGCACCGCGCGCGCATCTGATGAGGAAGGCGCGACTCGATGGTGAGCGCGACTACCGGGTGGTGCACCTCGGTACGCACGACGCGGTGGCTCGCGCAGTACAGGCTGGCCAAGTGCCTGCAGGCGCGCTGTCCAAACCCATTCTCGACAACCTGATCAAGCGGGGCACGATCGATCCGACCAAGATCGTCGAACTCGATCTGTCTGCCCCGATTCCCAACTACCCCATCGTGATGCAGGGCAATCTGGCACCGTCGCTCAAGCGGGGTATCCGCGACGCATTTCTCGGCATCAAGGACAAGGAGGTGCTCAAGGCATTCCGTGTCGAAGCCTTTGCGCCCACCACCGATGAGGCCTACAACGTCCTGCGCGAGACCGCCACCGTGCTCAAGCTCGACCTGGGGAGCATGAAGTGAGCGATGCGGTGATGCAGACACTGCTTGCCGAAGACGCCCGGCGGCGCCGGCGCAGCCTTGGTGTGGGCGGTCTGCTCCTTGCGTGTGCTCTCCTCGCGCTGGCCATCACCGGCTTCTTCGACGCACAGCGCTTTGCCGACGGCATTCCTGCGCTGCTGCAGCTGGGCTCCGAGATGGTGCCGCCCAACTTTGCGCGTTGGCAAAGTTGGGTGCGCCCGCTCTTCGATACCCTGGCCATGTCGGTGGCAGGCACCGCACTGACCATCTTCATGTCCTTGCCTCTGGCGCTGCTGGCCTCGCCGAACACCGCGCCACACCCCTGGGTGCTGCGCGCCGCGCGCACCGTGATTGCGGCCTTCCGCTCGGTTCCTGAAATCATCCTGGGCATCATCTTTGTTGCCGCGGTCGGATTCGGTGCACTACCCGGCGTGCTGGCACTGGCCTTGCACTCCACTGGCATGGTGGCCAAGTTCTACGCAGAGGCCATCGAGCACGTCGATCCCAAGCCCCTGGAGGCGGCTACTGCTGCAGGTGCAAGCCGCCTGCAAGTGATCAGCCATGCGGTGCTGCCCCAGGTGCTGCCTCAGCTCGCCGACATCACGATCTACCGATGGGAGTACCACTTTCGAGCCTCGGCCGTGCTCGGCATTGTGGGTGCCGGGGGAATCGGCTTCGAGCTGATGGCCGCACTGCGCCTGATCAAGTATGACGAGGTCGCCGCGATCCTTCTGTGTGTGCTGGCCTGCGTGATGGTGGTTGACGGACTGGGCGCGGCGCTGCGCCGCCGCCTCAAGTGATCGGAGACGGAGTGAAGCGGATTGTCTTGAGCCAGCCTGTGCACGCCGAGGTGCTGGCCCGACTGCAGGCGGTGGCGGAAGTCGTGATGAACCTCGGCCCAGACCCTTGGACTGCGGACGTTCTCGCCGAACACTTGCGCACAGCCGATGGCTGGATGGCGTTCATGACCGATCGGATCGACACCGAGGTTCTTGCGCGAGCCCCTCGTTTGCGCGCGGTGGCCTGCGCACTCAAGGGGTATGACAACTTTGATCTTGCCGCCTGCGCGCGCGCCGGCGTGACCGTAAGTTTCGTCCCAGACCTGCTGACCGAACCAACCGCTGAGCTGGCCCTTGGGCTGGCAATTGCTGCCGGCCGCCACATTCTGGACGGCGATCGGCGCGTTCGTGCGGGCTACGGCGGATGGCGCCCGTCACTGTATGGCACCGGGCTGAACGGTTCGACAGTTGCTGTCGTCGGGCTGGGAGCAGTGGGGCGTGCGATCGTCGACCGATTGCAAGGATTTGGCTGCGCCCGGGTGCTGGGTGTCGATCCAATGCAGATAGACGCCAGGACTGAACCGGTCGACCTCGCGACTGCGTTCACGCTTGCGCGTCATGTGCTGCTCGCGGTGCCCCTGACGGAGCAGTCGTTTCACCTTGTGGACGATGAGTTGCTTGCCCACGTGCACCAGGGGCAGATTCTGGTGAACGTCGGGCGCGGGTCGGTGGTCGATGAACATGCCGTGCTTCGCGCGCTCAACGCCGGTCGCCTTGGCGCGTATGCAGCCGATGTGTACGAGATGGAGGACTGGAATCTGCCCGACCGCCCGGACTCCATTCCCGAAGGACTGATTAATCATCCGCGCACTACGTTTACGCCTCATCTTGGGTCGGCTGTGCGTGAGGTCCGGCTGGCCATCGAGATGCGGGCTGCCGACAATCTGCTCGCTGCGCTGGCCGGCAGGTCAATCGACAATCCCGCGTACGTGGCTGTGGCTTAGCGGCCCCGCTGAATACCCGGCGGTGTGGCGACTTCGCTGAAGCCGCCGGCCGGGTGCCTTGTGTCACCCCGCAGGAGCATTCCGATGAGTGTGCGCCTCCGCGGACCGCGTACTACGCGAATTGACCGGGAGATTGGCCAAGAGAATCTCCGGGCGGTCAAGCGTTCGCGTACGCGTCGGTCGGCGAGACTGGCTCTCCAATCGCCAAGCCGCTCGCGCACCGAGCCTGCGAGTCGCGCATCCGTGCAAATTTGCCGCTACCCCGAGCATTCTTGCGCCTGTTCTGTGCGATCTCGCAGGGCTAAGGTCCGTCACACAGACGGCCTGGCCGGTGATGTTGTTGCCGACATGGGCTGCGTTCCAACCCCACCGGGAGGAGACATCCCATGACGACCCTTCGCTCCACGCGGCGCGCGCTTGTGCTTGGCGCGCTTCCTTTGGCCATTGCGCTCACCGCCTGCGGCGGCTCATCCTCCGGCGACACAGCCGGCGCGGGGCCGGTGAATGCCAAGCCGTCCTACATCCGTGCGGTGTCGGTGCTTTCGTACAACGGCAGCACAGACGATCTGCTCACTGGCGGTCTGGGCTGGGACGGCCTGGCCGGGGCGGCGCCTGCGGTGTCGGCCACACCCACGGCGGCAGAACTGCGGCGCCGCGCGATCTACAACAACTACCGCGCGCTGGTGGACTTCACGGCGGCCGGCGGCTACGGGCGCCTGTACGGGCCGAACGTGGCGCTGGACGGCACAGTGAACGCAGCAGCGGGGGCGGGCAAGATCGCCGGGAAGGAGTACATCGCCTACGCCGACCCGGACGGGACCGGCCGCGTGAACGTGGTGGTGATGGCGCAGATTCCCGCCAGCTTCGACCCCGCCAACCCCTGCATCGTCACCGCCACCTCCAGCGGTTCGCGCGGGGTGTACGGCGCCGTCTCGGCGGCGGGCGAATGGGGCCTGAAGCGCGGCTGCGCCGTGGCCTATACCGACAAGGGCTCGGGCAACGGCGGGCATGAGCTGGGCTCGGGCATCGTCACCTTCCTGGACGGCACGCTGGGCACCGCGGCCAGCCTGGGTGCCGGCAGCCACTTCACGGCCAATGTGCTGCCCGCGGATCTGGCGGCCTTCAATGCGGCCAACCCCTTCCGCTATGCCTTCAAGCACGCGCACAGCCAGCAGAACCCGGAGAAGGACTGGGGCCGCAACACCCTGCAGGCCGTCGAGTTCACGCTCTGGGCGCTCAATGAGGAATACGGCCCGGTGGGTGCCAATGGCGTGCGCGGTGTGCGCATCACGCCGGCCAACACTACAGTGATTGCCGCAGGGGTGTCCAACGGCGGTGGTGCGGCGCTGGCCGCTGCCGAGCAGGATGCCGGCGGCCTGATCGACGCCGTGGTGGTGGGTGAGCCGCAGATCAACCTGCGTCTACCCGCCGGCCTGCAGGTTCAGCGTGGCGGCAACAACGTGGCCGCCTTCGGCCGCACGCTGTACGACTACACGACCCTGGCCAACCTGCTGCAGCCCTGCGCGGCCTATGCACCGGCCAATGCAGCATCGCCCTTCCTTGCGGCCATCAACGCCACCATTGCGCAGAACCGCTGCGCGGCGCTGGCCGCAGCGGGCGTGATCACCGGCGCCACCTTCGCAGACCAGGCCAATGCCGCACTGGCTGCACTGCGCGCTGCGGGTTGGGAGGCCGACAGCGATCTGCTGCACGCCAGCCATTGGGCCACCCAGGCCACGCCCGGTGTGGCCGTGACCTACGCCAACGCCTACTCGCGCGCCAGCGTGACCGAGAACCTCTGCGGCTTCTCCTTTGCCACCACCAGCGCCACCACCGGCCAGCCGGCTGCAGCCGCCGCCTCGCCCATGGGCCTGCTGTTTGCGCAGGGCAACGGCGTACCGCCCACGGGCGGTGTGAATCTGGTGGTGAATTCCGCCGCCGGGCCGATCCTGCACACCCTGGCCGACGGCAACGCGGGCACCACCGGCGCGCTGTGCCTGCGCGCGCTCTGGACGGGCACGGACGCGGCTGCCACCAAACTCAAGGCCGGGGTGGACGAGATCCGCCTGACGGGCAACCTGCGCGGCAAGCCGGCGATCATCGTGCACGGCCGCAGCGATGCGCTGGTGCCCATGAACCACACCACGCGCCCCTACTTCGGCATGAACCGCCTGGCCGAAGGCGCGAGCAGCAAGCTTTCGGTGATCGAGGTGACCAACGCCCAGCACTTCGACACCTTCATCGCCGCCGTGCCCGGCTATGCAGACCGCTACATCCCCATGCACCACTACAACATCCAGGCGCTGAATCAGATGTGGGCGCACCTCAAGAGCAGCGCGCCGCTGCCGGCCAGCCAGGTCGTGCGTACCGTGCCGCGCGGCACGGGCGCCCCGGCGATTGACGTTGCGGCGAACCTGCCGCCGATCGTCGCCACTCCCGCGGCCGGCAACGCCATCAGCTTCAACGCCGGCGTGGTGAACGTGCCGGAGTAAGCCGCAGCGCAGTGCACGCATCGCTGTGCATCTCAAGAATCAGCAGGTCAGGGCAAATCGGCCACTTTCCGCACAGATGATGCGAGGACTGGCCGATTAGATTTTCAAATGAAAGCGAACAAATAACCTGAATATCTATTCGATTTCAACGTTTGATTGAAGATAAAGCGCCTGGTCCACGCTGCTGTGCCTGCCGCGCAACCGATGTGCGTGCTGCACGCCACTTTCGCGGCGCGACGTCAGAACGTCGGTCTGAGCGGTAGTGGCGGCGGCTAGGCGCCAAGAATGGCGCCGGCAAACCGCGGCACCAGCGCCACCGGCAGGTCGTGGCCCATGCCGTCGATGACGGAGAGTTGGGCGCGTGGGATCTTGGCGGCCAGATCGCGCGCGCAGGCGGCCGGCACGAGCGGGTCTGCGCTGCCGTGCAGGATGCGCGTGGGCGCCTGGATCTGCGTCAGCAGCGGCGAGCGGTCGGGGCTGGCGGCGATGGCCAGCAGCTGCCGCGTGAAGCCGCGCGGCCGGAAGCTGCGGTGGTATGCGGCGCGAACGCGCGATTCAAGCTCCACAGGGTCGGGCGGATAGCCGGGGCTCGCAATGGCGCTCAAAACCTTCACGCCGTGCGCGACCATGGCGTCCTCGCCGCGGCCGCGCGGGCGGGCGAGCAGCGCGGCACGCGCCTTGAGCGTGGGGCCGGGCAGGCCGCGGGCGCCGCTGGTGGTGAGCATCAGCGCCAGGTGCTGAATCCGCTGCGGCTGCCGCGCCGCCACCAGCTGCGCAATCATGCCGCCCATCGACACACCGCAGACGTGCGCGCGTTCAATGCCCAGCGCGTCCATCAGGCCGATCGCATCGGCCGCCATGTCATTGAGCGTGTAGGGCGCGGCCACCTTCAGACCCAGCGCATGGCGCACGGCCGACCAGCCGATGGCCGGGGTGGGCAGGTGGTCAAAGCGCTGCGACAGGCCGATGTCGCGGTTGTCAAAGCGGATCACGCGGCAGCCGTGATCGACCAGCGACTTGACGAGTGCGGGTGGCCAGGCGGTGAGCTGCATGCCCAGGCCCATGATGAGCAGCACGGGCGTCCCGTGGGCGGGGCCGTCGATCTCGACTTCGAGCTCGACGCCGTTGGCGCGGACCTTCATGCGGCCGGACGCCGGCTCATTCGTGCGCGGTGCCGTAGAACCAGCGGCGCTGGCCGTCGGTGGAGAAGCGCTGCCAGGCCTGCGGGTTCTGCGCCAGGCGGTCAGCCACGGCGTAGAGCACGGCCGGGTTCATGCCCAGTCCGATGTGGCTGGCGCTGACCTCGATGTTCTCGGTGTGCGGCGCCGGGTCATTGAGGCTGCACTGCCAGGCCACCACTCCATCTGTCTTGCTGAAGATGGAGGTGGTGGGTACAGGCGGTGCGCGGCGGATGTGGTCGAGTAGATCGTCGTCGTGATGCGGCGCGTGTCCGGAGAGCATCTCGTACAGGCGCCAGGCGTTGGTCGCGCGCGGGTGGCCGGAGAAGGGTGTGCCCAGAGTGATGACGCAGCGCGCCAGATCGGGGACTTCCTTGGCCACCTCGCGCGCGTAGATGCCGCCAAGGCTCCAACCGACAAGGCTCACGGGCTGGCCGTGTTCCTCGGCCAGCTCGCGCACCAGCGCCGTGCAGCCGGCTAGTACCCCGGCTCGCGGACCGAAGTTGAAACCGAAGTTCCACGGATAGGGGTTGTAGCCCTGGCGCGCGAGGTATTGGCGCAGGGGCAGGGTGGTCATGTCATTGGCGGCCAGACCGGGGAACACCACCACAGGGTGGCCGTCGCCACGCGGCGCGTTGTTCAGGATCGGCGCCGCGGCCAGCATGGCGGCGTACTCCCAGGGCGCGCGGCCCTCGAGCATCATCAGCCACGTGGAGGGGGCGCGGAGGTCGGAGAACGGCGGTGTGCCGGCGGACCGGGCTGTGGCGCTGCTTGCGCGCTCGCCGCTGCCGCTGAAGTCGTCGGGCGCGTCGTCCCGGGCGGGCCGGCGCAGCTTCTGTATGCGCTTGGCCATGAGCTTGCTCGTGAGCGAGAGGTGCTTTGCGGGCATGGACGGATTATGGCCGAGCCTCACCCTCGGGCGGGGGTGGCAGGCTGGCCAGCTCCTCGAAGGCGACCCCCATGCCGTCAGCAATGCGTTGCACATCGGGCACCGTCTTGCCGTCGGCGATCAGACCGATGTCCAGCTGGCCGTTGTAGCTCTGCACGGTGATGTTCAGGCCCACGCCGTGGATGATGATCGACACCGGCGTATAGGTCAGCATCTTGGCGCCCGCGAGATACAGCGGCAGCTGCGGCCCCGGCACGTTGGAGATGACCAGGTTCACGAGCGGTGCGATGCGATCCGCCAGCCCGCTGGCGCCATAGGCCTGTGTGCCCGCGGTGATCAGCCAGGGCAGACCGATGGAGGGCAGATCCGTTGGAATCAGATGCTTCACGCCGGACAGCGAATCCTTCAGCGAGCCAGTGGTCCGCATGATGGCCGCGAGCCGGTCTGCCGGCTTGGCCAAGTGCGTGGCCAGACTCACCGCCGTCATTGTGGCCTGCGTGTTGGCGCGCGTGTCGCCCTCGGCTCGCAGGGAGATCGGCATGGCCGCGATGGCCGACTTGCGCGGCAGCGGCAGGCGCTTGTCCTTGAGGTAGTGGCGCAGCGCACCGCTCACCAGAAAGAGCACCGCGTCGTTGAGTGTGGCGCCATGCGCCCGCGCCAGACCCTTGAGTTCACCCAGCGGCAGGCGCGCGGTGGCAAAGCTGCGCGAGGTGGACACGCTCTTGTTGAAGGGCAGGCGCGGACCGAAGGACCAGTTGCTCTGCTCCGGCGTCTTGCGCGAGCGTGCCGGCGGCTTGAAGCCCAGCCGCGTGCTGATCTGCGACAGGGCGGTCTGCCAGGCCAGCTTGCCCGCGGTCATGGTGAGCTGGGTGAGTGTGCCGGGCAACTGCTTGAGCAGGCTGCCTGCTTGATCGACCTGATTGGACAGCGCGCCCTTGATGAGTGCCGTGGTACCGAATTGCATCGGTTGACGGTGCTCGGGCGGCGCACCGACATCGCGCGGCACGGGGGTGATGTCCAGCAGCACCTGCGCCAGCGCCACGCCGGCCTTGCCGTCGACTGCGGCGTGGTGCACCTTGGTGTAGAGCGCCACGGTGCGCGCGCCCATGCGCTTGGGCAGGCCGCCGATCACGAAGAACTGCCAGAGCGGGCGCTCGCGGTCCATGGGCTCGGCGTGCAGGTCGGCCACCAGCGCGTTGAGCGGGTCATGCGCGCCACGCGTGGCGGGGAGCTTCAAGGTCTGGATGTGCCAGGAGAGATCCGGCTCGCAACGCTCCCAAGCCGGGTTGGCCACGTTCAAGGGCAGATTGCGCAGCTTGCGCGAGAGCGCAGGTGCAAGGTGCAGGCGCGCCGCGAGGTGCTCGCGAATCTGGCGCGTCCATTGCGCTGCCGTGGTTCCGGCGGGCAGTTCAAATAGATGCAGGGCCCCCACGTGCATGGGGGTGGAGGGCGTTTCGAGGTAGAGAAACAGCGCGTCGAGTGCCGAGAGTTGCTTCAAGCGGTGCTCCGGAATAGCGATCCCGGGCAATCGTAGGCGTTTAGACGGCTTCGGACGAGGGTGCCGGCTTGGGCTTGACCAGGCGCGCAGCGAGGATACCGATCTCGTACAGGATGCACAGGGGTACCGCCAGCAGCAGCTGGCTCATCACGTCCGGCGGCGTGACGATGGCCGCAATCACGAAGGCCGCCACGATCACATAGCCGCGGATCTCTCCCAGCTTCTGTACCGTGACGATGCCGGTGCGCACCAGCAGCACCACGGCCACAGGCACTTCAAAAGCGATGCCGAAGGCCATGAACATGGTCAGCACGAACTCGAAGTAGGCCTGGATGTCTGGCGCCGCGGCGATCGAGGTGGGCGCGAAGCCCGCCACGAACTTGAAGACCATGGGAAACACCACGAAGTAGGTGTAGGCCATGCCCACAAAGAACAGCAGGGTGCTGGAGACGATCAGCGGCAGCGCGATGCGCTTCTCATGCTGATACAGGCCGGGCGCAATGAAGGCCCAGAGCTGGTAGAGCACATAAGGCAAGGCGAGCAGGAAGGCGGCCAGCAGCGTCACCTTCATCGGCACCATGAAGGGCGTGATGACGCCGGTGGCAATCATCTTGGTGCCGGCGGGCAGCATGGCAATCATCGGCTGCGCCACGAGGTCGTAGATGTAGCCGGCCTTGGGCCAGAAAAAGGCCAGGACGATGAAAGGCACGAGCACTGCAATGATCGAGCGCAGAAGGCGGTCCCGCAGCTCAAGCAGGTGGCTGATGAAGGACTGTTCCTTGTCCTCGGTGGCTTCGGTCATGGACGCGTGGGTGCGGTGTCGGGTGCGGCGGCGAGGGCCGCAGTCTCAGCGGGCGCGACGGGGGCGCTCGATGCTTCGGGCGCAGCGCCGAGCGCAGCTCCGGCGGCACCGGCCTGCACTGCAGGCTGCTGGCTGTTGATAAGCATCTGGATTGCCTGGGCGTTCTTGCGCAGCGAGGACAGGCGGCTCTCCAGCCGGCTCAGGTCGTCGATCAGCAGATCGATCTCCATGCGCTGAACCACGGGGTCGCGGTCCGGGTTGAGCAGGTGGGAGTGGCCGCCGTGGGCGTCCGGGTAGGGCAGCCCGCTGGTATCGCCCGGCGCCGGCAACGCGGCGTTGCCGGGGTCATTGAAGGCGTCAAAACCGGAGGAGCCGGAGGTGTCGTTGCGCAGACTCGCTGCGCCCTGATCAAAGGTCTGCTGGACGCCGTCGGCTTCCTTGCGGATCGTGTTCTCCACGTCGCGCCCGGCGTTCTCGATCTGTTCCTTGAGCTTGCGCAGCTCGGCCATCTCGCCCTCGCGGGCGATGTCGGCCTTGACGTCATTCACGTAGCGCTGTGCGCGGCCCAGCCACTGGCCGACCGTGCGCGCGACCTTGGGCAGCTTCTCCGGCCCGAGGACCACGAGCGCCACCGTGCCGGTGAGCAGAAGTTCGGAAAAACCGATGTCGAGCATGTAGGCGCCGGGAGAGGGGCGACACCGCGCACGGGGCGTGGCGGCGGGCAGCAGCGATCGGCAGGCGCGAGATGCAGCGCCCGCGTGGCCTTTAGGTCTTGGACTTTTCCTTGGCTTCCACGTCGATCGTGGTCTGCGACACCTGCTGCACCGGCGCGTCAGCCTTCGAGGCCTCGGCTGTGCCATCCTTCATGCCGTCCTTGAAGCCCTTGACCGCGCCGCCGAGGTCGGAGCCGATATTGCGCAGCTTCTTCGTGCCAAACACGAGCAGTACCACTACCAGAACGATCAGCCAGTGCCAAATCGAAAACGAACCCATGATCCAATCCTCAAAAAGCGCGCCCGATGCTCGGGCTGCAGCGTCGGCAGATCGGGTGGCGTGCGGGCCAGAAAAGCGCTAAGCAAGCAACCCTGCCGAATACCGTCTGATCTTAAGGCATCGATCTGAAGCGAAGGTTTCAGACCTGTCGAACCGCTGGCTAGTCCGGAGGGTAGAAACCCGCAGGCCGCAGGGGCTGCGGGTTGGCCTTAGCCAGCGCGCCAGGGGCGCGGGCCGCCCATGATGTGCATATGCAGGTGGTAGACCTCCTGCCCGCCGTCTGCGCCGTTGTTGATCACGACGCGAAAGCCACCCTCTGCACCCGGCCGACAGCCCGCCAGGGCCGCGATCTCGTCGGCCTTGCCCAGCATGCGGCCCAGCAGGGCGTGATGTTCCGCGCCGACGCCCTGCAGGTTGACGATGTGCGTCTTGGGTACCACCAGCACATGCACGGGTGCCGCGGGGCGGATGTCATGGAAGGCGAGCAGTTCCTCGTCCTCGTAGACCTTCTTGCTCGGGATCTGCCCCGCGATGATCTTGCAGAAGATGCAGTCGGCGTGGGTGCTCATGCGTTGATCGGCTTGTTGTCGTTGAGCGTGATCCAGCCCTTGACGATGCGATAGATCACCCAGATGGTGGTGGCAATCCACAGCGGCACGGCCAACAGTGCGCCGATGATGGTGATGAACAGCACGAAGCCGATCAGACCCGCGGCGAACGAATACCAGAAGGTCTTGATCTGCCAGTCAAAGTGGCTTTCGAGCATCGTGCCGCGCACGTCGTCTCGCTTCACGTAGTTCATGATGATGGCCACCAGCCACGTGAAGCCGGTGATGAAGCCCAGGGCGTAGAGCCCGTAGATGATGTGCGTGATGCGGACGTTTGATTCCGACGCAGCGCTGTCTGCCTGAATGCCTTCCATGGTGCAACCCTCCTGTGGTGTTGATGGGCTGAGTTCTGCCCTTGCCCGATCTCAGTTGACCTGGATCGGCTTGTTGTCGTTCATGTTCATGAAGCCGCGGATGATGCGGTACAGGAACCAGATCGAGATCACGAACCAGGCGATCCAGCCAGGGATGATGAACAGCAGCCACAGGGGAATGGTGACGATATAGGCCAGGCCCGCATAGATCACGCTGCGGATGCGCCAGCGAAAATGGCTTTCCTGCCAGGTGCCAACGGCGTCATCCTTCTTCACGAAGTCGATGATCAGCGCCACCAGCAGCAGCGCGATGCTGGCATTCAGGCCGGGAATCACGGCCGAGATAGCCACGATCAGGTGCAGCACGTAGCTGACGATGCCCACGGTCTTGAGCGAGCGTTCCTTTGCCGGGTCCAGGGTGGACAGCGTTTCCATGTCTTCAGCCCTCCTTGCGAGCTGCCTTCTCTGCCAGGCCCGAGAGTCCTTCGCGGCGGGCCAATTCCGTCCGCACATCATCGAGCGACAGGCCGTGGTGGGCAAGCAGCACCATCGTGTGGAAGAGCAGGTCCGTCGCCTCGTAGACGATCTGGTCCCGGTGGCCATCCTTGGCGGCCATGACGAGCTCGGTGGCCTCCTCGCCGATCTTCTTCAGGATGGCGTCCTGGCCCTTGGCAAACAGCTTGGCCACGTAGCTGTCCGAGGCGTCTGCGCCCTTGCGGGACTCAATGGTTGCGGTAACTCTTGCGAGTGTGTCGCTCATCGGTAGATGCTTTCCGGGTCCTTGAGCACGGGCTCGACCACTTTCCATTCACCATCTTCAAGGCGGTTGAAGAAGCAAGCTTCGCGCCCGGTGTGGCAGGCAATGCCACCTTCCTGGGTGACCTTGAGCAGCACCACGTCGCCATCGCAATCGAGGCGGATGTCCTTGACGCGCTGCACGTGGCCGGACTCCTCGCCCTTGCGCCAGAGCTTGCCGCGGCTGCGGCTGAAGTACACGGCACGGCCCGTCGCGGCCGTTTCCATCAGCGCCTCGCGGTTCATCCAGGCGACCATCAGCACCTTGCCGGTGAGCACTTCCTGAGCGATGGCGGGCACCAGGCCCTTGTCGTCCCAGGCGACGGCGTCGAGCCATTCGGTCTTCATCGCGTCCGTCATTGGCGCACCACGATGCCCTGCGCAGCCATGAGCTGCTTGGCTTCCTGCACGGTGTGGGTGCCGAAGTGAAAGATGCTGGCCGCCAGCACCGCATCTGCATGGCCCTGGGTGATGCCATCGGCCAGATGCTGCAGATTGCCCACGCCGCCCGAGGCGATGACCGGCACACGCACGGCGTCGCTCACCGCGCGGGTGAGTTCCAGGTCGAAGCCCTGCTTGGTACCGTCGCGGTCCATGCTCGTGAGCAGGATCTCGCCGGCGCCCAGTGCATCCACCTTGCGCGCCCACTCGATGGCGTCCATGCCCGTGTTGTTGCGCCCGCCGTGGGTGAACACCTCCCACTTGCCCGGCGAGATCTGCTTGGCATCGATGGCCACCACGATGCACTGGCTGCCGTAGGTGTCGGCGCACTCCTTGACCAGCTGCGGGTTCTGCACGGCGGAGGTGTTGATGGAGATCTTGTCCGCGCCTGCATTCAGGAGCCGGCGCACGTCTTCGACCTTGCGCACGCCGCCACCCACGGTAAGCGGGATGAAGACCTGGTCAGCCACCGCCTCGATCACATGCAGGATCAGGTCACGCTGGTCGCTGGATGCGGTGATGTCCAGGAAGGTGAGCTCGTCGGCCCCCTGGGCGTCATAACGACGCGCGATCTCCACCGGGTCGCCGGCGTCGATCAGGTCGACGAAGTTGACGCCCTTGACCACCCGGCCGGCGGTCACGTCAAGACAGGGGATGATGCGTTTGGCCAGCATGTGGACTCGTGGATTGGCTCTGGGAGCGGCTCTTCAGCCCAAAATGGCTGGAAAGCCGCGCCAGACAAGCGGAAAGGGGTGTGGCGTGTCTGTCTGCTGGGCGTGCTTCAAGCGGACTGCAGCCTGCATTCAAGCCGCGGTCAGCTCGTCCGCCCGCGCCTGCGCCTTGGCAAAGTCGATCGTGCCTTCGTAGATGGACCGACCCAGGATGGCGCCGCTGATGCCTTCGCTCTCCACGGCACACAGCGCATCCACGTCGGCCAGGTTGGTCATGCCGCCTGAGGCGATGATGGGAATACGCACCGCTTGCGCCAGCTTCACGGTGGCCTCGATATTCACGCCGGTCAACATGCCGTCGCGGCCGATGTCGGTGTAGACAATCGCTTCCACGCCGAGGTCTTCATACTTCTTGGCCAGATCGATCACGTCGTGGCCGGACAGCTTGCTCCAGCCGTCGGTGGCGACCTTGCCGTCCTTGGCGTCCAGTCCCACGATGATGTGGCCGCCAAAGGCGCCGCAGGCGTCATGCAGGAAGCCGGGGTTCTTGACCGCGGCTGTGCCGATGATGACGTAGCTGATGCCGTCGTCCAGATAGCGCTCGATGGTATCGAGATCGCGGATGCCGCCACCCAGCTGCACCGGAATGTCGCCCGCCACCTTGAGGATGGCCTTTACCGCGGCCTCGTTCTTCGGCTTGCCTGCAAAGGCGCCGTTCAGGTCCACCAGATGCAGGCGCCGAGCGCCCAGCTTGACCCAATGCGCCGCCATGGCAGCGGGGTCTTCGGAGAACACGGTGGCGTCATTCATCTCGCCCTGGCGCAGGCGCACGCAATGACCGTCCTTCAGGTCGATAGCCGGGATCAGCAGCATGGAAACAGGCGGGTCGGTGGTTGAGGGTGGGGCGGCGCCGCGTGGAGCCGGGAGCAATCCGTTCAGGGCTTCCAGTGGATGAAGTTGCGATACAGACGCAACCCGTCTGCCGCCGACTTCTCCGGATGGAACTGGGTCGCAAAAATGTTATTTCTCGCCACTGCGACGCACAAGCGCTGGCCGTACTCGGTATAGGCGGCATCGTGCTCGTGGTGCCTGGGTTGCGCAAAGTAGCTGTGCACGAAGTAGAAGCGGCTGCCCGGCGCAATGCCTTCCCAGAGCGGGTGCCACTGCGTGGGGTAGACCGTGTTCCAGCCCATGTGCGGCACCTTCAGGCGCGCGCCGTCCGGGCCCTTCAGGTCGGCGGCAAATCGCACCACGCGGCCTTCGATCAGATTCAGCCCCGGCGTTTCGCTGGTGCCCTCGCGCGCTTCGTCACTGGCGGTAAGCAGCATCTGCTCGCCCACGCATACACCCAGCAGCGGCCGGCTCTCGGCGGCGCGCAGCACGGCATCTTCCAGCCCGGAGTTGCGCAGGTACTTCATGCAGTCGGGCATGGCGCCCTGGCCGGGCAGCACCACGCGCGCCGCGCGGTCGATCTCCCAGGCGTCGCTCGTGATGAACACGCGCGCACCATCGGCCACATGCTCGAGCGCCTTGGCGACGCTTCTGAGGTTCCCCATTCCATAGTCGACAACGGCAACGGAATTCATGGCGTCTGTGATAGGTCTACTTGTGCAGCGCGGGCACCATGGCCACCACGCCGGTGATGATGAAGTCGGCCGCCAGGGCTGCGAGCAGCAGGCCCATGATGCGGGTGGCGATGTTGATGCCCGTGACGCCGAGCACCTTGGCGATCTTGCCGCTGGCCTTGAAGGTGATGTAGGTCAGCAGACCGATGATGATGCCCGAGCCGATGATGTAGCCGTACTCGTACCAGTGCTTGGCACGGTTGGCATAGATGATCACCGTGGAGATCGTGGCCGGGCCTGTGAGCAGGGGAATGGCCAGAGGCACCACGGCAATGCTGGCGCGCGACTCGGCCTCGTGTGTCTCGGCGGCGGTGTTGCGGGTGGGGCCGATCTCGGCCTTCATCATCTCAAGCGCCATGAGCAGCATGATGATGCCGCCGCCCACCTGGAAGGCCTCCACGCTGATGCCCAGGAAGCTGATGATCCGGTCGCCCAGCAGCGCGGTAATGGTGACCACCAGCGGCACCGTGATGGCGGCCACGCGGATGGTGCGCGCGCGCTCTTCCTTCGTGAAGGCGGCCGTCAGGCTGATGAAGAAAGGCACGATCGCCAGCGGGTCGATCAGCGCCAGCAGCGAGACAAAGGTCTTGATCGGATCCATGCGGGTTCCGAGGTTCTGTGATCAGTGCGCCGTGAATCGGGAGAACACGGCAGAAGCCAGGGCTTACAGCGTGCCCTTGGTGGAAGGAATGGTGCCGGCGGCGCGGGGGTCGAGTTCGCAGGCCATGCGCAGTGCACGGGCAAAGGCCTTGAAGGCTGTCTCGCACTGGTGGTGGGCGTTCTCGCCGCGCAGGTTGTCGATGTGCAGGGTGCACAGGGCGTGGTTCACGAAGCCCTGGAAGAATTCATGCGCCAGTTGCGTGTCGAAGCCGCCGATCATGCCGGCCTTGAAGGGCACATGGAATTCCAGCCCGGGCCGGCCCGACAGATCGATCACCACGCGCGAGAGCGCTTCATCCAGCGGCACATAGGCATGGCCGAAGCGGCGCACGCCGGCCTTGTCGCCCACGGCCTGCGCAAATGCCTGGCCCAGGGTGATGCCCACGTCTTCCACGGTGTGGTGGCCGTCGATGTGCAGATCACCCTTGGCATGCACGGTCAGGTCGATCAGCCCGTGGCGGGCGATCTGGTCGAGCATGTGATCGAAGAACCCGATGCCGGTCGACAGATCGGCCTTGCCCGTGCCGTCCAGATTGAGGGCGACCCGGATCTGGGTTTCCTTGGTGTTGCGGGTGATGTCTGCGGTGCGCGTCATGTCGCGAAAGGGTGCATTCAGCCGGGCGGTCAAGGCGGAGGTCTAGGCCTTCGCAAGCTCGGTCAGGGCGGCAATCAGCCGGTCGTTTTCCTGCGGAGTGCCCACAGTCAGGCGCAGGCAACCGGATAGTAGCGGGTGCATGCCGCTGACATTCTTGATCAGGATGCCCCGCGCCTTCAGGCCCGCCATCCAGCCGGCAGCATCGGGCACGCGGGTGAGAATGAAATTGGCAGCGGACGGATGCGGGGTCACACCCTTCATCTGCCGCAGCGCATCGAACAGGCGCGTGCGTTCGCTGCGCAGCTGGGCGGCCTGGGCATCCAGCACCTCCAGATGCTCCAGCATGAACAGGGCCGCCGCCTCGGTGAGCACATTCACGTTGTAGGGCGGGCGCACCTTCTCGAACTGCTCGATCCAGCGCGCACTGCCCGCCATGTAGCCCAGGCGGATGCCGGCCAGCCCCAGCTTGGACAGGGTACGCATGACCAGCACCTTGTCAAACTGTGCCAGCCGGTTCATCCAGCTCTGCTGCGCAAAGGGGTGGTAGGCCTCGTCAATGACCACCAGCCCCGGTGCGGCGCGCACGATCTGCTCGATGTCGCTGTCGCTCCACAGGTTGCCCGTGGGGTTGTTGGGGTAGGCGATGAAGATGACCGCCGGCTTGTGCTCGGCAATCGCCATCAGCATGGCCGGCAGGTTCAGCGAGAAATTGGCCGCCAGCGGCACACCCACGAACCTCACGCCATTCAGGCGCGCGCTCATCTCGTACATCACAAAACCAGGCAGCGGCGCCAGGGCCACGGCGCCCGGCTTGGCACAGGCCTGCAGCACCAGATGGATCAGCTCGTCGCTGCCATTGCCCAGCATCACCGGGCACCCCTCGGGCACGCCCAGCTTGGCGGAGAGCGCTTCCTTCACCGCGCGGTAGCTCGGCACCGGGTAGCGGTTCAGCAGCACATCAGTCAGCCGCTGCGCCAGCTGCGCCTTGAGCGGCGCCGGCAGGTCGAAGGGGTTCTCCATGGCGTCGAGCTTGATGAAGCCCGAGGCGTCCGGCACGGGGTAGGCCGACATGGCAAGCACGTCGGCGCGGATGAGGTCTTGGGGTTGGGGATTCACTCGGGGATTCTAGAAGTTGATTCAACGTGCGCTGCGCAAAGGCATGGTGGTGCGGCACTTTGGATAGTTCGGGCAGCCCCAGAACGAGCCACCTCCAGAGCGCTGCCTCCGTTCAACCAGCTTCACGCCGCAATTCACGCAGGTCGGACGCCAATACTCGCCCTCCAGTGCAAGCTCTAGCAGCGCCTTTTGCTGCTCAGGCGAGCGTTGGCGAATCTGCTTCAGCAGCCCGCAGCATCAAGCAACGCGATTCCGTTGGCTTCGGCAAATGCCTCGGCCTCGGCGGTAAAGCCCGATATGGTCACCAGATGGCCGCGCCTGATGTCGTATGCCGCCATGACACCGCGCAATTCACGCACCTTGTCCACGCCAACACGCTTGGTGGACCACTGCTTGCACTGAACGATGCCCACTGGCGCGCCGTGGCGGTCTGGCAAAGTCAGCCAGATATCGACCCCGCCGTCTGCTCCATGGCTTTGGCTCTTGGTTGCGAAGCCGGCTTGTGCGAAGAACGCTTCCACGAGTGCTTCGAAGCGGCGCCATTCGATGTCGACCAGCACCTCAGCAGACCAGCTTGTCGGGAGCGCCCGCGATTGCGCGCTGGTTGCGCGCGATTCGATACGCGGCCTGTGTTGCGCAAGGTTGCCCACCGGGTCGTGAACGCCCGATGCGAATTCAGGTGGGCGCGGGCCGGTTGTCGCTGGTAGGTCGCTATCGGGTGTGCGCGAAAACCACCAGAGCAGCACGCCGCCCAAGGTCGCCATCGCGAACCCTAGGGGCGCTACTGCGCGAAAGCCCTGCGCAATCGGGCCATGGAAGAACCACGGTGAGATGCCGATCACCGCTCCAATGACCAAGAGTTGGAGCGCGAGGCCTTGACGCCTTTCGCGCTTGCGTTCTTCGCGAGCCTTGGAGTTACGACGCGGCATCTTGGGTTCAGATATTGGAGTCGGAGCTCGCACCAATTCCTGCGACTGCCCCCCGCCCCGCCACCCGCCCGCTCGCCATCACGGCATTGAGCAGGTAGCCGCCGGTCGGGGCCTCCCAGTCCAGCATTTCGCCGGCGCAGAACACGCCGGGCAGGGCCTTGAGTTCGAGCCGGTCGGTCAGTGCGTCGAGCCGCACGCCGCCGGCGGTGCTGATGGCTTCATCGATGGGCCGGGTGGCAACAAGCTCCACCGGCAGGGCCTTGAGCGCGGCGGCAAGCAGCGCGGGCTGCTCCGGGGCAGGCCCAGGCAGGCATTCGCGCAGCAGGGCGATGGCGGCATTGGGCAGGTTGAGCCGGGTCTTGAGGTGCGTGGTGAAGCTGCGGCGGCCGCGCGGGTGGGCGAGTTCGGCGGCGATCCATTCGGCACTGCGGTCGGGCAGCAGGTCGAGCGTGAACTGTGCGCGGCCCGTTGCCAGCAGGGTGTCGCGCAGCAGGCGGCTGGCGGCGTAGATCAGCGAGCCTTCGACGCCCGTGGCGGTGAGCATGAGTTCGCCGCGCCGTTCGAACACGCTGCCGTCTGCGGCCACGCAGCGCAGGCGGGCGGCCTTCAGCGGCGTGCCGGCGCAGTGCTCGGCAAACCACGGGCTCCAGCCCACCGGGCCGGCCTTGGGGTCGCGGCTGTTCACGTCAAAGCCGCAGTTGGCCGGCACGAGCGGGTTGAGGGCCACGCCCGCAGCTTCGAGCAGCGGCACCCAGGCGCCGTCCGAGCCCAGGCGCGCCCAGCTGGCACCGCCCAGGGCGAGGATCACGGCGTCCGCTTCGATCTGAATCTCACCGGCGGGGCCCAGCATGCGCAGCGCAGGCGGGCGCCGCGCCGCCACGGCGGCCCTGAGATCGCCGGCAAAACCCAGCCAGCGGTGCCGCTGGTGAAAGCGCACGCCGGCCTCGCGCAGGCGGTGCATCCAGGCGCGCAGCAGCGGCGCGGCCTTCATCTCGGCCGGAAACACGCGGCCGGAACTGCCTACGAACGTATCCACCCCCAAGCCGTGCACCCATTCGCGCAGGTCGGTGGGTGAAAGCGCATCGAGCCACTGCGCCACCTGCGGGCCTTGCGCGCCGTAGCGCCCGAGAAAGGCGGGCAGGGGCTCGCTGTGGGTGATGTTCAGCCCGCCCTTTCCGGCCAGCAGGAACTTGCGGCCGGCGCTCGGCATGGCGTCATACACATCGACCTGAACGTCACCCCTGGCAGTCACGGTCTCGGCGGCCATCAGGCCGGCGGGGCCGGCGCCAATGATGGCGACGCGACGTGCAGCAGAGTCGGGTTTGTTCATTTATGGCCGTAAATGGCACATTATGAAATCAGGAAAACCGGCTTTCCGCATACCAGATGCGCGGAAAGTGGCAATTCATCATGTTCAATATTCAGGGCTGAAAATGCACTATTTAAGCGGCAGGTGCATCACCCGCTCGCCATCATCAATCTCGCCGGTGTAGGCAAAACCGAGCGACCGATAGAAGCGCCCGGCATGCTCGTTGGCGATCACATGGGACAGCGCGACGCGCTCCACACCCAGGCGGCGGCCTTCCTCCACCACCCAGGCCATGGCCTGCTTGCCCAGACCGCGGCCCTGCTGGGCGGCGTCGATCATCAGGCGCCAGACATACAGCTCATCGGCGCGGTCTGCCTCGTCGGGGTCCATGCGCGCATCCCAGAGCAGCAGCATGCCGGCAGGGGTGCCATCGGTACGGATACCGAAGGCCTTGCCGGCCGGCCCATGCAGGTTCACTTGCGCCAAAGACTTCCAGTTGTCCGCCACGTAGGTGGACTGCGCCGGCGCCACGCGCAGGTGCACGAAGGCCTCATAGTTCTCGCAGGTGATCGGCTCCACGGTCACCGTCGGCTGGGTCTGCGTGGCCGCAGCCACCGGCGCGCTGCTGATGCGCATGCGCGCCGCCTCGGCATGTGCGGGCAGGCCTTCGGTGTCAGCCAGCTGGCCGGCGATGTGGCCCAGGGTCTGCGCCCCGGCGGCACTGGCGTGGATGATCGAGCTGCGCTTCTGGAAGTCGTACACGCCCAGCGGGCTGGAGAAGCGCGCCGTGCGCAGCGTGGGCAGCACGTGGTTGGGGCCGGCGCAGTAGTCGCCCAGGCTTTCGCTGGAGTACGCGCCCATGAAGATCGCACCGCTGTGGCGGATGTGCGGCAGCAGGCCGTTCGGGTCCTTGACGCTGAGCTCCATGTGCTCGGGCGCGAGCCAGTTGCAGACCTCGCAGGCTTCTTCCAGGCTGCGGGTGAGGATGAGCGCGCCGCGCCCGCGCAGGCTGGCCTCGATCACGGCCCTGCGCGGCATGGTGGGCAGCAGACGCTCGATGCTGGCGGCCACGGCGTCCAGGTAGGCCGGGTCCGGGCAGAGCAGCACGCTTTGCGCCAGTTCGTCATGCTCGGCCTGGCTGAAGAGGTCCATGGCCACCCAGTCCGGCGGCGTGCTGCCGTCGGCAATCACCAGAATCTCGCTCGGGCCGGCAATCATGTCGATGCCCACCGTGCCGAACACGCGCCGCTTGGCCGCGGCCACGTAGGCGTTGCCGGGGCCGACGATCTTGTCCACGGCGGGGATGGTCTGCGTGCCATAGGCCAGCGCCGCCACAGCCTGCGCCCCGCCGATCGAGAACACGCGGTCCACGCCCGCTATGGCCGCGGCCGCGAGCACGATCGGGCGGTGCACACCACCCGGCGTGGGCGCGACCATGATGACCTCGCGCACCCCGGCCACCTTGGCGGGCACCGCGTTCATCAGCAGCGAGGATGGATAGGCCGCCTTGCCGCCGGGCACATAGAGGCCCACGCGGTCCAGCGGCGTGACGCGCTGGCCCAGCACCGTGCCGTCGGCCTCGGTGTAGGTCCAGTCCGTGGCCTTCTGGCGTTCGTGAAAACGGCGGATGCGATCGGCCGCAGCTTCCAGCGCAGCGCGCTCGGCTGGCGAGATTTCATTGAGCGCGGCCTGCAGCTGCGCTTGGCTCACCTCCAGTTGGGCCACGCTCGTCACATCCAGCTTGTCGAAGCGGCGCGTGTAGTCCAGCAGGGCCGTGTCGCCCTCGGCTTTCACGCGGCGCAGCACCTCGGCCACGGTGGATTCGATCTGGTCGTTGGCCCCCTCCTCAAACACGGCCAGCGCTTCGAGCTGGGCACGGAAGTCGGCTTGGGTGGTGGAGAGGCGGCGGAGGTCGGAGGATTTCATTTTTTGTAGATCTGCCGAAGGCTGGACTAGGGCTTCGCAGCCGCCCGCATTGCCTCAATGAACGGCGAGAGCTGTGCGAACTGGGTCTTGAAGGCGGCCTGATTGACGATCAGGCGCGAGGAGATCGGGCAGATGGTCTCCACCTCGATGAGCTGGTTGGCCTTGAGCGTGCCGCCGGTGGAGACGAGATCCACGATCGCGTCGGCCAGGCCGGTGAGCGGGGCGAGTTCCATGCTGCCGTAGAGCTTGATCACGTCCACGTGCACGCCCTTGCTGGCGAAGTGGTTGCGCGTGGTCTCGACATACTTGGTGGCGACCTTCAGGCGCGCCCCCTGGCGCACGCTGGCGGCGTAGTCGAAGTCCTGGCGCGTGGCCACGCTCATGCGGCAGCGCGCGATGTTCAGGTCCACCGGCATGTAGAGGCCGGCGGTGCCGTGCTCCATGAGCGTGTCCAGCCCCGTGATGCCGCAGGTGGCGCCGCCGTACTGCACGTAGGTGGGCACGTCGCTCGCGCGCACGATGACGATGCGCAGGTCCGGCCGCGAGGTCGGCAGGATCAGCTTGCGCGTGGTCTCCGGGTCTTCGGGCAGGCTAATGCCGGCGGCCGCCAGCAGCGGCAGGGTCTCTTCAAGAATGCGGCCTTTGGACAGGGCGAGGGTGATCATGCGCGGGCTCCGATGCAAGTTCTTGCAGCGGCTTCAGGAAGGCTTCGCGCTTGTCTGGAGCGGCTCTTGAGCCAATTTGCCTTGGAGATCCGCATGAATACTGGTTCTAGCATCACGACACCCGTCGAATCTGCGCGCCCACGGCGGAGAGCTTTTGTTCCATGCGGTCGTAGCCGCGGTCCAGGTGATAGATGCGGTCCACCAGGGTTTCGCCCTGTGCGCACAGGCCGGCAATCACCAGCGAGGCGGAGGCGCGCAGGTCGGTGGCCATGACGGGGGCGCCGGTCAGTTTGCTCACGCCCTGCACGACGGCGGTGTGACCGTCGATGCTGATGTTCGCACCCAGGCGGATCAGCTCCTGCACGTGCATGAAGCGGTTCTCGAAGATGTGTTCCGAGATGGTGGCGGCGCCCTCGGCCACGCAGTTCACGGCCATCAGCTGGGCCTGCATGTCCGTGGCAAAGCCCGGGTACTCCACAGTGCGGAAGCTCACCGCGCGCGGGCGGTGGTGCATGGTGGCGTGGATGGTGTTGCTGCCGATCTGAAGGTGCAGGCCGGCTTCGCGCAGCTTGTCGAGCGTGGCGCCCATGGTGTCGGGCGCGGCGTGGGTCAGGGTCACATCGCCACCTGCTGCCGCCACGGCGCACAGGAAGGTGCCGGCCTCGATCCGGTCGGGCAGCACGCTGTGCTCGGCGCCGTGCAGCTTGTCCACGCCCTCGATCACGAGGCGGTCGGTGCCGATGCCCTCGATGCGTGCGCCCATCTTTACGAGCAGGTGCGCCAGATCGGTCACTTCCGGCTCGCGCGCGGCGTTCTCGATCACCGTGGTGCCTTGGGCCAGCGTGGCGGCCATGAGCAGGTTCTCGGTGCCGGTCACGGTGATCATGTCCGTGCGCAGGGTGGTGCCCTGCAGGCGCCGCGCCTTGGCGTGGATGTAGCCGCCCTCCACGGTGATCTCCGCACCCAGGGCCTGCAAGCCCTTGATGTGCTGATCTACCGGGCGCTGGCCGATGGCGCAGCCGCCGGGCAGGCTCACCTTGGCCTGACCGAAGCGCGCGACCAGCGGACCGAGCACCAGAATGCTGGCGCGCATGGTCTTGACGAGGTCATAGGGTGCTTCGGGGTTTGTCACACCGCCGGCATCGATGCTGACCACGCCGTTCTCGTCACGCTCACACTTGGCGCCCATGCCGGCCAGCAGCTTGGAGAGCGTGCGGATGTCGGCCAGCTTGGGCACGTTGCGAATGGTGACCGGATCGGCCGTGAGCAGGCCGGCGGCGAGGATGGGCAGGGCGGCGTTCTTGGCGCCCGCCACAGGGATCTCGCCCTTGAGAGGGTTGCCGCCGGTGATGATGAGTTTGTCCATGATGTGCTTCAGTTGCGCCCGGGCGCTGGGTCTTGCGGTGCGCCAAAGCGCAGGTGATGGGTTGTGCCGCGGTCTACTTGGCGGCTTGCCACTCGGTGGGCGTGAGGGTCTTCATCGACAGGGCGTGAATCTCCTCGCGCATGCGGTCACCGAGCGCGGCATAGACGAGCTGGTGGCGCTGCACGGGGCGCTTGCCCTCGAACTGCGCCGAGACGATGGTGGCGTAGAAGTGCCGGCCGTCGCCGTCCACCTGCACGTGTTCGCAGGCCAGACCGGCCGCGATGTAGTCCTGCACCATCTGCGGTGTGGGTTCGCTCATTTCAGTTCCTCAGCTTGTAGCCACGCGCGAGCAGCATGTAGGCCCAGCCACTGACGACCAGCAGCGTGGCCAGCACCACGGCCAGCGAGATGAATGGGGGAATGTCGCTCTTGCCCACAAAGCCGTAGCGGAAGCCGTCGATCATGTAGAAGAACGGATTCAGGTGGCTCACGGTCTGCCATACGGTGGGCAGCGAGTGGATCGAATAGAAGACGCCGGACAGAAACGTGGCCGGCAGGATGATGAAGTTCTGGAAGGCGGCGAGCTGGTCGAACTTCTCGGCCCAGATGCCCGCCACCAGCCCGAGCGCACCCATTACGGCCGCGCCCGCCACGGCAAACACCAGAATCCACAGCAGGTTGTGCACACCGAGGTGGGCGAACCACACCGTCACGACGAGTACGCCAGCACCGACGGCCAGACCTCGCACGATCGCGCCACCCACATAGGCGGCAAACAGCTCCCAGTGCGCAAAGGGCGGCAGCAGGATGAAGACGATGTTGCCCGTGATCTTGCTCTGGATCAGCGAGGAGGAGCTGTTGGCAAAGGCGTTCTGCAGCACGCTCATCATTACCAGCCCCGGAATCAGGAAGGCCGTGTAGCTGATCTGCTCGTAGACCATCACCCGGCCCTCGAGCACGTGGCCGAAGACTAGGAGATAGAGCAGGGCCGTGAGCACCGGCGCGGCAATGGTCTGGAAGCTCACCTTCCAGAAGCGCAACAGCTCTTTTTTAAGGAGCATCGGCAGGCCCGAAGCGACGGTGCTCATGCTGCCACCTTGAAGGCGTCCTGCGGTTCTGCCATGACCTGCAGGAAAACGTCTTCCAGGTCGGCGCGCTGAATCTCGGCTTCTTCGAGGTGCAGACCGGCGGCGCGCAGATCGGCCAGCAGCTGTGCCGCTTCGTCGTAGCTGGCCACGCGCAGGCGCAGGCGGCTGCCGGCGCTGCCGTCGCCACTGGTCAGCCTGCTACGCAGCGCATCCGGGAGGGCTTGGTTCAGGCGCAGCATGACCTGCAGGCCGGTGAAGCGCTTGAGCAGGTTGGCGGTGGAGTCCAGAGCCACCACCCGCCCGCTCTTGAGCATGGCGATGCGCGAGCACAGCTCCTCGGCCTCTTCCAGATAGTGCGTGGTCAGCACGATGGTGCGGCCACTGCCGTGCAGCTGGCGGATGAAGCGCCAGAGCGTCTGGCGCAGCTCCACATCCACGCCGGCGGTGGGCTCGTCGAGCACGATCACCGGCGGCTTGTGCACCAGTGCCTGCGCGACCATGACGCGACGCTTCATGCCACCGGACAGGGCGCGCATGTTGGTGTCGGCCTTGTCGGCCAGACCCAGGCCCTGGAGGATCTCGTCGATCCAGGTGCCGTTGTCCTTCAGGCCGAAATAGCCGGACTGGAAGCGCAGGGTTTCGCGAACGGTGAAGAAGGGGTCGAACACCAGCTCCTGCGGCACCACGCCCAGCGCGCGGCGCGCCTCGCGAAACTGGCTCACGACATCGAAGCCCATGACCTGCGCGCTTCCCGCGGTGGCGCGTCCCAGGCCGGCAAGGATGGAGATGAGCGTGGTCTTGCCGGCGCCGTTGGGGCCGAGCAGGCCGAAGAACTCACCCTCGCGGATCTCGAGGCTGACGCCGTCGAGTGCGGTGAGTTTCGGGTAGCGCTTGACGATGCCTTCGACGCGGATTGCGGCGCGTGCGGCGGTCTTGTCTGGGGGGGAGGGCTGGCTCATGGGAGACCGCGCAGTTTACGGCGCGCGGTCTCTGCAGGGCTTCAGTGCAAGGGCGGCCGTTTCAACGCATTACGCGTGAGAGTGACCGTGATGCTGGGCCGGCGAGACGGGCAGGCCCAGCAGGGCTTCCACGCCATACAGCTGCGCCAGCGACCGGGCCTGCGCGGTGGCATTGGCCACGCGCAGATCGCTGCGCACGCGACGTGCCGCCAGCAGCAGTGCGATCAGGCTGGAATCGAGCTGGGTGACCGCGCTGCAGTCCACTTCAGATTCGCCACCGCTCAGCGCGGCCAGCAGCTGGGCTTCCAGCTGCGGTGCCTGGGCGTGGGTGACGATGGCGGGCAGGGCGAAGGGCATGTCGTGCGAGCGCTGATCAGCTCTTGGCGTTCTCAAGGCGGCGATTGCGCTCGACCAGGCTCTTGATCAGGCCGTCGATGCCGGACTTGTCGACTTCCTGCTGGAAGCTGGCGCGGTAGCTGTCCACCAGCCACAGGCCGAGGATGTTGACGTCGTAGGCCTTCCAGCCGGCGGGCGTCTTTTCCATGCGGTAGTCGAGCTGGATGGGGTCGCCGCGCTGGGGCACCACCTGGGTGCGCACGGTGACTTCGGTGTCGGAATCCGCAGCGCGCAGGGGGCGCATGTTGATCTTGGCGTTGGCGGCCTGACCCATGGCGTTGGCGTAGGTCTTGACCAGGATGCCGCGGAATTGCTCCTGCAGCTGTGCCTGCTGCTCAGGCGTGGCCTGGCGCCAGGCCCGGCCCACGGCCAAGGCGGTGGTGCGCTGGAAGTTCACGTGCGGCATGACCTTCTGTTCGACCAGCGCGCTGAGCTTGCGGATGTCGCCGGACTGCAGCGCCTTGTCAGAGGAGATCGTGGCGAGCACGTCTTCCATCACGGACTTGACCAGTGCGTCGGGCGCAGTGGGTGCGGCCGTCTGCGCAAAAGCGCTGCCGACAAAGGCAAGGGCGGCGGTGGCGATCAGGGTGCGGAGGATCTGAGGCAGTTTGAACATGGTGTGAAGTTCTTGTTGATTCGCTTACCGCAACGTGCGGCGGGAGGAGGACGCTGACCGGGAATCGGCAGCCAGCGGCTGTGTTGTTGCCTGTCTTGTGTCTCTTTGTGTCGGTGCGCTCGGCACCGGCACGGCTGCAATTGAACTCAATTCACTGCTGGGACAGCAGGGTCATTCCCGCGGTTCCGGCGCGCGCGCCTGAGGTGTTTCCATCCGCAACGCCGGCCACGCCCGCCTTGACCGGCACGACCAACACCGAGGGCAGCTCGGAAGTGAGCATACGCTCACGCTGCGGCGCTTGGCTGGTCTTGTCCTTGGACTTGCTGGCGGGCTTTTCTTCGTCGGGGTCCGGCGGATTGCCATCGTAGATGGCGTTCAGGCGCTGTTGCAGGTAGACGGTGCGGATCGCGTTGTATTTATCAATGCCCATGCTGTCGAGCAATTGCTCTGCGCGCAACAGGCTCGCGCGGGTGTCCACGGCGCGCAGCACGATCAGGGTCAGGCGCGCGTTGTCGTCATTGATCTGGGTGATCGGGTTGTAGCCCAGGTCGGCGAGCAGGGTGGTCGTGTCGCGCACGGTGGACGGGCCGAAGATCGGCAGCACCAAGTAGGGCCCGGGCGGTACGCCCCAGCGGCCGAGTGTCTCGCCGATGTCGGTGCGGTTGCGCTCGATGCCCAGTTCAGTGGCGATGTCCACGCAACCGCCGAAGCCGAACAGCGTGTTCAGCGTGAAGCGCGTCACATCCTGGCAGAACGAGATCACCTTGCCCTGCAGCAGATTGTTCACGGCCGTCAGCGGCACCGACATGTTGTAGAAGACGTTGCCCACGCAGGTGCGCACCGGCTCGGGCACCACGGCCTGGTAGCCCTTGGCGATGGGCTTGGTGACCGCGCGGTCCACCGCATCATTGAAGGCGAAGACCTTGCGGTTGATCGGCTCCAGAGGGTCGGCCGGGTTGCTGCCCAGCGACGCGCAGCCGCTGGCGAGCGCCAGCGCCAGCACGGCGGCAGCGACGCGCAGCCAGCGTGCGGCCGAAGCGGGCCAGATCACTTCTTGTCTCCGCCATTGCCGCCGCTACCACCGGCGGCCGGCGCGGACGGACCTTCAGCGGCCTTGCTGAACAGGAACTGACTGATGAGGTTTTCCAGCACCAATGCGGACTGGGTGCGCGCAAAGCGCTCGCCGGCCTTGAGGTTCTCGGGATCGCCGCCGGCTTCGAGGCCGATGTACTGCTCGCCCAGAAGACCCGCTGTGAGGATCTTGGCGGTGGTGTCCTTGGGGAACTGGAAGCGCGAGTCCATGGCCAGGGTCACGGTGGCCTGGAAGGTCTGCGTGTCGAAGCGGATGTCCGTGATACGGCCGACCACCACGCCGGCGGACTTCACCGGCGCCTTGTCCTTGAGCTGGCCGATGTTGTCAAAGCGCGCGGTCAGCTCGTAGCTGCTGCCCGCGCCCAGGCTGCTGGTCAGGTTGCCGGCGCGCAGGGCCAGGAAGGCCAGCGCGAGCAGGCCGGCCAGTACGAACAGGCCGACAAAGAAGTCATAGGACTTGCGTTCCATGATGGGCAATCCTCAAGCGAACATAAACGCGGTCAGGATGAAGTCCATCCCCAGCACCGCCAGCGAAGAAGCCACCACCGTGCGCGTCGTGGCGTGGGCCACGCCTTCGGGCGTCGGGTTGGCTTCATATCCTTCAAACAGCGCGATCGAAGTCACGATCACGCCGAACACGATGCTCTTGATCACACCCTGGCCGATGTCGTCCCACCAGTCCACGCCGGACTGCATCTGGCTCCAGAAGGCGCCGGCGTCGATGCCCACGAGCACGACCACGATCAGATAGGCGCCCAGGATGCCGGCCATGGCGAAGATCACCGACAGGATCGGCATGGCGATCAGCCCGCCCCAGAAGCGTGGCGCCACGATGCGCGCCATCGGGTTCACGGCCATCATGTCCAGGGCAGTGAGCTGCTCGCCCGACTTCATTAGGCCGATCTCGGCGGTGAGCGAGGTACCGGCACGGCCGGCAAACAGCAGGGCCGTGACCACAGGCGCCAGCTCGCGCACCAAGGCCAGGTTCACAGCCAGGCCGGCCAGCTCGGCGCTGCCATAGCGCGCCAGCAGGTTGTAGAGCTGCAGGGCCAGCACAAAGCCGACGAACAGACCGCTGATGGCGATGATGATCAGCGAGTGGTTGCCGATAAAGTGCACCTGCTTGACCACCAGACGTGGGCGCAGCAGCAGCCCTGCGGAGTTGATCAGGCTTTCGACGAGGAAGCGCGCAAAGCGGCCCATCGCCGCAATGAACAGGCGCACCGAGAAGCCAAGGTCGGAAATCGCCTTCATGCGCCGAGGAAGTCCTGTTCGAGCGTGCGCGGCGCCGGCATGTGGAACTTCACCGGGCCATCGGGCTCGCCATTGATGAATTGGGTCACGCGCGGGTCCGTGCTGGCGCGCAGCTCTGCGGGCGTGCCGTGCGCGGCAATCTGGCCGTCGGCCACGAGCACGATGCGGTCCGCGATCAGGAAGGTTTCGGTCACGTCGTGCGAGACGATGATCGAGGTGGCGCCGAGCGCGTCATTCAGGTTGCGGATCAGCTGCGCCGTGATGCCCAGCGAGATCGGGTCCAGGCCGGCGAAGGGCTCGTCATACAGAATCAGTTCCGGGTCCAGCGCCACGGCGCGGGCCAGGGCCACGCGTCGTGCCATGCCGCCAGAGATCTGGCTGGGCATCAGCTCTGCCGCACCGCGCAGACCCACGGCGTGCAACTTGAGCAGTACGAGGTCGCGGATCTGGCGTTCGGTCAGCTTCGTGTGTTCGCGCAGCGGGTAGGCCACGTTTTCGGCGACCGACAAGTCTGTGAACAGGGCGCCGAACTGGAACAGCATGCCCATGCGCTTGCGAACGGCGTACAGCCCGGCCGTGTCCAGGGGCGAGATATCCTGATCGAATACCCGCACTGTGCCTGTGGTCGGCTTGACCAGCCCGCCGATCAGGCGCAGCAGGGTGGTCTTGCCCGAACCGGAGCCGCCCATGATGGCGACCAGTTCACCCTGCTTGATCGACAGGTCGATTCCGCGCAGGATCATGCGGCCGCCGGGGGTTCCGGGTCGGCCATAGGCGAAATCGAGAGCGCTAATGTTGACGGACACGCTCGGATTCTAAATGACCCGTCGGTTATTTTCTGCGACGCAGCATGCTGAAACTCAGCTTTGCTTAAGGTACGCATCGCGCAAATTGGGCGCTCGACGCGCGCGGCGCGGCCCGTTCTGATGCGTTTTGGTGTCTTTTGTGCCGGATTCACGGCTTTGCACGCGTGTTTGCGCAAACTTCAAGCTTGATGTCGACAAGATTTTTGAATGCCCGGGCTGCTGCGGCCGCGCTTTGGCTGGTTGCGGCCTGCACCGCGCAGGCCCAGGGCGGCGCGCAGCGGCCTGCGGCCGCGGGCAACTCACCGAATGCACCCACGGCGGCACAGGCGGCACCCAGACCCGCCCTCGAGAGTGACCTGGCCGCTTGCCAGGCGCTCGTGCAGCGCCTGTCAGCATTCAAACCGGTGGACTGCGCGCGTCTGGCCTTCGTGCCTACGGGCGCAAAGTCCGTTCGGGGCCGGCCGATTCTGGTACGCGAGTTCGGCGCGCCCGCGGCCGGCGTTCGGCCCAGCAGCTCGCAAACGGGCGAGCGCGCGCCAGCCGCGACGCTGCGCCAGCCGCGCGTGCTGCTGGTGGGCGGCATCCATGGCGATGAACTCACCGCCATCGCCACCGTGCTGCGCTGGGCAGAGTGGCTGGCGCGCGACGCCGCCGGCGGCCCGTCCAAGTCAGACGGAGCCGAGGTCTTCCACTGGCGCGTCGTACCCGCCATGAACCCGGACGGTCTGCTCGCCAGGCCAGCCACCCGCGTGAACGCCAACGGCGTTGATCTGAACCGCAACTTCCCCACGCCCGGCTGGGAGCCCAAGGCCCGCAAGTGGTGGGAGGGCACGGCGCGCAAGGACCCGCGGCGCTTCCCCGGCCGTGCGCCGGCCAGCGAGCCCGAAACCCGTTGGCTGCTGGACGAGATCGACCGCTTTGCGCCGGACGTGATCATCTCAGTGCACGCTCCGTTCGGCCTGTTGGACTACGACGGCCCCAAGCCGCAGAACCTCTCGCCGCCGCGGCAGCTCGGGCGCCTGTATCTGGATCAGCTGGGGGTGTATCCGGGCTCGCTGGGCAACTACGGCGGCGTGCATCGCGGCGTGGCTGTGCTCACCATCGAGCTGCCCCATGCGCTGGAGCTACCCAATGACCTGGAGCTGGCGCGCATGTGGACCGACCTGCGGCGCTGGATTGCCGAATACATGCAGCGAAGCGCGGCGGCGCAGCTGGCTGCAGGCGGCGGCTCGGGCGCGGAAGCCGGGGGCGCCACCCCGCGGCGCTAGATCAAGCGCCGTGTCTGGGCACGCTTTCCGCTTGGCTGGTGCGGCTTTTCAGCCAGTTTGGTCTGGAAAGGCGCGTCGATGCTTGACTCTGAATGCGGGATGTCCATTCCAAGGGCTTCTTCAGACCAAACTGCTCGAAAAGTCGCACCAGACAAGCGGAACCGCTTTCTGAATGCCTCAAGCTGCGACGACGATGTCCCAGCTTGCGCGTACTTCGGCAGGCGTGGTCTGCACGCTGGCAATCAGCCGGTCGCGCAGGGCGGCGGGGGCGCTGCGGATGACGAAGTCGCCGGAGAGATCGTCGCCGCGCAGATAGACCTGGGTGGTCAGCAGCTCGCGTCGCGCGCCGCGCTCGGTCAGCGCCACCTTCACATGCACGTGGGGCACGCGGCCGCCGTAGGGCACCGGCCGCAGGGTGCGGAAGGCGTAGCGGCCCTGCGCGTCGGTGACGGTGCGGCCAAAGCCCTGGAAGCCGGGGTCGCCCTGGCGCAGGGTCTGGGCGGTGTAGAGGTAGGTGCCGCCGGCATCGCACTGCCAGATCTCCACCAGCGCGCCACCCACCGGCTCGCCGCGCGTGTTCAGCACGCGGCCCGATAGCGCCATGGGCGTCCCGCGCGCCGAGGCGTTGCTGCCCGCGACCTGCAGCAGATCGGCGTCCAGATCGCTGCGCTGCGCAAAGAAGCTCTGCTGCGGGTAGAAGGGTCCCTCGGACTGCCGCGGCGTAAGGGGCAGAGTCGTGCCGCCGCTGGCGCCCGCCAAGCCGGGCAGCGCCAGCAGAGGCAGGCCGCTGGCCGCGAGCACGAGACGCCGCCGGGCAATGCGTTCCGGCTGTGCAGCCGCAGCGTCGGCGTGCGAGGGTTCGGCAAGCCCATCGGCTGCCGCCGGTGTGAGCTGGCGGGCCGAAGAAGTGAGAAGCATGGAGGTCAGCGCAGATCGAGTCATGGCAGCTTGGAGCGTCATGCTGCGCCAATGTTCGGCGCACGCCCTCCGCACTTACCCGCAAGCCTGTGCGCCAAGGCGCAGGTTCAGCGGTTCAGGAGGCCGGAAAGTGCCTGCAACGCATCCGGGATGCCGCCTTGCGGCAACTGGCCACTGGGCGTGAGGTGATTGACGACATCCGGCAGCACTTGCGAGAGATGGCCGGCGATGTCCTGCTGGCCCATGCCGGTCTGCTGCGCCAGTTGCGCGAGCAGGCCGCCCGCACCGCCTCCGCCGCCGGCCCCGCCCAGAGCCTGCATGATCTGATCGGCCGACACCGGCAGGTTCTGCCCTGTGCCGACCCAGGAGGCCACCTGATCACCCAGGCCGCCCTGCTGCAGCAGCGCCAGCATGCCCTGCAGCCCGCCGGCGCTGCTGCCGTTGTTGAGCATGCCCAGCACGGCGTTGATCAGTGCGCCTTGGCCGCCACCCGCCTGCTGGCCGCCCAGCACGCTGCCCAATGCATTGCCCAACAATCCGTCCAGCAGTCCCATGATCGGCTCTCCGTTCCGTGTAAGTGCGGAAGGCCGGTTTAGATCAGGCGCCAGACGGCGGTCAACATCGACACCGTGACCATGCCGGCGGTTTCCGTGCGCAGCACGCGCGGACCGAGGCCCAGCCTCGCAAAGCCGTGATGGTCAAGCAGTGTCAACTCATCGGCGCTGAAGTCGCCCGCCGGGCCGATGACGATCATCGTGGCGGAATCGGCTGCGGGTGGGGGCAGCTCATGCGGTGCGCGCTGGGTGCCGATGGCCAGCGCGAGGCGGCCCATGTGCTCGTCATGCGCCCGGCGCGCCACCGCCGACAGCGGGGCGATCGGATGCACCACGGGCACACGGTTCATGCCGCACTGCTCGCAGGCGGCCCGGGCCACGCCAGCCCAGTGGGCTAGGCGCTTCTCGGCGCGGGCGTCGTCGAGCCTGATGGTGCTGCGTGCGGCGGCAAAGGGCGCAATCTCGGCCACGCCCAGCTCGGTGGCTTTCTGGATGACCCAGTCCATCTTGTCTGCCGAGAGCAGCGCCTGGGCCAGGATGAAGCGGTGCGCCGGCGTGCGGTCGTCGGCCAGAAAGCTCTGCGTGCTGGCCGAGACCTTGCGGCCGGAGAAGGACAGGGTGGCGGTGTATTCGCCGCCGGTGCCATTGAAGAGCACCACCGGATCGCCCTCGCGCAGGCGCAGGGCCTGCACGTGGCGCGCGCTGTCGTCCGGGAGTTGCAGGATCTGGCCGACCGCCAGCGGCGCGTCGATGAACAGCCGGGGCATGACCGGCGGTCAGTAGGTCATTGAGGCCGCATTCAGGATGCCCGCGGCCAGGGCGCAGACGCCCAGATAGATGCCGGCGGCGCTGCGACCGGCCGGAATGTCATGGATCAGGTTGGGCAGCATCAGGCGCACCAGGAAGTACACGAGCACCTGCACGACAAAGGCCACCCCGCCCCAGACGAGCATGTCCATCCAGTTGACGCTGTGGGCAATGGCCGAGGCCAGGGGCAGCACGTAGCCCAGGGTGGCGCCGGACAGGCTGGCAGCCGCCGCGGGATTGCCCTCGCGGATCAGCTTGAGCTCCGGGTAGGGCGTGATCTGCATGTAGACGATCACGAAGGTGATGGTGAGTGCCAGGGCCAAGCCCAGATGGATCAGGAAGGACGGCAGGCCTTGGAGGGAGGTCAGCAGCATGGGGGCTCCGATTCAGTTGCGGCGATTCTGGCAGTGTGGGGCCAAAGAGTAAAATCCCGCGTTTTCGACAATCGCTCCAGAACCCGCAGCACGATCGCGGAACCTGACCCACGCGGCATCCAGCGCGGGCGGTGTTTCAAGGGTTCGGGCACCCGGAGTCTTCCCATTCCCAGGCGCGTTGCCATGCGCCCCGAGGGCGGCGACACCAGCGCCGGCCCGGGGCCCCGCCAGCCCTTGTTCAGTGGCCGGCGGGTGCGGCACCGCTTCTGCCGGCCGGACTGCGAGTGCCGGCGCCGCTCAACCGAGGCCCTCATGTCCGTGACTGCACTGAACAACCCCTCCTTCTCCAAGATGGCCAACGCCATCCGCGCACTGGCCATGGATGCCGTGCAGAAGGCCAACTCCGGCCACCCCGGCGCGCCCATGGGCATGGCGGAGATTGCGGTGGCCCTGTTTGCACCGCAGTTCGGCCATATCAAGGTCAACCCGGCCGATCCGTCCTGGGCGGACCGCGACCGCTTCGTGCTGTCCAACGGACACGGCAGCATGCTGCAGTACGCCCTGCTGCATCTCACGGGATTCGATCTGCCGATGAAGGAGATCGAGAACTTCCGCCAGCTGCACAGCAAGACCGCCGGCCACCCCGAGGTGCACATCACACCCGGCGTGGAAACCACCACCGGCCCGCTGGGTCAGGGCCTGGCCAACGGTGTGGGCATGGCCCTGGCCGAAAAGCTGCTGGCCGCCGAGTTCAATATCGACGGTCACAACATCGTCGACCACCTGACCTGGGTCTTCGCCGGCGACGGCTGCCTCATGGAAGGCATCAGCCATGAAGCCTGCTCGCTGGCCGGCACGCTCAAGCTCTCCAAGCTGATCGTGGTCTATGACGACAACGGCATCTCGATCGACGGTGAGGTCAAGCACTGGTTCGGCGACGACACCGCCAAGCGTTTCGAGGCCTATGGCTGGAACGTGATCCGCGCCGTGGACGGCCACGACGTCTACGCCGTGGACGCCGCGATCAAGCAGGCCCGCATCAACGCATCCACCGACCGCGGCCCCACCCTCATTTGCGCACGCACCGTGATCGGCAAGGGCGCACCCAACATGGCAGGCACCGACAAGGTGCATGGCGCCGCGCTGGGCGACAAGGAAGTAGCCGCCACGCGCGAAGCCCTGGGCTGGGAGTACCCACCCTTTGTGGTGCCCGAGGACGTGTATGCCGGCTTCAGCCTGAAGGCCCGCGGCGCGGCCGCCCAGGCCCAATGGGACGCCCGGTTCGAAGCCTTCCGCAATGCCTTCCCGGAAAAGGCCCGCCAGTTCAAGCGCCGGATGGCCGGCGAGCTGCCGCGCAAGTGGGACGATGCCGTGCTTGCCGCCGTCAGCGGCATGATCGAGCGCGGCGAGACCATTGCGACCCGCAAGGCCAGCCAGCAGGCCATCGGCGCGCTGGTCGAAGTGCTGCCCGAGATGGTGGGCGGCAGCGCCGACCTGACCGGCAGCAACTTCACCGACTGGAAGGGCGTGGTGCCCGTGCGCCGCACCGAAGCGGGTTTCCAGGCCGGCCGTCACATCAACTGGGGTGTGCGCGAGTTCGGCATGAGCGCGGCGACCAACGGCATGGCCCTGCATGGCGGCGTGCTGCCCTTCTCCGGCACCTTCCTGACCTTTGCGGACTATTCGCGCAATGCCCTGCGCATGGCCGCGCTGATGAAGCTGCGCAACATCTTCGTGTTCACGCACGACAGCATCGGTCTGGGCGAAGACGGCCCCACGCACCAGTCGGTCGAGCATGTGGCCAGCCTGCGTCTGATCCCGAACATGGACCTCTGGCGCCCCTGCGACACCGTGGAGAGCATGGTGGCCTGGGCGGTGGCCTGCGAGCGCGTCACCGGTCCGACCTCGCTGATCTTCTCGCGCCAGAACCTGCCCTTCGTGAAGCGCGAAGGCTCGCCCGCCGAAGTGATGGCCCGCATCCGCAAGGGCGCCTATGTCATCAGCGAAGCGCCTGACGGTGTGGCCAAGGCCCGCGCCGTGATCATCGGTACCGGCAGCGAGATCGCCTTGGCCCTGCAGGCGCAGGCCCAGCTGGCCGAGGAGGGCATTGCCGTGCGCGTGGTCTCCATGCCGAGTACCACCACCTTCGACAAGCAGACCACGGCCTACAAGGAACTAGTGCTGCCCGCCGGCCTGCCGCGGATCGCGGTGGAAGCCGGTGTGACCGACTTCTGGTGGAAGTACGGCTGCGCCGCCGTGGTCGGCATCGACACCTTCGGTGAAAGCGCCCCGGCCGGCGTGCTGTTCAAGCACTTCGGTTTCACCACCGAGAACGTGGTGCGCACGGTGAAGGATGCGATCGGCGCCTGAGGGGGCGCACAGTCGCACAGAACAACTTTTGTCTTTGACTTTCGGAGAGCTTCAATGGCCATCAAGGTAGGCATCAACGGTTTCGGTCGCATCGGTCGCATGGTGTTCCGTGCAGCGGTGCAGAACTTCGCGGACGACATCGAGATCGTCGGCATCAACGACCTGCTCGAGCCTGACTACCTGGCCTACATGCTCAAGTACGACAGCGTGCATGGCCGCTTCAAGGGCGACGTCGCCGTGGACGGCAACACGCTCGTGGTCAACGGCAAGAAGATCCGCCTGACCGCCGTGAAGAACCCGGCGGAACTCAAGTGGAACGAGGTGGGCGCAGACATCGTGGTGGAGTCCACCGGCCTGTTCCTGGACAACGCCACAGCCACGGCCCACCTCACGGCCGGCGCCAAGAAGGTGATCATGAGCGCGCCGTCCAAGGACGACACGCCGATGTTCGTCTACGGTGTGAACCACACCGCGTACAAGGGCGAAGCCATCATCTCGAACGCCTCTTGCACCACCAACTGCCTGGCCCCGGTGGCCAAGGTGCTGCATGACACCTGGGGCATCAAGCGCGGCCTGATGACCACCGTGCACGCGGCCACTGCCACGCAGAAGACGGTGGACGGCCCCTCCAACAAGGACTGGCGCGGCGGCCGCGGCATCCTCGAGAACATCATCCCCAGCTCCACCGGCGCCGCCAAGGCCGTGGGCAAGGTGATCCCCTCGCTGAACAAGAAACTCACTGGCATGGCTTTCCGCGTGCCCACCAGCGACGTGTCCGTCGTGGACCTGACCGTGGAGCTGGAAAAGCCGGCCACCTACGAGCAGATCTGCGCCGCCATGAAGGCCGCCAGCACGGGTGCCATGAAGGGTGTGATGGGCTATACCGAAGACAAGGTGGTGGCCACCGACTTCCGCGGCGAGCCCTGCACCAGCGTGTTCGATGCCGACGCCGGCATCGCCCTGGATGACACCTTCATCAAGGTGGTGAGCTGGTACGACAACGAGTGGGGCTACTCCAACAAGGTGCTGGAGATGGTCCGGGTGATGGCGAAGTAACGGGCGCTTCAGTCGACCCGCCCAGCCAGGAAGCCTCCCGGTTCAAGCCTGCCGCGGAGGCTTTTTTCTGGCCGCGCTCACAGGGCTTTCCGCTTGTGGGAAGCCATTCTCCAGCCATTTTGGTCTGGGGAGCCGCATGAATCCTCAATCCACCAAACTAGGAACTGGTAGAAACCGTAGCGAGCGTGTCGAGTCGCGTGTGAGCAGCGCAGACAGTACGAGTAGTACGGCGACGAGTCTGCGTCATTCGGGAGCACGCGAATCGGCACGCGCAGTAGGTTTCTGGAAGTTCCTTTCGAATCGAAGCACCCGACGATGACGAAGACCGTACTCACCCTCAACGATGTGGCGCTGGCCGGCAAGCGCGTGTTCATCCGCAGCGACCTGAATGTGCCGCAGGACGACGCTGGCCACATCACCGACGACACCCGCATCCGCGCCAGCGTGCCGGCCATTCAGCAGGCCGCCCGGGCTGGCGCCGCCGTGATGGTGACCAGCCACCTCGGCCGTCCCACCGAGGGCGAGTTCAAGCCGGAAGACTCCCTGGCACCCATTGCCGCGCGCCTGTCCGAGCTGCTGGGCCAGCCCGTGCGCCTGGTGCAGAACTGGGTGGACGGCGGCTTCACCGTGGCCTCAGGTGAGGTGGTGCTGCTGGAGAACTGCCGCGTCAACAAGGGCGAGAAGAAGGACAGCGAAGAGCTCGCCAAGAAGATGGCCGCGCTCTGCGACGTGTACGTGAACGACGCATTCGGCACCGCGCACCGCGCCGAGGCCACGACCCACGGCATCGCGCGCTTTGCGCCGGTGGCGGTGGCTGGCCCGCTGATGGCTGCCGAGATCGAGGCGCTGACGAAAGCGCTCGCCGCACCCAAGCGCCCGCTGGTGGCGATTGTGGCCGGCAGCAAGGTGTCCACCAAGCTCACCATTCTCAAAAGCCTGGCCGAAAAGGTGGACCAGCTCATCGTCGGCGGCGGCATTGCCAACACCTTCATGGCGGCCCAGGGCCTGCCGGTGGGCAAGAGCCTGTGCGAGCACGAACTGCTGGCTGAAGCCCGCACGATCATCGACCTGATGGCCAGCCGCGGCGCCACCGTGCCCATCCCCACCGACGTGGTCGTGGCCCCGAATTTCGCGGCCGACGCACCCGCCACCACCAAGGCGGCCAGGGACGTGGCCGAAGGCGACATGATCCTGGACATCGGCCCGCAGACCACGGCCGCGCTGGCGGCGATGCTCAAGTCGGCCGGCACCATCGTCTGGAACGGCCCGGTGGGCGTGTTCGAGTTCGACGCCTTCGCCAAGGGCACCGAGGGCCTGGCCCGCTCGATTGCCGAGTCCCCCGCGTTCAGCATCGCGGGCGGTGGCGACACGATTGCCGCCATCAACAAGTTCGGCATTGCCGATCAGGTGAGCTACATCTCCACGGCCGGTGGCGCCTTCCTCGAGTTCCTGGAAGGCAAGACGCTGCCCGCGGTGGCGGCACTGCAGGCGCGCGCCAAGGGCTGAACCGCTCCAGCACATGAAACGCCCCGCGGATCCGCAACCGCGGGGCGTTTTCCTTTTCTGGTTCGGGCGTACGGCGTTGCCTACATCGACGCTGTAGTCCGATAGGGGTTGCCGCTGCGTGCGCACGCCTCGCATACTCGCGTGTCCAATTGAATGAAGCATCCATGAGCACCCGCGACACCAAGATTGTGGCCACCCTGGGCCCGGCCAGTTCCAGTCCCGATGTTCTCGAACGCATGATCCGCGCCGGCGTGGATGTGGTGCGCCTGAACTTCTCTCACGGCAAGGCCGAGGACCACATTGCCCGTGCGCAGCTGGTACGCGAGGTCTCGGCCAAGGTCGGCAAGGAAGTCGCCATCATGGCGGACCTGCAGGGCCCGAAGATCCGGGTCGGCAAGTTTGCCGAGGGGCGCGTGCATCTGGAGCAGGGCGCACGCTTTGTGCTCGATGGCTCGCGCACCGAACTAGGCGATGAACAGGCTGTGGGTCTGGACTACAAGGACCTGCCGCGCGACGTGAAGGCCGGCGACATCCTGCTGCTCAATGACGGGCTGATCGTGCTGAAGGTCGATGAAGTGCGCGGTGAGGCCATCCATACCACGGTGGTCATCGGCGGCGAGCTGTCGAACAACAAGGGCATCAACAAACAGGGCGGCGGCCTGACCGCACCCGCGCTCACTGCCAAGGACATGGAGGACATCAAGACCGCCATGGCCCTGCAGGCCGACTACGTGGCCGTGAGCTTCCCCAAGAACCGCACCGACATGGAGATGGCCCGCCAGCTGTGCAATGTGGCCGCCGCGGCCTACAAGCACAAGCCGGGCATGATCGCCAAGATCGAGCGGGCCGAGGCCATCGTGCCCGAGGTGCTGCAGAGCATTCTGGATGCCAGCGATGGCATCATGGTCGCGCGTGGCGATCTGGCCGTGGAAGTGGGCAACGCCGCGGTCCCCGCGCTGCAAAAGCGCATGATCAAGTTGGCCCGCGAGCAGGACAAGCTCGTCATCACCGCCACGCAGATGATGGAGTCCATGATCGTGAACCCGGTGCCCACGCGCGCCGAGGTGAGCGACGTGGCCAACGCGGTGCTCGACGGCACCGATGCCGTCATGCTCAGTGCCGAGACTGCGAGCGGCAAGTACCCGGTCGAGACGGTCGAGATCATGGCCAACGTCTGCCTGCAGAGCGAGCTGGCGGAGGAGATCGAGCTCGACGCCGACTTCGTCAACAAGACCTTCAGCCGCATCGACCAGACCATCGCCATGGGCGCGCTGTTCACCGCGCATCACCTCGGCTGCAAGGCCATCGTTGCGCTCACGGACTCCGGCTCCACGGCGCTCTGGATGAGCCGCCACAAGATCCACGTGCCGGTCTATGCCCTCACGCCGCGCGTGGCCGCGCAGCGCAAGATGAGCCTGTACCGCAACGTGCGCCCCATGATCATGGCCACCAGTTCCGACCGCGACGAAGCCATGACCCAGGCCGAGCGCCTGCTGATCGAGCGCGGCGTGCTCAAGAGCGGCGACACCTATGCGATCACGTGTGGTGAACCCATGGGCACGCCGGGCGGCACGAACATGCTCAAGATTGCTCGGGTGGGCGGCTGACCGTTTTTGGCTGAATGCTGCGGGCTGCGCAGCGGCTCTCCGCTTTTCTGGCGGGCCTCATGGCGTGATGTAGTTATGCCTATCGCGCGTCCGATTTTGATTGATCGCCGCATAGGCCCGTACGCTCGCTAGCGGTTCCTCAGCCGCGGTCGCGAGCCCTGCCCCCTGCGGCAGGCCTCGACGGCCGCATGCCGGCTTGGCTGGCTACAATTTCGGCATCTAAATCAAGGCCTTAGCGCCACTACGCCGCGCCGTGTAGTCGCCGTCGGGCCGATTGCCCCAGATCTGCCGTCCACCGGGTCGAGTCGGCCCGAACGCCGCCCGCTTTTTCATCCTCTCGGAGCCTTTCCATGCCCCTCGTTTCCATGCGCCAGCTGCTCGACCATGCGGCGGAACACAACTACGGCATTCCCGCCTTCAACGTGAACAACCTGGAGCAGGTCCAGGCCATCATGGAAGCGGCCAAGGAAGTGAACGCGCCGGTGATCATGCAGGCCAGCGCAGGCGCCCGGAAGTACGCCGGCGAAGCCTTCCTACGCAACCTGATCAGCGCGGCGGTGGAGAGCTACTCGAACATCCCGATCGTGATGCACCAGGACCACGGCCAGAGCCCGGATGTGTGCCAGGGCGCCATCAATCTGGGCTTTTCCAGCGTGATGATGGACGGCAGTCTGGAAGCTGACGGCAAAACGATTGCCAGCTACGACTACAACATCGACGTCACCCGCAAGGTGGTGGACATGGCCCACGCGATCGGCGTCACGGTGGAAGGTGAGCTCGGCTGCCTGGGCTCGCTGGAGACCATGAAGGGCGACAAGGAAGACGGCCACGGCACCGACAGCACGATGACCCGTGAGCAGCTGCTGACCGACCCCGAGCAGGCCGCAGACTTCGTCAAGCGCACCCAGCTCGACGCCCTGGCCATCGCGATCGGCACAAGCCACGGCGCCTACAAGTTCACACGCAAGCCCACCGGCGACATCCTGGCGATCGACCGCATCAAGGAAATCCACCGCCGCATCCCGAACACCCATCTGGTGATGCACGGCTCGTCTTCCGTGCCGCAGGACCTGCTGGCCGAGATCCGCAAGTACGGCGGCGACATGAAGGAGACCTATGGCGTGCCCGTCTCCGAGATCCAGGAAGCCATCAAGCACGGCGTGCGCAAGATCAACATCGACACCGACATCCGCCTGGCGATGACGGCCGCTGTGCGCAAGTTCATGTTCGAGAACCCCAGCAAGTTCGATCCGCGCGAGTACCTCAAGCCCGCCCGCGAGGCCGCCAAGCAGATCTGCAAGCAGCGCTACATCGAGTTCAACTGCGAAGGCCAGGCCGGCAAGATCAAGCCCCTGACCCTGCAGCAGGTGGCACAGCGCTACAAGGCGGGTGAGCTTGCGCAGGTGGTGAACTAAGCCACAGCGCTCTGGACTGAGGCCGATCCGCGCATAAAATCGCGCCTCAGACGCTAGATTCAGCGCGGCTGACGAGTAATTCGCAGCCGCGCTTTTCGTTTTGGCCCTTCATTTCGACCCTATGACAACGCTCTATCAATCCACCATCACTTCGCTGCCCCTGCTGGGCCGCGGCAAGGTTCGCGAGAACTACGGCATCGGCAGCGACAAGATGCTCATGGTTGCCAGCGACCGGCTCTCGGCCTTCGATGTGATCATGAACGAGCCGATTCCGGACAAGGGTCGTGTGCTGACGGGCATGGCGCTGTTCTGGTTCGACAAGCTGGCGCACATCATTCCCAACCACGGCACTGGCATTTCGCCGGAGACCGTGGTTGCGGCCGGTGAAGTGGATCAGGTGCGTGGCCGGGCGCAGGTGGTCAAGAAGCTCAAGCCGGTGATGGTTGAGGCGGTGGTGCGCGGCTATCTGGCCGGCAGCGGCTGGAAGGAGTATCAGGACAGCGGTGCGGTGTGCGGCATCAAGCTGCCTGCAGGTCTCAAGCAGGCCAGCAAGCTGCCCGAGCCGATCTTCACGCCCGCCACCAAGGCCGAGATGGGTGAGCACGACGAGAACATCTCGTTTGAGAAGATGTGCGAGATCGTCGGCAAGGACCTGGCCGAGCAGATCCGTACCGTGTCGATCCATCTGTATCAGGAAGCCGCCGACTACGCCGCCACGCGCGGCATCATCATTGCCGACACCAAGTTCGAGTTCGGGCTGGATGAGCAGGGTCGCCTGACGCTGATGGACGAGGTGCTCACGGCCGATTCGAGCCGTTTCTGGCCCGCCGACAGCTACCGCGAAGGCATCAGCCCGCCGAGCTACGACAAGCAGTTCGTGCGCGACTGGCTCGAGGCCTGGCGTGATGCGTCCGGCCAACCCTGGCCCAAGACCAAGCCGGCGCCCAGCCTGCCGGCCGACGTGATCGATGCCACCGCGGCGAAGTACCGCGAGGCCTACGAGAAGCTCACCGGAAAGGCCTTTGCATGAGTACTCCGCTGGTAGGAATCATCATGGGCAGCAACTCGGACTGGGAGGTCATGAGCCAGGCCGCGAAGATGCTCGAGGAGTTCGGCGTGCCCTATGAGGCGCAGGTGGTCAGCGCCCACCGCATGCCTGACGACATGTTCCGCTATGCCGAAGCCGCCGCCGGCCGAGGCCTGAAGGCCATCATCGCCGGCGCCGGCGGTGCGGCCCACCTGCCGGGCATGGTGGCCGCCAAGACCATCGTGCCGGTGCTGGGCGTGCCCGTGCCCTCCAAGTACCTGCGTGGCGAGGACAGTCTGCACTCCATCGTGCAGATGCCCAAGGGCATTCCGGTAGCCACCTTCGCGATTGGCGAAGCCGGTGCGGCCAACGCCGGCCTGTTTGCCGTGGCCCTGCTCGCGCGCGAAGACGCGGGCCTGGCCGAGAAGCTCGAAGCCTTCCGCGCGCGCCAGACCGAAGTGGCGCGCAACATGAAGCTCGAACCCCTCAAGTAGCCCGCACTCAAACATGAAGAATGGCTCTGGGAGCGCTTCTTCAGGCCAAAATGGCTGAGGAAGTCCGCCAGACAAGCGGAAAGCACTTCAATTCTCTTCACTGAAGCACCAAAGACGCCCATGAAAACACTCGCTCCCGGTTCCTGGTTGGGTCTGCTCGGCGGCGGTCAGCTCGGCCGCATGTTCTGCATGGCGGCGCAGAGCCTGGGCTACAAGGTGGTGGTGCTCGACCCCGCGCACGACGGCCCGGCCATCAGCGTGGCCGACGACCATGTGCTGTCCGACTACCTCGAGCCGCTCGGTCTGGAGAAGCTCGCCGCGCGTGCGGGCGCGGTCACCACCGAGTTCGAGAACGTGCCGGCGCAGTCTCTGGACTGGCTGGCTGATCGCAGCCAGGTCAGTCCGCGCGGCAACGCCGTGGCCATTGCCCAGGACCGCATCGCCGAGAAGGCCTTCGTCACCTCGCAGGGCATCGAGGTCGCGCCCCACCTTGTGGTGCGCACGGCCGACGATCTGGGCGAGAACGTGGCGCACCTGCTGCCGGGCATCCTGAAGGTGGCGCGCCTGGGCTATGACGGCAAGGGCCAGGCGCGCGTCAGCACCTTGGCTGAGGCCAAGGCCGCCTTCGATCAATTCGGCAAGGTGCCCTGCGTGCTGGAGAAGATGCTGGATCTCGCCTACGAGGTGTCGGTCATCGTCGCCCGCGCATCGGACGGCAGCATGGTGCATTACCCGGTGGCGGAGAACATCCATCGTGGCGGCATTCTGGCCATCAGCATGGTGCCCAGCCCGCAGGCCACGCAGGACATCGCCGCCCGCGCACTGACTGCCGCGCAACGTATTGCGCATGGCATGAACTACGTGGGCGTGCTGTGCGTCGAGTTCTTCGTGGTGAAGAATGCAGCCGGCGAGCTGCAGCTACTCGTGAACGAGATGGCGCCGCGCCCGCACAACAGCGGTCACTACAGCATCGATGCCTGCGTGACGAGCCAGTTCGAGCAGCAGGCCCGCATCATGGCCGGCCTGCCGCTGGGCTCGCCGCGCCAGCACCATCCGGCGGTGATGATCAACCTGCTGGGCGATGTCTGGAAAGACGAGCAGGGCCGCTTCCGCGAGCCCGACTGGGCCTACGTCCTGCGCGAGCCCAACGCCAAGCTGCATCTCTACGGCAAGGCCGATGCACGCTCGGGCCGAAAGATGGGCCACATCACCGTGCTGGGCAACACCGTGGCGGACGCGCTGACCGCGGCCAAGCGGATCGCCGAGCGGCTCGGGATCGAGCGGTTTTGAGCGGGTCATCCGCAGACCCAGCATCCCATGAATGACATCGAACAGGCCGCCCGGCGTATTGCCGCCGGCGAGCTGGTGGCCTTTCCCACCGAAACCGTCTACGGCCTGGGCGCCAATGCGGCCGACCCGGCGGCGGTGGCGCGCATCTACGCGCTGAAGGGTCGGCCGAGCACGCATCCGGTCATCGTGCACATTGCCGCGCCGCAGTTCGTGAGCCACTGGGCGCGCAGCGTGCCCGATTGGGCGCTCAAACTGATTGCCGCCTGCTGGCCCGGACCGCTCACGCTGATCCTGCCGCGCGCCGAGCATGTGAGCGATGCGGTGACCGGCGGTCAGGACAGCGTCGGCGTGCGCTGCCCCTCGCATCCGGTGGCGCGCGCTCTGCTGCTGGAGTGCCAGGCCCGCGGCGTGGTGGGCGTGGCGGCGCCCTCAGCCAACCGCTACGGGCATGTGAGCCCGACGCTGGCTGCCCATGTGCGCGAGGAGTTCGGCGACGCCGTGCCCATTCTGGATGGCGGGGCGAGCGAGGTCGGCATCGAATCCACCATCGTTGACTGCACCGGTCGCGAGCCGGTGCTGCTGCGTCCGGGCGCGATTACCCGGGAGGACGTGGCTCGGATCACCGGCTTGACCGTCCACGGCGCCACCCATGCCAGCCCGCGTGCCGCCGGGACCCTGCCCGCGCACTACCAGCCATCCACCGAAAGCCTCCTGGTTCCTGCGTCTGCCCTTGACGGGCTTGTGCGCACGGGCGACGACGGACGCGACACCGGGCTGTTTGCGCCGCATTGCCCGGCTGGATATGCAGGGGCCTTCCGCCCTGCGCCGGCGCAGGCTGCTGGCTACGCGCAGATGCTTTACGCCACACTGCGAGAGCTCGACGCGCTCAAGCTCAGGCGCATCTATATCGCTGCGCCGCCGGAGGGCTTGGCTTGGGAGGCCATTCGTGACCGTCTGGCGCGGGCGACTGCGCCAGTCTCCGCGCCCGGCGGACGGGCAACGGGGCGCTGATTCCGCGTGCGACGCCGGGCAGACGCGGCGGGTACGCCACACCGACTCCCGCATTCGTGGTGCCACGTTCGTGATTGCCGCGGCGCAGCATGCAAAGTGCTTGCCGCCACTCCGAGCAGCCTTTACGTTTAGCAACGGAAAAGCGAACGCTCGTTCGCTAGACGGACGCGCACTCGATCGCGGCGCCGTCCTCCGGCTTCCAAACCCTTTCCATACCGACGACGCAGACCGCGCGGGGATCGAGCGGCTGCAGACCTTGAGGAGACAACCGTGTCCATGAAGACTCTACGCCTGAGCGCGTTGGCGCTCTCTTTTGCCGCGTTCCTCGCCGCCTGCGGCGGTGGTGGTACGACCGCTCCGAGCGTGACGGCCCCTGCCGCTCCGCTGTTCACGCCGGGTGCTGGTGTACCCAACACGGTCGGCAGCTTCAGCCGCCTCGTGGTCTTCGGCGACAGCCTGTCGGATGGCGGCGCCTACTTCCCGCTGACCAGCGGCGGCGCAGCCACCAACGGCATCGGCGGCAAGTTCACGACCAACTCCGGCGCGGGCCCCAACGGCACGGTGGCCAACCCGCTGGCCAACGGCTCCATGGTCTGGCCTGAAATGCTCGCCACCAACCTGCGGATTGCCACGACGCCTGCCGTTGTGGGTGCCGCACTCGGCCCGGCCGGCAGCGCCGAGAACGTCGTGGCCTGCCCGGCCGCCGCAGCCGGTGCCGCCGCAGCGAACACCTGCACCAACTACGCCCAGGGTGGCGCACGCGTGAGCAACCCGCAGGGCATTGGTCGCCCCACGGCTGCGGGCGCTGGTGCATTGACGTATTCCATGGACCGCCAGATCACCAACCACTTGGCGCGCTTCACGAACTTCACGGCGAACGATCTCGTGTTCCTGTTCGGCGGCAACAACGACATCTTCGTGCAATTCAGCACCTTCGCAGCCAGCGGTCAGACCCTGGCCCAGGCGCAGGCCAACGTGCGCACCGCCGCCACGCAACTGGTCGGCCTGACCGATCGCGTGCTGGCCAACGGTGGCCGCTATGTGGCGGTGATGACGCTGCCCGATTCCTCGCGCACGCCGTTTGGCCGCTCGCTGCCCAGCGATGACGCCCGCTTCGTGCTCTCGGGTCTCGTGCAACTGTTCAACCAGACCCTGCTGGCTGGCCTGAACGGCAAGAACGTCCAGGTCATCGACGCCTACACGCTGAACAACCGCGTGATCGACAACCCGGGCACCTTCGGCATCACCAACAACACCACGCCCGCCTGCGACAGCGCCAAGATCAGCGCCGCCACCAGTGGCTCGATCACCGACGGCTCCTCGCTGTTCTGCAGCACGACGCTGAACCTCGGCCCCGCGGGCACCGGCACGCTGGCTGCAGGCGCAAGCGCCACGACCTATCAGTTCGCCGATGGCGTGCACCCGACCACCAAGGGTCACCAGGTGCTGACCGACGCCATTGCCGCCGAGATCAAGCGTTTCGGCTGGACCAACTGATCGCTGGTTGCTTCGCAAAGCAAGACGGCCGGGAGCGATCCCGGCCGTTTTCTTTGGGTTGACGCCCTTCAGCCCAGACGCAGCTTCATCAAGAGGATGAACAGCGCCAGTACCAGTGTGACGGCATTGGCGATGATGATCGGCCAGGCCTGCAGCGCCACACCGTAGCCCAGCCAGAGGGCCACGCCTGCGGTGAAGGTGGCATACATCGGCAGGGACAGCGAGCGCGTGTCTCGCGTGCGGATCACCTGCCAGGCCTGCGGGATGAAGGACGCCGTGGTGAGCGTGGCGGCCGCGTAGCCGATCCATTCGTAGGGGTTCATGCGGGGCAGTGTATGGGGCAAGCCCATGGGGCCGATTGGTATCCTTTCGCGCCTTGAACGTGACAGCGCCAGGCCCGATGCGGCCGCAGCGCTTCTGCAGAAAGCCCCGCCCATGATCCGCACCTTCGCCCTGGCTGCCGCCTGCAGCCTGAGTCTGTCGTTCAGCTTCGCCGTGCACGCCCAGCAGGCGCCCAAGCTCAAGGTCGGGCTCATGCTGCCCTACACCGGCACCTTTGCGCAGCTGGGCAATGCCATCGAGAACGGCTTTCGCCTGCACTTGGCCGAGCAGGGCGGCAAGTTGGGCGGACGCGAAGTCGAGATCGTGCGTCTCGATGACGAGAGCGACCCCGCAAAGGCCACCGACAACATCAACAAGCTGATCAACCGCGACAAGGTGGACGTGGTGGTGGGCAGCGTGCACAGCGGCGTGGCCATGGCCATGGCCCGTGTGGCCCGCGAGGCCGGCATCCCGATGATCGTGCCCAATGCCGGTGCGGCAGCCATCACGGGCAACCTGTGCGCCCCCAACATCTTCCGCTCCAGCTTCACCAACTGGCAGCCGGCCTATGCCATGGGCCAGGTCATGCGCGAGAAGGGCTACAAGCGCGTGGTCACCATCACCTGGAAGTACGCCGCGGGCGACGAGACCGTGGCCGGCTTCAAGGAAGGGCTGGAGGCGGGTGGCCAGAGCAAGGTGATCCGCGAGCTGAACCTGCCCTTTCCGAACAGCGAGTTCCAGGCGCTGCTGACCGAGATTGCCGCCATTAAGCCGGATGCCGTCTACACCTTCTTCTCCGGCGGTGGAGCAGTGAAGTTCCTGCAGGACTACGCTGCAGCCGGCCTGCGCAAGAGCATTCCGCTGTATGGCGTGTTCATCACCGACGGCACGCTGGAGGCCGCCGCGCCGGTGTCCCAGGGCATCGAGACCACGCTGCACTACAGCGATGATCTGAACACGCCGCGCAACCGCAACTTCCGTCTGGCCTACGCGAAGACCTACAAGCTGCAGCCCGATGTGTTTGCCGTGCAGGGCTATGACGCGGCGCAGATGCTCGCCACGGGCGTCAATGCCGTGAAGGGCGACCTGAGCAAGAAGGACGCCTTCACCGCCGCGTTGCGCAGCGCGCGCATTGACAGCCCGCGCGGTGCCTTCACGCTCTCCAGGAGCCACAATCCGGTCCAGGACTTCTACCTGCGCAAGGTGGACGGCAAGGAGAACAAGACGGTGCGCGTGGCCGTGAAGGCGCTGGCGGACCCCGGCCGCGGCTGCCGCATGTGACGCGGATGCAGGGCGTTCTCAACCTGGATGCCATCCGCGCCGAATTCCCGGCGCTCGCGCAGGACTTCGTCTTTCTGGACAACGCCGGCGGTTCGCAGGTGCTGGGCCGCGTGGCGGACCGCGTCCGAGACTATCTCCTGAACACGTCCGTGCAGCTCGGTGCGAGCTATGCGGTCTCGCAGGCGGCCTCCGAGCGCGTGCTTGAAGCGCGCCGCAGCGTCGCGCAGCTGATCAACGCGGCGCATGACGAGGAAGTCGTCATGGCCGGGGCCACCACCCTGCTGATGCACCTGCTCACCACGGCGATTGCACCGAGCATCCGGCCGGGCGACGAGATCATCGTCACCGAGACGGATCATGAGTCGAACGTGGGTGGTTGGATGCGCCTGCAGGCCCAGGGCGCGGTGGTCAAGCTCTGGCCGGTGAGCCGCGAGACCCTGGAGCTTGATCTCGCCACGCTGGACACGCTGCTCTCGCCGCGCACCCGCTGGGTGGCCATGACGCATGCGTCCAATGTACTGGGCACGGTGAACCCCGTGGCCGAGGTGGCGCGCCGCGTGCATGCCGTGGGCGGCAAGCTGGCCGTGGATGGCGTGGCCTACGCGCCGCACCGCCTGGTGGACGTGCAGGCCAGCGGCGCGGATGTGTATGTGTTCAGCTTCTACAAGGTCTTCGGCCCGCACTATGCGGTGCTCTGGGGGCGGCGCGAGCTGCTGCTGGGTCTGCCCAGCCTGAACCACTTCTTCATCGGCCCCGAGGTGCTGCCCTACAAGTTGCAGCCGGGCAATGTGAATTTCGAGCTGTCGTACGGCTGCATCGGGATTGCGGACTATTTGCAGCATGTGGGCTGCACACTCGGCGCCGCCGGGACGCCGCGCCAGCAGATGCAGGCGGCTTTTGATGCCTTTGCCGCGCACGAAGACGCTCTGGCCGAGCAGCTGCTGGGCTGGCTGCACGAGCGCAAGGGCGTGCGCATCATCGGTCGGCCCCGCGTGCAACAGGCCGACCGCATGCCGACCATCAGCTTCGTGGTGGCCGGCCAGCGCTCCGAGGACATTGTGCGTGCGGTGGATGCGCATCGCATCGGCATCCGCTTCGGCGATTTCTACGCCCGGCGTCTGGCCGATGCCCTCGATCTGCATGCGCATGGCGGCGTGGTGCGGGTCTCGATGGCGCACTACAACACGGCGCAGGAGATCGACCGGCTGATCCGCGCGCTGGATCAAGCGATCCACTGAACCTGAGGTCGCTACCAACATGGACCTCGCGTCCTTCCTGATCCAGTGCCTCAATGCCGTGCAGTACGGCCTGCTGCTGTTCCTGGTGGCTGCGGGGCTGACGCTGATCTTCGGCATCATGGGCGTGATCAACCTTGCCCACGGCAGCTTCTACATGATGGGCGCCTACCTGGCCTATGGCCTGGCGCCCTGGGTGAATGCGCACTGGTTCACTTCGTCCTTCGGTGGCGGCTTCTTCACGGTGCTGGCCATCGGCCTTGTGATCGCCGTGCTCATCGGCCTGCTGCTGGAATGGGCCTTTTTCAGCTTCCTGTACGAGCGCGAGTACCTGCAGCAGGTGCTGATGACCTACGGGCTGATCCTCGTGTTCGAGGAGCTGCGCTCCCTGCTGATCGGTGATGACGTCTACAGCGTGCCGGCGCCGGCGTTTCTCGCCGGCAGCGTGGCGCTGACCGAAGTGCTGAGCTACCCCGTGTATCGCCTGTTCATCAGCGCCGTGTGCCTGGCGGCGGTGCTCGGGCTGGCCTGGGTCTTCACGCGCACGCGGCTGGGCATGCAGATCCGCGCGGGCAGCATGAACCGCGAGATGGTGGCCGCGCTCGGCGTGGATATTCGTCTGCTCTATCGCCTGGTGTTTGCGGCCGGCGTGGCGCTGGCGGCGCTGGCCGGCATGGTCGCCGCGCCCGTGACCACGGCCTTTCCCGGCATGGGCCAGCAGATCCTGATCATCAGCTTTGTGGTGGTGGTGATCGGCGGCATTGGCTCGGTGAAGGGCGCACTCGTCGCAGCGCTGCTCATCGGCTTCGTCGACACCTTTGGCAAGGTGCTGCTGCCGCAGGCGGCCGGCGTGCTCGTATATGTGTTGATGGCAGCCGTGCTGCTCATCAAGCCGCAGGGGCTGTTTGGCAGCAGCATGGGCGGGGCAGGGAAGTGAAGCGCGGCTTCACGCTTCAAACAATCCTGCGCGCCGCGCCGCTGCTGATCGCGCTCGTGCTGCTCGCCATCGTGCCCTTTGTGTTCGGCCGCTACGGCACGGACCTCGCCGTGAAAGTCATGATCTACGCCATCTTCGTGGCGGGGCTGGATCTGCTGGTGGGCCGAACGGGGCTGGTGAGTCTGGGGCACGCGGCCTTCTTCGGCATTGCGGCCTATGTGGCCGTGCTGGCTTCGCCTGCCGATGCGCCGGGTGCGTTGATCGTGCTGCTGCCGCTGGCTGTGCTGGCCGCTGCCGGCTTTGCGCTTGTCACCGGGGCGCTGGCCCTGCGTACCCAGGGCGTGTACTTCATCATGGTCACGCTGGCCTTTGCGCAGATGGCCTACTACCTGTTCCATGACACGCCCCTGGGCGGTGGCACGGACGGCATCTACATGAACCTCAAGCCCGCAACGGGTGCGCTGGACTTGGATCGTGCGCCGGTGTTCTACGGCTTTTGCTTTGCGCTGCTGGTGGCCGTGCTGGTGGGGCTGGCGCTGGTCAATCGCAGCCGCTTCGGCCGCGCCCTGGCCGGCATCAAGGCCAGCGAGCAGCGCATGCGTGCCCTGGGCTTCAACACCTTTGCGTACAAGCTGGCGGCCTACGTGTTGTCTGCCGCAGTCGCCGGGCTGGCGGGATTTCTCTGGGCCGTGAAGGACGCTTACGTGAACCCCGAGATGCTCGGCTGGCACACCAGCGGCACGGTGCTGGTGATGCTGATCCTCGGCGGCCTAGGCAGCCTGCGCGGTGCCGTGCTGGGCGCAGCGGCCTATCTGCTGCTCAAGGACGCGTTCCAGTCCCAGGCGCTGATTGGCGAGGCCAGCAAGCACTGGCAGCTCTGGATGGGCGCCACGGTCATTGCCTGCGTGGCCTTGATGCCCAAGGGGCTGGCGGGGCTGCTGGACCGGCTTGCGCCCGCTCCAGGCCCGGACAATGAAGCACAGATCGAGCATTCAAGCGCTTCTTCAGGGCAAAGTGGCTGGAAAGCCGCGCCAGACAAGCGGAAAGCCCCGTCGATGGACGCCACGCTGCTGCGCGCCCAAGGCATCACCCGCCGCTTCGGCGGACTGGTGGCGGTGAGCGATGTCTCGCTCGAACTCAAGCGCGGCGAAGTGCACGCCGTCATCGGCACCAATGGCGCCGGCAAGTCCACGCTGGTGAACGTGCTCGCAGGCGAGCTGCCGCCCAGCGATGGCCGGGTCGAACTGCTTGGGACGGATGTCACGCGCATCGCGCAGCCGCAACGCGCGCGCGCCGGCCTGGGCCGCACCTATCAGCGCAGCACCGTCTTCGCCGACTTCACCGTGCTGGAAAACGTCCGCCTGGCCGCGCAGGCCGCAGATCCGGCGCCCTGGCGCATCGGCGCGGCCGCCATGCAGGACGCCGCACTGCTCGCGCGCGCGCACACCTGCATCGCGCAGGTGGGCTTGAGCGAGGTGGCGCAGCGCACGGCCAGCAGCATCTCCCACGGCCAGCGCCGGCAGCTTGAGATCGCCATGTGCCTGGCCACTGCACCGCAGGTGCTATTGCTTGATGAACCTCTCGCCGGTATGGGCGCCGAGGAAACCGAGCGCATGCTCGCGCTGCTGCGCTCGCTCAAGCCCAACCACGCCATCCTGCTGATCGAGCACGACATGGACGCCGTGTTCCGCATTGCCGACCGCATCACCGTCATGGTCGAGGGCCGCGTGATTGCCAGCGACACGCCCGCCGCCATCCGCGCGCATCCTGAAGTGCAGCGCGCCTACCTGGGCGAGGACTTCCATGACGCCTGATCACGCCGCCCAAGGCGCCAAACTCGCGCTGCTCGAGGTGCAGGACCTGCATGCCGGCTACGGCAGCGGCGATGTGCTGCAGGGCGTGAGCTTCCAGCTGGCTGCTGGTGAGAGCGTGGGTCTATTGGGGCGCAACGGCATGGGCAAGACCACGCTCATGAAGGCGCTCATGGGCCTGCTGCGTCAGCAGCGCGGTGTCATTCGCCTCGGGGGGCAGGACATCAGCGCCGCGCGCCCCGAGCGCATTGCGCGCCTCGGTCTGGGCTATGTGCCTGAAGGGCGGGGCATATTCGCCAATCTTTCCGTGCGCGAGAACCTGCTCATGGCGGCGCGAGCGCCCGCGCAGGGCGAAAGCGTCTGGACCCTGGACAAGACGCTGGCCACGTTTCCGCGCCTTGCCGAACGCATCAGCCATGTCGGCGGTCAGCTCTCCGGCGGCGAGCAGCAGATGCTCGCGATCGGCCGCGCACTGATGACCCACCCGCGCGTGCTGCTGCTCGACGAAGCCACCGAAGGCTTGGCGCCCCTCGTGGTGCGCGAGATCTGGCAGATCGTCAGCCTAATCCGCGAAAGCGGCCTGGCGATCCTGATCGTGGACCGCAACGCCCGCGCCGTGCTGGCGCACACCGATCGGGCGCTGGTGCTGGAGAAGGGGCGGGTGGCGCTTGAAGGGCGCTCGGCCGAGCTGGCGCGGAATACGGATGCGCTGGAGCGCCTGCTCGGTGTCTGAAGGCGCCTGAACTACGCCTTCTTCGCGTAGACGATCTTCTTCTTTCCCCCCTCGCAGCTGCCCACGACCTTCTTGTCGCCCGCCTGATCGGCCGGGACGACCTCGAGCGTGTAGTTCTTCACGCCCTTGGCGTCGAGCTTGGCGGCGATTTCGGTCTTGAGTTCCTCGCAGGGCTTGGCCAGCACCTGGGGCGCGAGGGTCAGTGCGGCGATGAGCAGGGCGATGTGTTTCATGTGTGCCTCCGTGGCGGGTACCGGTCGAGTGTATGCAGCGCCCTGCGCTGACGCGGCTCGCGCAAACGCGGGACGCTTCGAGCCGACTGCCGATTCGGCGCGCTCATCAACAGCACCGAAGCCCGAAGGGGCCGACATACCGTGTCGAGGGCGCGCGGCCACCCGCTGAGTCGCGACACGCGCGTCGACCAGGGCGCCATCACCGCACAGCGGTATGGCGATTGCCAAGACTCACCTGACGCTACACCCGAAAATGTAGTTTTAGTTCGACGTTTCGAGATCGATCACGCCCCTGAAACCCTCGTTTTGTCGTTGACCGTGTAGTTTTACTTCACTAGTATCCGCCGCAATGTCGCGAGGCCCATTGTCCGCGACGCATACAAGAAAGTCGCACCTGGCGGGCTGCAGCGCCCGAACCGTGGTGACGGAGGAGACAGCATGGACAGGCTCGTGGGTGGGCCGGCCGCTACTGCAGCGCCGGCACCGGAGGGAATGCGTTCGTCCTGGCATCTGGCCGGCAGTGCCGCACGTGCTGCGGTGGTGGCCAGTCTGCTGGTGGTCGGGCTGGGCGGTCTGACGGCCTGTGGCGGCGGCGGTGGTGGCGGTTCATCCGCGCCCGCACCCACACCCTCGCCACCCCCGCCGCCCCCGCCACCTCCTCCGCCCCCGCCGCCGGCCAACATCGGGCCGAACCTGATGCGCGTGCACTACCAGCGCACCGACAACACCTACACCGGCTGGGGTGTGTATTCATGGAACGGCCCGACCACGCCCTCGGCCGGCTGGCCGGGCAGCCCGCGCTGGGAGTTTGACCAGACCGATAGCTACGGCAGGTACGTGGACATCACCATCGACCCCACCAAGGGCAAGATGGACTTCGTTCTCAACAAGCCCACCAGCGCGACCACCGCGGACAAGGATCCGGACTGCGACCGCGCCATCACCTTCAGCGCCAACATCGCCACGATCGGCCAGGAGATCTGGCTCAAGCAGGGCGACTGCCGCGTGTTCACCAGCCTGGATGCCACCACCTCGCTGGCCATGGCCCACGCGCGCGCCGTGTGGCTGGCTGCGGGCACGATGGTCTGGCCCAACCAGACCGCCAGCGGCAACAGCTACAAGCTCTATTACGCAGCCAACGGCGGCATCGAGGTGCGGGCCAGCGGTGTGGTGGGGGCAGATCTCAGCTTCGATCTGACGCCCGGCACCCTGCCGGCTGATCTGCAGACGAAGTTCCGCGCCAAGGCCGCAGGTCTGCCGCTCAGCGTGCCGCAGGCGGCGCGTGATCAGATCAAGACGCTCATGAAGGGCCAGCTGGTGGCGGTGCGCTTTGCCGGCACGACACCTGCCGAGGCGACGCACCTGCAGATCCAGGGCGTGCTCGACGAGGCCTATGCCGCGGCGGCAAATCAGACGCTCGGCGTGAGCTTTGCCGGGGACGGTACGCCCACCTTCCGATTGTGGGCGCCCACTGCACAGGCAGTGGAGCTGAAGATCGCGGGCGGCGCCACTACCGCCATGACCCTGGATGCAGCCACCGGCGTGTGGAGCCTCACTGGCGACAAGGCCCTGACCAACAGCGCCTACTACACCTACAACGTGCGCGCCTGGGACTGGCGCAGCAAGGCGGTGGTCACCAGCGAGGTCGTCGACCCCTATGCGCTCACGCTCAATGCCAACTCGCGCGCTGCGATGGTGGCAGACATTTCTGCGGCCGCCTTCAAGCCGACGGGCTGGGACGCCCATGCGATCCCGCCGCTGGGCAGTAACGCCGATGTCGTGCTCTATGAGCTGCACGCGCGCGATTTCTCTGCCAATGACAGCACCGTGAGCGCCGCCAACCGCGGCAAGTACCTGGCCTTCACCGAAAGTGGCAGTAACGGCATGCAGCATCTGCGCCGTCTGGCGCAGGCGGGGCTGTCCCATGTGCATCTGCTTCCGCTCAATGACATCTCCAGCGTCAATGAGAGCGGCTGTACGACGCCCACCATTCCTGCAGCCACATCCGCCACCGACACCGGCCCGCAGGCCGCCGTGGCCGCTGCCAAGGACGCCGACTGCTTCAACTGGGGCTATGACCCGCGCAGCTACGCCGCGCCCGAGGGTAGCTACGCCAGCAACGCCGCCGACGGCACCGTGCGCGTACGCGAGTTCCGCGCCATGGTGCAGGGCCTGCATGCCGCCGGTCTGCGCGTGGTGATGGACGTGGTCTACAACCACACCGCCGGCAGCTTCCTGGACCGCATCGTGCCCGGCTACTACTACCGCCTCAACGGCGACGGCTACATCGAGAACTCCACCTGCTGCGAGAACACCGCGCCCGAGTTCATGATGATGGAAAAGCTGATGATCGACACCGCAGTCATCTGGGCGCGTGACTACAAGATCGACGGCTTCCGCTTCGACATCATGGGTCATCACCCGAAGAGCGGCATCGTCCGCCTTCAGCAGGTGGTGAACGCTGCGGCCGGCCGCAATCTGTACTACTACGGTGAGGCCTGGAACTTCGGTGAAGTGGTCAATGACCGTCTGTTCGATCAGGCACGCCAGGCCAACCTGGCCGGTACGGGCGTGGGCAGCTTCAGCGACCGCATCCGCGACGCCATTCGCGGCGGCGGCCCCTTCGATACCGGCACGGCGATGGTGCGCAACCAGGGCTTTGCCAGCGGCCAGTGCTATGACGTGAATGCCAGCGCCACCTGCGATGCCGCCAACGCCGCCTACTGGCAGGACATCATCCGCCTCGGTCTGGCGGGCAGCGTGCGGGACTTCACACTCAACGGGAAGCTCGCGCGCGACTACGACTACGGCGGCCAGCAGGCCGGCTTCACGCAGGACCCCATCGAGGTCATCAACTACGCCGGCGTGCATGATGGCGAGACGCTCTGGGACATGTCCCAGTTCAAGCACCCCACGGCCACCACCGCCGCAGAACGTGCGCGGGCGCAGGTGGTGGCGCTGGGCACGGTGCTGATGGGCCAGGGCATTCCGTTCATCCATGCCGGTGACGAGCTGCTGCGCAGCAAGAGCATGGACCGCGACAGCTACAACGCCGGCGACTGGTTCAACCGCATCGACTGGACCGCCAGCACCAACTACTGGGGCGAGATGGGCCTGCCCAGCGCCGAGAAGAACCAGGACAACTGGACCCTGATCGGCACCTATCTGGCCAACACCGCCATCAAGCCCAGCGGCGCAGAGATCGCCGCCGCGCGTGACGCCTTCATCGATCTGCTCAAGGTCCGCAAGGACACCAGCATGTTCCGCCTGGGCACCGGTACTGACGTGAAGGCCTGCGTCAGCTTCCCGGACCAGGGCAGCGCCTCGCAGACGGGCCTCGTGGTCATGCGGATTGCCGGCAGCAAGGCGGGCGGCGGCAACTGTGGCGATGCCAAGTACCAGGCCGTCTACGTGCTCATCAACGCCAACAAGAACGCCAGCAGCTTCAGCCATGCGGCAGCGCAGGGCCGTGCGCTCGCGCTGCATCCAGTGCAGGCGGCCGGTGCGGATGCGCGTGTGAAGACAGCCACCTTCACGTCCGGCACCGGCACATTCACCGTGCCCGGCCGCACGGTGGCCGTGTTCGTGCAGTAAGCCGGCAGACTCAGCAGACGGATCAGACAGGACAACGAGGGAGGAAGAGAGCCGGTCCGGCAGGCTGCGCAGGCGAGGCGCTGAACACAGGCGCCCGAGCGCAGCGCGCCACAGAGGCCGCACAGATCAACGGGGAAACGAGGGTCTTTCCAGGTTCGGCGTCACCAACGATCCCCTTGGGGGTGACATGGGGCTACCCGCCCGTACAACCGGTCCTGGCTTCACGCCACCGCGCACGCGCGGTGGCGTTTTCTTTTGCGCCACCGTGCTCTCGACCTGCAGCGGTGGCGTTCTTTTTATCCACCGTGCCCTTGACCCACAGTGGTGGCGTTCTCTTTATCCACCTCGCCGTCGACCTTTCGCGGTGGTGTTCACGACGCCACGCGCGCAAGCCGCAGCGTCGTCGCGTTGCCCGGTGTTTCTGCGGGTAAGCGTGCGCTCCGGCGTCACATCAGCGACGTGGTCCTGTCACTCCGACGTCATGCACTAGGCAAACACTGCGCAGCGGGCCGCATCGGCGTCTGCGCGTCATCCGCGCGAGGCGGCGGCCTTGCTGCCGGGCACCCCTGCGCCGGCCTACCGCGCTACTAACCCAGCAGGGTGCGCACCGCACGCTGAAAGGACTATTCATGACCCGTCACCCGCTCCACGGGCTGCTGCTCGCGGCCGTTGTCGCTGTTTCCCTGCTGTGGTCTGCCGCGGCCCATGCCCAGCTCACCGTATACGTGGTACGTCACGGCCAGACCGACTGGAACCGCGAAGGCCGCATCCAGGGCGGCACCGACAACCCGCTCAACGCGACGGGGCGCGAGCAGGCTGCCAACCTTGGCCGCCTGTTGGCCGATGTGAAGATCGACACGGTCTACACCAGCTCGCATCAGCGCGCCGCCCAGACCGCCGCCGTCTTCGAGGGCAAGACCCGCATCGTGGCCATGGACGAGCTGCGCGAGCGCTTCTTCGGCAAGTTCGAAGGCGCCAACGACAAGGACCCGGCGATCGTGGCCGACTGGAACAAGCGCCGCTTCAGCTGGACCGACGACATGGAGGGCGGCGAGACCCTGGAGAGCCAGTCGCGCCGTGCCGAAGCAGCCCTGAAGACCATCCGCGAGCGCACGCCGCGCGGCACGGTGGTCATCGTCGGCCATGGCGGCATCAACCCGCTGATCGTCTCGCACCTGATCGGTGTGCCGCCGCAGACTGGCGCGTCGGCCATCAACCAGGGCAATGACGAGATCTACCGCATCGACATCAGCGCCTCGGGCAGCACCGCCATCTGGAAGATGATCCCCACCACCAAGCTCAACGAGCTGTAAGCCGCCCCGTACTCAAGGTCTCACAGCAAGGAGCTTGCAATGACGCATCTGTCTTTCACGCGCGCGGCCTCGGCCTGCGCCGGGCTGCTGCTGGCCGGCCTGGCCACCGCACAGACGCCCGCCCCGGCGGTGTTCCCCGCCGTCCTCGAAGGCCATGCCGTCCTGCCGGCGGCCACCTTCATTGCGCCGCCCAAGGACGCGCCCGCCAACCTGAGCCTGTCCGGCCGCTTCATGCACAGCGACATGCGCCGGCGCGACGAGCCGGGCAGCATCCGCGGCGTGGCTTTCCTGTCTGACCCCAAGGCGCCACGCCCCACCGGCATGGACGCGCCCTTCAAGGGCCAGCCCGTGCAGGGCTTTTCGGGCATCAAGGCGGCCAAGGACGGCACGCTGTGGGTACCCTCGGACAACGGCTTCGGCAGCCGCGCCAATTCACCGGACGCCATGCTGATGTTCCACCAGATGCGCCCGGACTGGAAAACGGGCGAATTCAAGCGCCTGCGCACGATCTTCCTGCACGACCCCGACGGCCGCGTGCCCTTCAACATCGTCAACGCCGCCACGAACAAGCGCTATCTGACGGGTGCGGATTTCGACATCGAGTCGATCCAGGTCATCGGCGATGCCATCTGGCTGGGCGACGAATTCGGCCCCTACCTGATCCGCGCCGACCGCAACGGCAAGGTGACCGGCGTGTTCGAGACCCGGGTGGACGGCCAGCTCCTGCGTTCGCCGGATCACTTCACCAGCATCGCGCCAGCCACGCCCGGCAACTTTGCCACGCCGGTGCGCCGCTCGCGCGGCTTCGAGGGCATGGCCGCCAGCAGCGACGGCCGCTTTCTCTACCCCATGCTCGAGGGGCCGCTCTGGAACGCCGAGGCGCGCGCCTGGGAAAGCAGCGAAGGCAAGGAGACGGTGCGCATCCTCGAATTCGATACGGAGAAGCTCGCCTACACCGGCCGCGTGATGCGCTATGCGCTGGAGCAGGCCGGCAACAACATCGGCGACTTCAACTTCATCGACGCCACCACCGCCCTGGTGATCGAGCGCGACAACGGCGAGGGCGCCCCGGCCCAGGCCTGCAACGGCCCGGCGCGCGAGGACTGCTTCAACGTGCCGGCACGCTTCAAGCGCATCTACAAGATCGACACCACCAACCTGGATGCGGGCGGCTTCGTGCGCAAGATCGGCTACATCGATCTGCTGGACATCAACGACCCCAAGGGCGTGGCGCGCATGGGCGGTGCCGCAGGGAAGTTCACCTTCCCGCACTGGTGCATCGAAGGCCTGGACATCATCGATGCCGAGCACATCGCCGTGCTCAATGACAACAACCTGGGCGTGGCACAGGCACGCGAGTTCGGCCGTAATGAAGCCAACGAGGTGATCCTGCTGCGTGTGCCGGAGCTGTTGCGGGCACGCTGAACGGTTTGCCTGGTACTGAATCGGACGAAAAAATCATTCGAAAGCAGCCGTCATTTGATAATCCGGGGGTTCCCTGCTTGCCGCATGCGACAAGCGGATCTCCGGATGCATCGGCCGTAGAAATTGATAAAAACAAAGAAAAACGGCCGGAAGACACCTTGTCTTTCGGCCGTTTTGGCTTCTAGCGCTGCTGGCGCGGCTCAGATCGCCTTCATGAACCCCATGTCGGCGCTGGCGAAGCGGCCGATGTTGGGGAACACGGTGCCCATGTTGCCGGCCGACACGCCAAACCACTTGGCGATTGTCGCGCTCATCTGATCCACGCTGGTGGTCGGGATCCAGCGGCCGGTGTCGGTGTCGTCCGGGCCGTTGACGGTGAGGTCGGCGAACTTGCCGTACATCTGGCCGCCGTTCACTGCGCCGCCCACCACGAAGTGGTTCGCGCCCCAGGCGTGGTCGGTGCCGTTGTCACCGTTGGGGCGGTAGGTGCGGCAGAAGTCGCTGGCCGTGAACAGGGTCACGTTCTCCGACAGATTCAGCTCGGTCATGGCGTTGGTGAAGGCGGTGATGGCCGCGCTCACCTGGCCCATGCTGTTGCCGTGGCTGTTGTAGTGGTCGCTGCCGTGCGTATCAAAACCGCCGATGGACACGAAGAAGGCCTGGCGCTTCAGACCCAGCTGGCCGCGCGCGGCGATCAGCTTGGCCACCATCGACAGCTGCGTGGCCAGCCCCGTGTTCGGGAAGGGCGTGGTGATCGTGCTGTTCTTTAGCGCCGAGGTCAGGATGCGCTGGTTGTCGATCGAGCGCGTCACCGTGCGTGTCCACTGCTGCTCGAACAGATGCTTGCTCTGGCGCGTCAGCGTGGCTGTGATGGCCTTGGACAGCGGATCGTTGCCACTGGGGTTGTAGAAGTCGAAGCCGAAGTTGCCGCTGGCCGAGACCTTGTAGGGCTGGAAGCGGTCGCCGGTCAGGAAGGGCGTGTTGCCCGACAGGGACAGGGCCGTGTAGCCGGCATTGGCGCCGTTGTTGGCGGCGATCATGTCGGCAATCCGCCCGGCCCAGCCGCTGCGCGTGGCCATCATGCTGGAGCTCGTCTGCCACTGGAGCTGCTGGTCGCTGTGCGAGAACAGGTTCTCCGGGCGGCGGCCCTGGCCGGCCTGCCACTGGGCGCGCGTGATCGGCTCGAACAGCGGGCCCACGTTGGCGACGATGGCGGCCTTGCCGGTGTTGAACAGGTTCTGCAGGCCCGTCATGTTGGGGTGCAGGGCGTAGTCGGTGGCGCCGTTGATGGTCAGCGGCAGGGCCTGCGCCTTGGGGATGGCGATTGCCCGGCGGTCCGTGGCGTACTTGGCGTAGCGCGCATCGTCGTAGGGAATGACCATGTTGTTCGAGTCGTTGCCGCCGAACATGAACAGGCAGACGATGGCCTTGTAGTCCTCGCCCGTGGCGGCATGCGCCTGCGACACCAGATCGGACCATGCGCCCAGCCCTGCGGCGCCGATGCCGACGCTGCCCATGCCCTTCAAGAAGTCTCTGCGTTCCATGATGGGCCCCTTATTTCTGGATCACGAAGTCCGGCGCAATCGCCGTCAGGATCAGCGCAGCCTTGACCCGCGCGTCCCGGTTGTTGGCATCGATGCCGTTGATGGCCGTGGTGAGCGTGCTGCGTGTCTCCGGCGTCATCGCGCCCAGGTAGAACAGCTTGTTCAGGTGATCGGCCAGGGCGTTGGCATCGCCGGCCAGATTGCGCAGGCCCGAGTAGTCCATCACCAGGCGGTGGTCGCCGCTGCCGTAGCCGCCGCTGTTGAACAGGCTGGCAAAGAAGTTCAGGCTGCCCACCACCGAGGTCTCGGTGGTGATCTGGAACTCCGGCGAGGTCAGGCCGCGGTCGGCGATCGGGCCGGGTGCGGCATAGCTCGGGCTGAAGAAGTTGAACACCGTGGGCGAGAGCAGGGGGCTCTGGCCCAGGCCGTTGTCCGAGCTGTCCAGGCAGTGGATCTGGTTGATGCCGCTCTTGCTCTTGGCGCCCGTGGCACGCAGAAAGTTGGCAAAGCGGATGACGGGTTCGCGCTGCTTGCCGAAGGTGTCCGACGCGGTCACGCTCACATCGCGCGCCTCGGCATCGACCAGGATGGCGCGCACCACGGCCTTGAGATCGCCACGCACGCCGCTGCCGTTGTCGTTGAATACCGTGGCCACGCGGCGGATGTAGGCCGGGCTCGGGTTGCTCGTCACCAGGCGCTGGATCAGCTGGCGGCTGATGAAGGGGCCGACGTTCGGGTGGGCGAAGATCTGGTCCAGCGCTGTCTTCATGCTGGCCTCGGGCGAGGTGCTGCCCTTGAGCACGTAGCCATCGAGCAGTTGCTTGTCGCCCGGTTCGTGCTTGTTCGAGAAGCCCTTCATGGGCTGGGTCCAGTCGCCTTCGTTCTCGCCCATGTAGAAGTTGGTGCCGGCGTTGCCGAAGCTCCAGCCGGTGAAGGCGCGGGCAAAGCCCTTGACCACGTTTTCGTCGTAGGCGGGCTGGGGCAGGCCGTTGGCGTCCAGCTGCATGGAGCCGTCGATGTTCAGCTTGACCAGTCCGATGGAGAACAGCTGCAGGATCTCGCGGGCGTAGTTCTCGTTCGGGTAGGTGCCCTTGCCCGCGTTTTCCTTCTCGCTCTGGATCATGTTGAGGTAGTAGCCCATCGCAGGGTGCAGGGTTACTTCCTCGAGCAGCTGGCGGAAATTGCCGAAGGCGTTCTTGTTGATCATGTCCATGTAGCTGGACATCGACTCGGCGCGCAGCTCCGGCGAGACGTTGCTGATCACCAGGATCTGCGTCAGCGCAAAGGCCACGCGGGCGCGCAGCTGGTCATCACCGTAGAGCCACTGCTGCCACATGGCTTCGTAGCTCATTTCCTCGGTGTAGCGGCCCAGCGGGAAGTCGCGGCTGCGCTCGCGCGCGCGCTGGCTGTTGATGTAGGCCATGTGCGAGGCGGCCGGCGCGCGGAACTGATCCCAGAGCCAGGCTTCGTAGCCGTTGTTGCGCACGTACTCGATGTCGTCCAGCGAACGCGCACCAAAGGTGGCTTGCGCCACGAAGCGCGCGGCGTCCTCGAAGCTCGGTTTGCCGGACACGTCCGGCGCGGCCGGGCGAGTGGCCGACAGGGCGTTGGCGCCGGGGGGCGGCGGGCTGCTACCGCCGCTGCCGCAGGCCGCGATGCCGATGACGGCCAGCGCGAGCAGCGCGGCCTGGGCCCAGCGCTGCAGGCGCGGGCCCGCGGTGAGTTGAGTGGAATCCTGATTCATTGTTGTGGCCTCCCTGCGTGGCAGGTGTACGGATGCATGCGCGCGGGCGGTTCGGGCCGCGGTCTTCACGCATGACCGAACGCTAAGTGCATGGAAAGCACATCGCCAGTCGCCACGGGTTACGGCGTGTAAGTCACGTACGCAAACCCGAAATGCGCAACATTGGTGCAATGCACCATGATGGTTGCGCTCATTTGCCCCTATGAAACATGGAGGAGTTCATCGGTTTGTGTTGCAAAGCAGCATTGGCTACATACACTGCGTGAGAACGGTTGCGCCATCCGCACACCGTGCCTTCAGGAGGCTCACCATGCCGAACGACGACCCGCTCAATCAGCCGCTCACGCAAGCGCCCGTACCGGCCGTGCAGCAAGCCTTGCGCACGCTGGACCTGCAGGATCTGCCCGCCATCCGCGCGCACTATCTCGCCTTGCCGGACTCCGATCGGCTCTACCGCTTCGGCCACTTCGCCAGCGACGCCGCCGTGCTTGCCCATTGCGACCAGATCGCACGGCGCCCCGTGGTGCTGTTCGGCGCCTTCGACGGGCAGGGCCAGCTCATCGCCCTGGCCGAGGCGGCGCCCTACATGAGTGCCATGGAGCTGGGTGTGAGCGTGCTGCCGGTCGCTCGTCGGCGCGGGCTGGGCTTGGCGCTGCTGGCCGCGGCCGCAGCCCATGCGCGCGACGCTGGCTACCGCCGCCTGTATGTGAGCTGCCTGGCCGAGAACACGCCGATGCGCGCCCTGGCCCGTGCCGCCGGCATGCAGGTGCAGTGCGAGGGCTCGGACGCGCACGGCTACCTGATGATCGAGGACGCGCCGCCCGCGGTGGCCGCCCAGACTGCGCAGCCAGCGCCGGCCCAACACTCACCCACCGCCGCGCTCTACCACTGGATGCAGCCCTGGCAGGTCGCCCAGCAGCTCACCGACACCTTCACCCGCAGCTGGCTGCAGGCCATGCGCATCACCAGCCAGGCGGCCTGGCCGGGTTGGCAGCTGGCAGGCGCGTCCTCAGCCCAGGTGAAGGATGCGCGCGAGTTCACGCACGGCATCAGCTGAGCGCAGGTGCACCAATAACAAAGGGCCGCAGCTGCGGCCCTTTGTTATTGGACAGAGCGCGGTCTTAGAAGAACGCCTGGATACCCGTCTGGGCCCGGCCCAGGATGAGGGCGTGGATGTCGTGAGTGCCTTCGTAGGTGTTCACCACCTCCAGGTTCACGAGGTGACGCGCCACGCCGTATTCGTCGCTGATGCCGTTGCCGCCCATCATGTCGCGCGCCAGGCGGGCGATCTCCAGGCTCTTGCCGCAGGAGTTGCGCTTCATGATGCTGGTGATCTCCACCGCGCCCTTGCCTTCTTCCTTCAGCCGGCCCAGACGCAGGCAGCCCTGCAGGCCAAGCGTGATCTCGGTCTGCATGTCGGCCAGCTTCTTCTGGATCAGCTGGTTGGCGGCCAGGGGCCGGCCGAACTGCTTGCGATCCAATACATATTGGCGGGCGCGGAACCAGCAGTCCTCTGCGGCGCCCAGGGTGCCCCAGGCAATGCCGTAGCGGGCGCTGTTCAGGCAGGTGAAGGGACCCTTCAGCCCGCGCACGTCCGGAAAGACGTTTTCTTCCGGGCAGAAGACCTCATCCATCACGATCTCGCCGGTGATCGAGGCGCGCAGGCCCACCTTGCCGTGAATGGCGGGAGCACTCAGGCCCTTCCAGCCCTTTTCGAGCACGAAACCGCGGATGGCGCCTTCGTCGTCCTTGGCCCAGACCACGAAGACATCGGCGATCGGGCTGTTGCTGATCCACATCTTGCTGCCCGTGAGGCTGTACCCGCCGTCCACCTTGCGGGCGCGGGTGATCATGCTGGCGGGGTCGCTGCCGTGGTTGGGTTCGGTCAGGCCGAAGCAGCCGATCCATTCGCCCGTGGCCAGTTTGGGCAGGTACTTGCGGCGCTGCTCCTCGGTGCCGAATTCGTAGATCGGCAGCATGACCAGCGAACTCTGCACGCTCATCATGCTGCGGTAGCCGGAGTCCACGCGCTCGACTTCGCGGGCGATCAGGCCGTAGGCCACGTAGCCCAGGCCCGGTCCGCCGTATTCGCTGGGAATGGTCGGGCCGAGCAGGCCCAGTTCGCCCATCTCGCGAAAGATCGCCGGATCGGTCTGCTCGTTGCGGAAGGCGAGCGTGACGCGTGGCAGCAGCTTGTCCTGGCAGTAGGCACGCGCAGCGTCGCGGATCATCCGCTCGTCGTCCGTGAGTTGTTCTTCCAGCAACAGCGGGTCATCCCACTGGAAGGCGCGGCTCGTGTGCGCAGACGAATGAATCTTGCCGATGGAAAGGTCTGGGGCGTTCATGGCGGATGGGGTCTGAAGGGTCCGAATGCCGGCAGTGTAGGCCGGGCCCCTCATGGGCTGCGAACAGAGCTGGGGTTCAAGCGCATTTCGCCGGATCGGGTCGTGGGCGACCACCTAATGTTCAAGACAGTTAAACCGAAACCTGAATGGCGGTCGCCAAAGAACCCGAAAACGACGCACCGCTTCGTTCGCAACGCTGTCTACAGGGAGGCCACCGTCATGAATGCCTTGTTCAAGCTCAGAATCGGCCCGCGGCTGGCCACCGGCTTTGCGGTGGTGCTGCTCATCTCGGTGGCTGTGGCCGCGGTTGGCCTGTGGCAGCTGGTCGCTCAGAAGCGCATGACCGAGCAGATCATCGAATCCGACATGCGCAAGGTCACCATGGCAGCGGATTGGGTGGGTGCCGTGGAGATCAACTGGACACGTACGAAAGCCATCCTGCGGTCTGCAGACCCGATGTTCGGTGACGAGCTGAAGACCGAGATTGACGGCACGTCCAAGCGAATCACGGAGTTGCAAAAGTCGATCGAGCCGCTGGTACACAGCGATGAAGGGAAGGCCGCGCTGGCGAAGATTGCCAAGACGCGCGACGCCTACCGAGCCAAGCGCCAGGACTTTCTCAAGAAGTATGACGCCGGGCAGGATCTGGGGCCGCGAGTGAACGCTGACCTCGGTCCATTTGCCCAGGCCTATCTGGATGCCATCCGAGCCTTTCAAAAGCTGGAGGTCGATCGGCTGCAGGCCGCCGAAGCGCAGGCAAAGCGCGACTTCCAGCGCGGCGCAGCGGTATTGATTGGCGGTTGCTTGATGGCCATCCTGCTCGGTGCGGGGTTTGCGTGGCTGCTTGCACGATCCATCGTCGTGCCCCTGCGCAGCGCGGCTGCGAGTGCCGAGCGCATGGCAACAGGCGACCTGACCGAGGCGATTGTTGTGCAGAGCCGCGATGAAGCGGCCGACATGCTGCGTTCGCTCTCCCGCATGCAGGACAGCCTGCGTGAGGTAGTGGGCCGCGTGCGCACCGGCGTAGACAGCGTGGCCACCGCTGCCGCGCAGATCGCTAGCGGCAACCAGGACCTCTCGGGCCGTACCGAGCAGCAGGCCAGCAACCTGCAGCAGACCGCGTCCTCCATGGACCAGATGACCAGCACCGTGGGTCAGGCCGCGGAAAACGCACGTCAGGCCAACCAGCTCGCTCTCTCGGCGACCGAGGTGGCCAACCGCGGCGGCGAAGCTGTGGGTCAAGTGGTCGCGCAGATGAACGAGATCTCCGCATCGAGCAGGAAGATCAGCGAGATCATCAGCGTGATCGATGGCATCGCCTTCCAGACCAACATCCTGGCGCTGAACGCCGCGGTGGAAGCCGCGCGTGCCGGCGAGCAGGGCCGAGGCTTTGCCGTGGTGGCCACCGAGGTGCGCACGCTGGCCCAGCGCAGCGCCGAGGCCGCCAAGGAGATCAAGTCCCTCATTGCGACCAGCGTGGAAAAGGTCGAGGTCGGGACGCAGATGGTGGATGCGGCGGGCAAGACCATGGAAGACCTCGTGAGCCAGGTGCGCCGCGTGGGCGACCTGATCGGCGAGATCACCGCCGCCAGCCAGGAACAGACCGCCGGTATCACCCAGATCAACCAGGCGGTGGGCCAGCTCGATCAGATGACCCAGCAGAACGCCGCACTGGTGGAAGAGAACGCCGCCGCCGCGGACTCCATGCGCCAGCAGGCCGACGGCTTGCAGCAGGCCGTGGGTGTGTTCAGGCTGAGCGCAGCCTGAGTTTCCACCCGTCGGTCTTGTCAAAAATCAATTAGTTTCGGACTGATTACGTACGTAAATAAAAAAGCCGCTTTCCGCTGATCTGATGAGCGGAAAGCGGCTTTTTGCCTTTCAAATTTAGACTGAATTCGGACAATAGAAAACTGCCGCAATTCTGACAACCAAACCTGTTCAGAGCGCCATGCCTCAAGTAGCCGCAGCGCCCGGTCGGCGCCGCTCAGCGGCATCATCCAGATCGCAGGCCGAGGTCATTGCGTCATTCGACATGCCGAAGTCGCTTCGCCATCAAAGCACCGTACGCACCTGCCACAGCTCCGGAAACAGCACCGTGTCCAGCTGCCGGCGCAGATAGGGCACGCCCGCCGTGCCGCCGGTGCCCGTCTTGAAGCCGATGATGCGCTCCACGGTGGTCACGTGGCGGTGGCGCCACTGGCGGAACGCGTCTTCCAGATCGACCAGCTCCTCGGCCAGCTGATAGAGATCCCACTGCGCCTGCGGCGCGCGATACACCGCCAGCCAGGCCGCCTCGACCTGCGCGTCGTAGTCGCGCTTGCTCGTCCAGTCGCGCTCGGTCGCATCGATGGCGTGGCCCTTGCGCGCCAGCAGGCGGATTGCCTCGTCATAGAGCGAGGGCGAATCAAACGCCCGCTGCACCTGCGCGAGCAGGTCCGCACGGTGGGCGTGCGGCTTGAGCATGGCCGCGTTCTTGTTGCCCAGCAGGTACTCGATCTCGCGGTACTGGTAGCTCTGAAAGCCCGAGCTGTGGCCCAGATACGGGCGAATCGCGCTGTACTCGGACGGCGTCATGGTGGCCAGCACATCCCAGGCATGCACCAGCTGCTCCATGATGCGCGAGACGCGCGCCAGCATCTTGAAGGCGGGCGGCAGATCGTCGTCAGCCACGCAGGCGATCGCCGCGCGCAGCTCGTGCAGCATCAGCTTCATCCAGAGCTCGCTGGTCTGGTGTTGCACGATGAAGAGCATCTCGTTGTGATCGGGGCTCCTCGGATGCTGCGCTGTCAGGATGGCGTCCAGGCCAAGATAGTCCCCGTAGGACATGTCCTTGGAGAAATCCTTCTTGGCATCCGGGGCGGCGTCGGGGTGGTGGTAGCTGGCCATGGTTCAGGTCACCGCGTTGCGCTTGGCATAGCGCGCGTCGCGCCACTCGCCGGTGCTCAGCACCGCGTGCAGATGCTCCACGGCATCGAACACATCCGCATGCTGCGTGTACAGCGGCGTGAAGCCGAAGCGCAGGATGTCCGGCGCGCGGAAATCGCCGATCACGCCGCGCGCAATCAGGGCCTGCATGACCTCGTAGGCGTTCGCGTGCGCAAAGCAGATCTGGCTGCCGCGCAGGGTTGCGTCCCGCGGGCTGGCGAGTGTCAGCCCCATGCCCGCGCAGCGCGCTTCCACCTGCGCGACAAAGGCGTCCGTGAGGGTCATGGACTTGGCGCGCAGCGCGGCCAAGCCGCCCAGCGGTTCCGCGGCCAGCACCGTGTCCACGCCGCATTCCAGCGCCGCCATGGACAGCACGGGCGGCGTGCCGCAGACGTAGCGCGCAATCCCGGTGGCGGGCTGGTAGTCCGGCGTGAACGCAAAGGGCGCCGCATGGCCAAGCCAGCCGGACAGGGGCTGCCAGAATCGCTCCACATGCTGGGCATGCGCCCAGACGAAGGCAGGCGCACCGGGGCCGCCGTTCAGGTACTTGTAGCCGCAGCCCACCGCAAAGTCGGCACCCGCCGCGCGCAGATCCACGGGCACGGCGCCGGCGGAGTGGGCCAGATCCCAGAGCATCAGCGCGCCGGCGTCATGTGCGGCCTGTGTCACCGCCGGCATGTCCCACATCGCGCCGGTCTTGTAGTTCACGTGCGTGAGCATCAGTACAGCGGTGCGCGGTGAGAGGGTCTTGAGGATGTCCTCGCGCTCGACCATCTTCAGTGTGACCGCACCGCCGGTGAGGTCGGCCAGGCCCTGGGCAATGTAAAGGTCGGTCGGGAAATTGCCCAGCTCGCTCACGATCTCGGTGCGCTGCGCGTCGTTCTCCCGCGCGATCCGGAGGGCCGCCGCCAGCACCTTGAACAGGTTCACGCTGGTGGAGTCTGCGGCCACCACCTCGCCGGGCCCGGCGCCGATCAATGTGGCGATCTTGTCGCCGATGCGCGCGGCCAGATCGATCCAGCCGGCGCTGTTCCAGGAGCGGATCAGGCCCTCGCCCCATTCATGACTGACCACGCCGGCAATGCGTGCGGCGGTGCGGGTGGGCAGCACGCCCAGGGAGTTGCCATCCAGATAAATGACACCGGGCGGCAGGCTGAACTGCTGACGCAGGCCGGCCAGCGGATCGGCGGCGTCGAGGGCTTCAAAGTGGCTTCTGGGTTGCATGATTGAACAGTGAGCGAAGGGTTCAGAGTTCGCGCAGCACCGCACGAACAGGGCTGGCGTCGAGATTCGCGAGCTTCAGGGGCAGGGCGATCAGTTCGTAGTCGCCCTCGGCGACCTCGTCGAGCACGATGCCCTCCAGAATGGCCATGCGGTGGCGGCGGATGACGTGGTGCGCGTCCATGGTCTTGCTCGTCTGCGGATCGAGGCTGGGCGTGTCGATGCCTACCAGCTTCACGCCCTGCTGGGCAAGGTGCTCGATCAGATCGGCTGCCACGCTGGCAAAGGCCTCATCCCAATGCGTCTGCGGTGCGGCGGCGTAGGTGCGAAACAGCACGCGTGGCGGTACGCCCGCCAGCTTGCTGCGTACGGCCTCCAGCGTCACTTGCGCAGCACCCACGCAATGAATGACGCGGCAGGCACCGAGATAGGCGTCCAGCGGCACCGCGCCGATCGGCAGGCCTGCGGGGTCGTAGTGCAGCGGCGCATCCGTGTGCGCCCCGGTATGGGTGGAGAGGGTGAAACGCGACACGTTCACCGGGCATCCGCCCTCCAGCACCCAGGTCCGAGCTTCTTCGAAGGCGGTGTCGCCCGGCCAGACTGGAATCCCGGGGGCGAGGGCAGGGGAGATGTCCCAAAGACGGCGGTCGGGAGGCATGGCGTTACGAGGCAGCAGAGGTGGACGCTTGCGGGCCGATGGCAGTGGGGTTGCACATCCGTCGCCCAGGCGGGCGGCGGCACCGCAGGACAGCGGGGCCGCAAGCTGCTAAACACGCGGCAGTTTAGGGGCCGTGCGCGGCACTCGCAGCGCCTCCCGCTTATCGGCCGATTGACCCGGCGCGCCCTGCGCAACGATGCCGGGCCGCTTTCCACATTCCGACGATGAATCACGACAGTCTTCACTTCTTTGGTCAGCGCGTGCTCGTGCCGGCGACGGGCGAGGTGCTTTACACCGAGCTGCTGGCCCGCAGTGCCCAGGTGCCGGACATCACCCGCTTCGTGCGCGAGGCCGAGGCCATGGGCGCGATCGCGGCGGTGGACGTACACAGCCTCAAGCTGGCGCTGCGGCTGCTGCGCAGTGATCCGCACATCCGCGTGGGTGTGAACATGTCGCCGCACACGCCCATGCTGGAACCCGAGACCCTGCGCGTGGTGATCGGCGCCTTCGAGCCCTATCCGGATCGGCTGTTCGTGGAGATCGGCAGCGCGGCGCTAGCCGGCGCCGAGGACCGGCTGCTCGACTGCGTGAACGCCTTTCGTTATGTGAAGGCGCGCATCGTGCTCGATGGCTTTCTCGACGGCAGCAACACCCTGGGGCGGGCCCAGCGCCTGCGGCCCGAATACCTCAAGGTGTCCTACGTGGAGCAGCGCAGCCGCGAGTATCTGGAGCAAGGCATCAAGTTCGCCGGCCGCGCCAGCGCGGAGCTGATTGCCGTGGGCGTGGAGACGCCAGCCACCTCAGGCTGGCTCACGCAGCTGGGCGTGACGCTGCAGCAGGGCTGGCTGCACCATCGGCCGGAGCTGATCGCGGGTTGAACGCGTCTCGCTGGGGATGTTTCCGAGTCAATTCCTGGCGCTCCCGGCCTCAAGCCGACCGCTGGAGCGTTCGATAACGACCCTGGGTCGCGCCCCTGACCAGACCCTTTCAACTGCGCGCCCAGACAAGGACTCTTCATGTTTGACAAGAACCGCGTGCTCGCGGCGGCCAAGCGTTTCATGGACGGCGGCACGGACGCTGCTGCCTTTCATCAGGAGCTCACGCGTATCCTCGCCGAGGAAATGGGCTGCACCCGGGCCAGTCTCTGGATCTATGCCGACCCGCTTTCGCGCGACCGCATCGAATGCGCCAGCCTGTATGACCGCACGGACGCCGCCTGGTCGTCGGGCGCAACACTGTCCGACACCGACTTTGCGCCCTACTTCGAGGCTATGCGCACGGACAACCTCATCGTGGCCGGTGATGCGCGTGCTCACCCTGTGACGGCCTGCTTCAACGAGGTCTACTTTGACCCCTTGGGCATCGTTTCGCTGCTGGACGTCGGCATCAATGTGGGTGGCGAGCCCTGGGGGTTGTTCTGCTGCGAGAACACCACCGACATCCTGGACTGGAGCGAGTCGCACGTGGATTACCTGCGCCAGGTCGGCAGCCTGATCGGCTACGCCCTGCGCAAGGCACAGACCGGAACACCCGTGACCGCCTGAGTTCGGCGCCACAGCAAAACGCTATTGCGCCGCGCTGCGCGATAGCGTTTTGGCTATTTTGCAGTGCACAAAAAACGGGAGCACAATTTCGCTCCCTTCAACTCAAGCGCCGGCTCGCCAACAAGGAGCAGACGCGCTTTTAATGGGTTCACACCAAAAGTCGTCGACCGCGGCGCTCACACTGGCCGCCATCGGCGTGGTCTACGGGGATATCGGCACCAGCCCGCTCTATGCCCTCAAGGAAGTCTTCTCCCCCTCGCATGGCGTCGCGCTGAATCAGGCCAATCTGATCGGCGTGGTCTCCATGATTCTCTGGACGCTCACGGTCGTCGTGAGCTTCAAGTACGTCACCCTCATCCTGCGTGCCGACAACAAGGGCGAAGGCGGCATCATGGCCCTGCTGGCCCTGGCGCTGCAGTCCGTGGGCCGCAAGCACCGGGCCTATCCCTTCCTGCTGTTTGCCGGTCTGGCGGGCGCGGCGCTGTTCTATGGCGACGGCGTCATCACCCCGGCGATCTCGGTGCTCTCGGCGGTCGAAGGTCTGACCGAAGCCACGCCTGCGGCCAAGCCCTATGTGGTGCCGATCGTGATCGGCATCCTCACGGGCCTCTATTGGATGCAGAAGCGCGGCACGGGCTCGATCGGCGTGCTCTTCGGGCCGATCACCACGGTCTGGTTCATCGTGCTCGCCGGACTCGGCATGTGGAACATGATGATCGGTGACACGGCGATTCTCGCGGCCATCAACCCGGTGCATGCCGTGCGCTTTGCGGTGAACAACGGCTGGATCTTCTTCATTGCTCTGGGCGCCATCGTGCTGGCTGTCACGGGTGCGGAGGCGCTCTATGCAGACATGGGCCACTTCGGCCGCCGGCCCATCCGCCTGGCCTGGTTCTGGCTCGTGTTTCCGGCCCTCGCCCTGAACTATCTGGGGCAGGGCGCGCTGCTGCTGGCCCGCCCTGCAGATGTGAGCAACCCCTTCTTCAGCATGGTGCCCCACTGGGGCGTGATTCCGCTGGTGATCCTGGCCACGGCGGCCACCGTGATTGCCTCTCAGGCCACCATCTCCGGCACCTTTTCTCTCACCAAGCAGGCCGTGCAGCTGGGCTATCTGCCGCGCATGACCATCACGCACACCTCCAGCAAGGAAGTGGGTCAGATCTACATCCCGTTCGTGAACTGGGCGCAGTACGCGCTGGTGGTCTTGGCCGTGATCGGCTTCGGGTCCTCATCTGCTCTGGCCGCGGCCTACGGCATTGCCGTCACCGGCACGATGCTGGCCACGACCTTCATGACCTTCTTCGTGATCCGCTACGGCTGGAAGCTCAGCCTGCCGCTGTGCATCGGTGCCACCGGCGTCTTTGCACTCATCGACATTGCGTTCTTCTCGGCCAACCTGATCAAGGTGCGTGATGGCGGCTGGTTCCCGCTCTTGCTGGGCGCCGCCGTGCTGGGCCTCATGCTCACCTGGAACCGCGGCCGCAACCTGATCCGCAAGGCCACGGACGAGGAGGCCATCGAGCTCAAGGGCTTCCTGAAGAGCCTGTTTCTCTCGCCGCCGCATCGTGTGGAAGGCACGGCTGTATATCTCAATGCCCGGGCCGGCGTGGTGCCGCGCGCCTTCATGCACAACCTGCTGCACAACAAGGTGCTGCACGAGCGCAACCTGTTTCTGTCGGTGCGCTACGAACCAGTGCCCTGGGTGCCCTTCTCCGAGCGGGTGAAGGTGGAGTCTTTGGGCAATGACTGCTGGGCCATCGAGGTGCGCTACGGCTTCAAGAACGCAGTTGATATTCCCAAAGCCATCGAGCTGGTGGCGGCGCAGGGCATCGAGTGCGAACCCATGAGCACGAGTTACTTCCTGTCACGGCATGTGCTGGTGAGTGACACCTGCAAGGGCATGCCCCTATGGCAGGAGAAGATCTTTGCCGCCATGCTGCGCAACGCCGGTGACCCGGCCGAATACCTCGGGCTGCCGATCAACCGCACGATCGAACTCGGTGCGCAGGTGCGCATCTGAGTGCGCAGATCAAGGTAGGCGGACGCCGCCTGCCCACTGCACAATGCACAGCTGCGTGTTTCGCATCTGCCCACTCGCTGCCGTGCCGCCCATCGAATGCCACTTCGCACCGACACCCCTGACGACGGAGACTTCGCGCGCTTGATCGAGCGCGGTGAGCCGGCGTCCGCACGCGCGGTCGACGCGGTCGCGGCCCAGACCCCCGCGGACTCCGAGGACTGGGAGGCGCGCTGGGCCCCCGTGTTCCGGTACGTGAGCGCCTCACGCTTCCGCCTGCTGGGGCTCATTGCCTTGCTAACGGCCGCGGTGTTCAGTGCCATGGTGGCGCTGGTGAGCACGGCGATCTACACGCGCGCGCCCGTGGTGCATTTTCTGGTGGACAGCTTCGCCCCAGTTTCGGTGGGGCAGGTACTGCGCAGCGAGGTGCATGCGCATTACGGGTCGAGCAAGGTCGAGGCAGCCGAAGCCTTTCAGGCCACGGGCCAGGCGCCACCGGGCGTGGGTGTCCGGATGAACGGCCATGCGGTCGAGGTCAATGATGCCGATCTGCTGGCGCAGAAGCGCTGGCTGCTGCCGGTGCTCCTGCTGTCGCTTGCGGCAACGGCCGCCTTTGGCTGGGCGTTTGTGCGCGCCACGCAAGGGCTGCTGGCCACCGTGCCGCGAACCGTGCCAAGGCGCGTGTTCTGGGCGGTGTTCGCCGGACTCGCGCTGCTCGAGATCGCGGTCTATGCGTTTCGCGGTCCGATTGGGCTGGCGCTCCTGCTCTTTATCCTGGGGGGCAGCACCCAGGCACTGTGGTTTCTGCTGCGCGGCGCTCGCCGCGTGTGGTCCGGTTCATCATCCTGGAGGTCCTGACATCATGGTTTTTCTGTCCCGCAGACTCGTTCGCATCGCTCGCGTGTCCACCTTGCTGGTGGGCGCTGCCGCAGCAGCCTTCGCGCTCGCCGCATGCAGCAAGGAACCCGCTCCGACGGCAGGGGCGCCTGCGCCCGCCGCTCCGCAGGCAGCACCGGCGCCTGCGGCCTCGCCGCTGTCTGTCACCAGCGTGGAGCCGCTCACGCTCACCGCTGAAGGCGGGCGCCTGACGATGAAGGGCACGGTGGCCACGGAGATCGTGAGGTCCCAGCTCGCCCAGGAAGCCGCAGCCATCTACGGCGCCGACAAGGTGGTGAACCAGCTGACCGTGGATCCGGCCGCCGTGGCGCCGGGCTGGCTGCCGCAGGCCAACACGCTCATGGCGTGGCTCAAGCCGGGTGCACCGCTCACGGTCAGCGGCGACGCGAGCTACATCACGCTGTCGGGCACGGTGCCAACCACGGCCGAGCAGATCGAGCGCGTGCGCTGGGCCGCCGAGTTCTTCGGCAGCGGCATCAGCGTGAACAATGAGCTGAAGGTGGGCACCGCGAAGTAGCGCGCTGTCCGACCCGGCGCCGCGGCAGGCCGCGCCGGGTTGGACGGACCAATCCCTGGGTTGTAAAAAAGCACGATTTCGGACTGAAATCATCCGAAAGAGCAGAAAGCCGCTTTCCGCTTGCAGATTGCGGATCTCGGGGTGTTTTGGTCGGGGTTTTGGCGGTGTTTACGTCAAAAATGGCCAAATCTTTCGGGGAGGCTGCCCCGCGAGCACCTCGCCCCCGGCCCGCACGGCGCGGTGGCCGGCTGCGTCAAGCGCCTCAGGCGCTGCGCCGCATCAAGCCATCCAGCTGGCGGTCCCACTTCAGCGCCGGAAAGACATCCGCCAGACGGTTGTCGCTCAGACCGAAGCTGCCGCGCAGGCCCTGGGCGATCACGCTGCGGAAGTCGTGCAGCACGGGCAGGTCGCGGTTCTCGTTCAGGTTGGCGCGCGCCAGCCCGTTCCACTGTCCGTGGATCTTGCCGCCGTTCACGCGGTCGCCGATCAGCCACATGGCGTTGCCATGCCCGTGGTCCGTGCCGCCCGTGCCGTTCTCGGCGGCAGTGCGACCGAACTCGCTCATCACCATGATCAGGTCGCCGGGCTGGTTGAACTGCTCGCGCAGCACGACCAGGGCGTTGGCCAGATTGCCGAGGTTGTTGGCGAGCTGGCCGGTGACACCGCCCTGGTTGGCGTGGGTATCCCAGCCGCCGGCGGACAGGAAGCCCAGGCGCAGGCTCGGGTCATTGCGCATCAGCGTGGCGAGGTGACGCGCGTCCAGCGCCAGACCCTGCACGCTGGGCGCACCGTTGTTGGCGGCGGTCAGCACGGCGTTGTAGCTGCGACCATCCGCCAGTTTCACATCCGGCATGTCGGCCATGCCGATCTGGGCCCGGGCGTCCATGGCGGCGTCGCTGCCCGATGCATAGGCCGTCTGGCGGCGCTGTCGCTCGCGCAGGCGGCCGTCGGGCCGCACGCTCGCGGCCATGTCACGCTGCGCGGTGGCCACGGCCTCGCGCTGCGTCATCTGCGTGTTCATGGCGGCGGCATCGGCAGGCGCCAGCTCGCGCGCGCTGGCCATGCGGCTCTGGCTGCCTTCGCGGAAGCCCTTGGCGATCGGGTCGTCGCCCTTGTAGAGGTCCATGAGCGCGTTGCGGGTGCGCTCATTGGCCAGCACGCCGGTGTTGGTGGCGGCCTGGCCGCGCGGTATCAGCCGCGCCTTGGACGGCCCGGCCAGGATTGCGGGGTTGGCCTCACCCACCCCCAGGATCAGGTCCTCGCGCGCGGCGCTGGCGTCCACGCCGGCCAGCCGATTCATCCAGCCGGGCATGCTGGCCACGCGGCCGGTCTGGCCGACTTCCCACATGTACTGCGCCTCGAAATGCGAGCGCGTCGGGTCCGGCGAGCCTGCCGCCGGAATCACGGCCAGTTGCTGGCTGTTCCACAGCGGCAAGAGCGGCGCGAGCGCAGGGTGCAGGCCGAAGCGGCCGTCGAGATCGAGCGCGGTCTGCGCCGTGCCATCCGGCGCGGCAATGCGCGTGTTGCGGCGCAGCTGGGCGTACTCGGGGTCGGCATAGGGCACGAAGGCCGAGAGGCCGTCATACGCGCCGCGCAGGAAGACCACGACCAGGCGGCCGCCAGTCAGACTATTTGTGCTGCTGCGGCTTTGCGCCCAGAGCGGTGCGGCGGCAAATTGGGTGTACAGACCCAGCGCCGTGGCGCCAGCCAGAAACTGTCTGCGATTGAGGGAGGACATGGGTGTCTCCTGGATGATTGGGTTGGGTACGGCGACGATGCGCTGTGGCCTACTTCTTCATGAATTCAGGGCTGGCGAGCATGAGGGCCAGGCGGCTTTGGTCCGGCTCCTGCTGGATGCGCGCCAGGGTGCGGGGTGCAAGAAAGCGCGTCAGGTCCGCAGCGGGCTGCGCATCGCGTGCCAGGGCGAAGGCGAGATCCGCGCGGCGGGTCAGGGCCTCGGGCGCCACCCAGGTGGCGGCGTCCACCTTGTAGCCATCGGGCGTCTGCCACCCATGCATGGGCTGGCCGGCTTGGGCGAGGAAGCCCAGCGCCGTGCGTACGCGCCGCTCGCCCACACCCGGCTGGGCCGTGGGGTTCACGCCGCCGGTGAGCGCCAGGGTGCTGCAGGCGTAGTCCATCGGCGTCTTGACCAGTTGCTGGCGCTCGTCCCAGAACTCCGGGCTCTGCACCAGGGTACGCATGACGGTGCGCAGGTTGCCGCGGCTGGCCGAGAAGCTGGCGGCCAGCCGGTCCGTCAACGCCTTGGGCGGGTTGTCCGCCACGAACCACTGCGCCAGACGCATAGCGATGCGCTGCGCAGTGGCGGGGTGCGTGGCCAGCATCTCGATGGCTCGCACACCTTCCGCTTCGCCTTCGTTGCCAAAGCGCTGGCCGAGCACGGTCTTGTCGCCCGTGTCGTGCGCGCGGGCCGCGAAGCGGAAGCCATTAGGTGCATTCGGGTCCAGGGTCCAGCCGGTGAGCACGCGCGCCAGTTCGCGCACGTCGTTCTGGGTGTAGCCGCCGTGCACGCCCAGGGTGTGCAGCTCCATCAGCTCGCGGGCGTAGTTTTCATTCAGCCCGCGGCGCTGGCGGTTGTTGGCCGGGCCGGCCATCATGCCTTCGGCCACGCTCTGGGACTGATCCAGGTAGTTCAGCATCGCGGGGTGGCGCGCGGTGGCCAGCACCAGCTGATCAAACGAGCCAAGTACGTTGGGCCGAATGGCGTTGGTGACGTAGTGCCCCAGGAAGGGCCGCACCGTCCCCTTGCCGGCAAAGACGTTGAAGTGGTTGAACCAGAACTCCGTCATGCGTGCGGTGAGCGGGTCTTCAACCCGTGGATCACTGCAGGCCTGAAGGCGCCAGGCGGCGGCGGTCTGGGTGGCGTCGCGGGAGATGTTGGGCAGATCTGCCAGGGCAGCTGGACGCGGAATAGCGGGCTGACCGGGCTGCATCTGGCCCGGCTGCATGGGCTGACCCTGCGCGGCCATCTCCACGCGCACTTCGCGCCGTGCCTCGCGTTCCTTGCGGTATTCGTCAAACAGGGTAGGCAGGGACTGGTTGAAGGTAGCGAGCTGCTGCGGAATCTGCGGCGCCTGGCGGCTTGCCGCCGCCGCGTTGTCGATGGCTGCCAGTGCCCAGCCCTGCGCACCGCCCGGAGCGCGTCGGATCGCCTCGATCAGCTCGGGCGTGGGCGCATAGCCCAGGCGCGAGGCCGCGCGCCAGATCATCGCATCCGTCACCGGTTGCTGCGTACCCGCGCTTTGCGGCACCACATCGGCCCCCGGCGGGTTAGGTGGCCGCTCGGACTGCGCTCGCACGATCGACACCATCGCCAGCGCTGCCAAGAGCGTGGCCCCCAGATACAGCGCCAGACCCCCCAATCCGCCTTCGCCCACCGGCTTGGGCGCGGCACCGCGCTTCATGAATCGCAGACCCAGCATGATCAATCTCCCGCGCTCCTGGCGCTTACGGGCCGGTTCTCAGGCCCTATTCATCCACGCTTTGAATTGCACTTGCGCTGACGCAGCGTTCCGACAGGATTGCAAGCAGGTGCTACTGCGGCGTCAAGAGCGGTTTGTGGAGTAAAGGTGCTGGGATTGGAGTAGACCTAACGCAAAGTTCCCGACCGCGCGCACGGAGTTCGGCAAAGGCAGAGCTGCTTCAGGCCTCAGAAAGCTCCGCGATGATTGCAGCGCGTACGACCGGCGCCACGGTGGACTCGCTGATGAGCTTTCTTCGGCAATAGCTTGACATTAGCCATTGATGAAGAGGCTTTGCCCCTTTGCTTGCGTTGCATGAGATGCAGCACAGCGCAATGTTTTGCGCAGTCACGATCCGGGCGTCATTGATGATGTGCTCCCACGACGGGCGCTGACCGCGAGGCGCATCTTGCAACCCAAAGCGCACGCCGCAATACACGCATGCCAGATCGCGCTGTTTCACGATCTGTTCCAGTGAATCCGGAATGTTCCAGCGATTCACCCGATCCTCACTCCAACGGCAACTCCGTGAAATACCGCCCACCGTGGTAGATCAACGGTGTCTTGGCCGCGGCGCCGGCGCCGCCATCCCGCGCCAGCCCGCAGCGCTCCACCTGGCCGACGAAGAGGATGTGGTCGCCTTCGTCATATTGGCGGCGGTTGGCGCATTCAAACCATGCGGCGCAGCCGGCCAGGATGGGCACGCCGCCAACGCCCTCCAGAAACGCCACGCCGGCAAAGCGGTCGGCCACTTCCTTGCTGGCAAAGCGGCGGGCGAGCTCGATCTGGTCGGCCGCCAGCACATTGATCGCGTAGTGGCTGCCGGCAGTGAAGGCGGGCACGCTGCCGGCCTTCTTGGACAGGCTCCAGAGCACGAGCGGCGGGTCCAGGGACACGGAGTTGAAGGAGTTGGCCGTCAGGCCTACGCGCGTGCCATCGGCCGCGCGGCTGGTGACGATGGTGACGCCGGTGGCAAATTGGCCGAGGCAGTCACGGAAATCGCGGGCGGAGAATTCCCGGGTGAGGGTCGGGTTCACGGAGGATGCGTCTTTTTGGAATGGTTGCCTCGCATTGTCGGCGAGGTTTGGGTGAATGCCATCGCAGGGATACCATGGTTGCGACATGCGTATTCCTGCTTTTCGCGCCCTGGGGGCCGGCCCGACGATCGTGATGCTGCACGGCATCAGCGGGGGCAGCGCGGCCTTTGCGCCGCAGATCGAACACTTTTCCTCGCAGGGCTTCCGGGCGGTGTCCTGGGACATGCCGGGCTACAGCAGCTCCGCGCCGATTGAGCCCTACACCTTCAAGGGCCTGGCCGAGAGCCTGGCCACCCTCATCGACGCACTCGACCCCAGCGGCGACCGCGCGCCGGTGATCCTGCTGGGTCACAGCATGGGCGGCATGGTGGCGCAGGAGCTCATTGCCCGCCGGCCGGGCCTGGTGCGGGCGCTGATCCTGGCCAACACCGTGCCGGCCTTCGGCCACGCAGACGGTGCCGCGCAGCAGCGCTACATCAGCGAGCGCAGTGCGCCGATCGATGCCGGGCTGTCGATGCAGCAGTTTGCACAGCAGCTGATCCCCACACTCGTCGGGCCGCAGGCCTCGGCCGAGGGCGTGCGGCTGGCCACACAGGTCATGGGCGGCGTGTCTTCGGCCGTGTATCGCGCCGCGCTGGATGCGATCACGAACTTTGACCGGCATCGGATGCTGAGCCACATCCGGGTGCCTACGCTTTTCATCGCCGGCACCGAAGACAAGACCGCCCCGCCCGCACTCATGCAGGCGATGGCGAGGCAGGTGGCCGGCAGCGAATACGTCGAGCTGGGCGGGGTGGGGCATCTGTCGCCGCTGGAAGCGCCGGATCTGTTTGGTGACACGGTGCTGAGCTTTCTGGCGCGCCGGAAGTCCCTGTATGCGGTGCCGGTGCGGGCGGCGGATGAACCGGTGGCCGAGGCGACGGCACCGCACTCGTCGGCCGAAGCGGGCAAGCCACCCACCATCCACTGAGCTTTGTCACATGCCCGTCTTGATGGCGCGGGCCTGACCCCTATATTGCCCGCAGGCTTTCGCAGACCACTCAAGGAGGACGGGATGAACACTTCAATGATCCGCCGCGGCATGGCCGCGCTGCTGGTGCTGGGCGCCAGCCTGCTGTCGGGCTGCGGCTACAACACCATCGTGACTCAGGAGCAGGGCGTCAAGGCGGCCTGGGCCGAGGTGCTGAACCAGTACCAGCGTCGTGCAGACCTGATCCCCAATATCGTCAACACCGTCAAGGGCGAAGCCGGCTTCGAGCAGGAGACCCTGACCAAGGTGGTCGAGGCGCGCGCCAAGGCGACCAGCATCCAGGCCACGCCGGAGCTCGTGAACGACCCCGAGGCCTTCAAGAAATTCACGGCGGCCCAGGGCGAACTGACCGGTGCACTGTCGCGCCTGTTGGTGGTGGCCGAGAACTACCCCAACCTCAAGGCCAACGCCGGCTTCCAGGACCTGCGCACGCAGCTCGAAGGCACCGAGAACCGCATCGCGATTGCGCGCAACAAGTACATCAAGGAAGTCCAGCAATACAACACCACCATCGCGCTGCTGCAGAACATGCTGGGCAAGATGCTGACCGGCGCCAAGGAAAAGCCGCAGTTCACCGTGGAGAACGAAGCCGCCATCAGCAAGCCGCCAGCCGTGGACTTCAACAAGAAGTAAGCCGTCTTGCACAGTGCCACGCCCGGGTTTGATCGGCTAGATCGAGCATTCATGCGCCTTTCCAGCCCAAAACGGCTGAAGAAGTCCACCAGACAAGCGGAAAGCATGTCGTGGCTTGCTGGTTTTGCATGGCTGCTGGTGCTTGCCGCGACCCTGCTGGCGCTGCCCGCGCAGGCCCAGCAGCCGCTCGCGGTGCCGCCGCTGGCGCAGCTCACGGATACCGCCGGCGCGCTGAACCCGGCAGACCGTGAGCGCATCGCCGCGCAGCTGAAAGACATCGAGCAGCGGCGTGGCAGCCAGATCGCGGTGCTGGTCATCGCGAGCACGCAGGGCGAGCCGATCGAGGACTTTGCGCAGCGCGTGGGCTCAAGCTGGAAGATCGGCCGTGCGGGCGTGGGCGATGGCCTGCTGCTGATCGTGGCCGTGCAGGATCGCCGCGCGCGGATTGACGTGGCGCGCACCCTGGAAGGCGCGATCCCGGATGTGGTGGCCGGACGCGTCATCCGCGAGGTCATGGCGCCGGCCTTCAAGGCGGGCGACTACGCCGGCGGCATCGTCAAGGCGCTGGCGCGCATTGATCAGCTGCTGGACAAGGAAGCGGCCGCCGGTGCGTTGCCTGCGCCGAGTGTGGCGGTGCCGCGCCCGGCAGACGGTCGGGGTGAAGAGGGCTTCTTCGTCATCCTGATCGTGGCGGCGGCGATTGGCGCGGTGATGCGCCGCGTGATCGGCGGCTTGGGCCCGCTGGCGGCCGCGGGTGGCGCAGCCGGCTACGCAGTGTGGGTGGGCCACAGCCTGCTCTGGGCGCTGCCACTGGCGTTCTTTGTGCTGATCGCAAGCTTTGTCTTCAGCCTGCGTGGCAGCGGGCGGGCGGTGTCGCGCGGTGGCGGCGGGCCGGTGTACATCCCCGGCGGCTGGAGCAGCGGCAGTGGCGGCGGAGGCTGGTCGTCTGGCAGCAGCGACAGCGGCGGCTGGTCTTCGGGCGGCGGCGGCGACTTTGGTGGCGGCGGCGCGAGCGGGGATTGGTGATGGGCAAGCTGCAACGCATTCTCAAGCATGTCTTTGCCTGGCCGGCTGGCTTCTCCCGCGCCTGGCCGGCGGCCAGCGTGCGCGCTATCGAGCAATCCATCACGGCCGGAGAGCGGCGCCACACCGCAGAGCTGCGTTTCTGCGTGGAGGAAAGTCTGCCCTGGTCCTACTTGTGGTGGCATGCTCCGCCGCGCGAGCGGGCAGTGAACCTGTTCGGCAAGCTGCGCGTATGGGATACCGAGGCCAACAACGGCGTGCTGATCTACGTGCTGCACGCGGATCGCCGTGTGGAGATCGTGGCCGACCGCGCTGCCGCGCGCGCCATTGCGCAGTCGCAGTGGGACGCCTGGGTCGGCCAGCTGCAGGCCGCATACCGCGGCGGGCGCTTCGAGGCGGGCACGATCGAAGTGCTGGCCGCCATCAATGACGCGCTGGCCGAGCACTTTCCGGTGGGCGAAAGCAACCCCAATGAACTGGCTGATGCACCGGTGATCATTCGGCGGTGATCCTGCCGCCGTGAACCTGCTCCAGTGCGATCGTCTGCCGCTTCGCGCGGCAGCGCACCCGGCGTAAGGTTGCGGCGGTCTGTTGCGACAGACGGCTTCCTCTTCCTCGACATCGAACCTGAACCATGACCCCAGCGAACATTGAGACCGCCACCCTGGGCGGCGGCTGCTTCTGGTGCCTTGAGGCCGTGTACCAGCGCGTGCGTGGCGTGCAGCATGTCCAGAGCGGCTATGCCGCCGGCCACAGCAAGAACCCGAGCTATGAAGCCGTGTGCAGCGAAACCACGGGGCACGCCGAAGTGGTGCGCCTGCAGTACGACCCCAGCGTCATCAGCTACCGGCAGGTCCTGGAGATCTTCTTCTCCATCCACGACCCCACCACGCTGAACCGCCAAGGCAACGACGTGGGCGAGAGCTACCGCTCGATCATCATCCCGCACAGCGATGCGCAGATCGCCACCGCGCGCGAGGTGATGGCCGAGGCGCAGCGCGCCCACCGCGACCCGATCGTCACCCAGCTCACGGGCACAGATCAGGCCGTCAACTACTGGCCGGCCGAGGACTACCACCAGGACTACTTCAACCAGCACCCCAACCAGGGCTACTGCGCCTTCGTGGTCGCGCCCAAGGTGCAGAAGTTCATGAAGACCTTCAAGGACTTTCTGGCGTAGCTGGCGGCAGCGGCGTGTCCGCCAGCCGGTCGATGATGGCGCGCGCCAGTTCCAGTACGGACAGCGGCGCGCTGCCTTCGGCCTTGTTGTTGATGATCACCTGCACCGGCTGGCCCATGCGCACATGCGCGGCGGCGAGATCGGCCAGTCCGTGGCGGGTATCAAGGTCCGGATCGACGAGCCGGTTGAAGGGCGCATAGCGGTCCCTGGCACCTTCGTACTTCATGCCTGCATGCAGGCTCCAGCGCACCACCAGCGGGCCGGGCGGCAGCAGTTCCAGCGCGCGCGCCTGCCGCGCCAGCTCCGGCATGCGCGCATGGATGCCGATGCACAGGCGCACGCCATGCTCGCCGAGCGTGCGCACGAGCCGTGGAGTGAGCAGTTCGGGGTCGCGCAACTCCAGCGCCAGCGTGGCGGGGCGTGGCTCTGCGGCGCGGATGGCCCCGAAGAACTCGCCGATGCGCGCGGCGAAACCGGCGGGGTCCGCGAGCAGTGCGCGATGCACGGGTGAGAGCTGGAACACCAACGCCCCGGCCTTGGCTTCCAGCCCGTCCAGACAGGGTTTGACGAACTGCTCCACGGCAAGACGGGCGTTGAGAAAGTCCGCGTTGGGCTGCAGAGCCACGCCGCGCTCGCCGCGGATCATCGCGTCGCACACCGTGCTCGGCGCCTTGATCAGAAAGCGAAAGTGCGGCGGTACTTGCTGCGCGTAGTCGCGGTACTGGGTTTCCGACAGTGGCGCATAGAAGCCGCGGTCAATGCCTACCCCGCCCAGCACCGGATGCCGTGCGTACTGCTTCAGGCCCTTGCGTGCGAGCGTGCTCTCCGTAGCTGCTTCCGGGTACACGAGGCCTGCCCAGCCGGGAAAGGACCACGAGGACGTGCCCAGGTGCACGCCGGGCGGCAGCGGGCGCGGCAGCTGCAGCGCGTCTGGCAGCGGGCCGGCGGGTTCGGCTTCGCGCGCCTTGCGCGAAGCCTGCCGCCCTGCAGGTGGTTTTGAGGGCGCACCGGACTCCTCGCCGAACAGGCCGAACTGGTCGGGAGGTGGGCCGGACATGCGGGATGGCGCGACGAACCGAGCGGACCCTAGGCCGCTTCCACATCACGCGAGCCGCGCGACGGCGCCGCGCCGGCGGGCTGTGTGGGCGCGGTGAGCGGATCGACCGCGCCCACATCCCCGGGCCTGACCACCAGGGGCGGCACGGCAAACGCGCCCGTGGCTTCCATGGCGGCAACTGCCGCGGCCGCGGCGCTGGCCTGGGGGCTTGCCGTGGTGCTGTCCAGCGGTACGGTGAGCAGAACGCGCGTGCCCCGCACGCCAGATTCCAGCAGCAGGTGCGCACCGATCCGGTTGGCGCGCTTCTGCAGGTTGGGCAGACCGCGACCCCGGCCCGGTGCGGCCTTGACCTCGAAGCCCACGCCGTTATCCGCGATCTCGACCAGCAGAGCGGGCGGATTGGTCTGCAGACGCAGCTGCACGGTGGCCTCGGTGGCCTGGGAGTGCTTCAGGATGTTGGTCAGGCTCTCCTGCATCACGCGCAGGATGGGCAGCGTGGCGGTGGCCGGCAGCGCCGAGGTGTCCGGCACATTGAGCATGCTCCAGTTGAGCTTGACGCCTGCGGCCTTGAAGCGGGCCTGCATGCGGAAGCGCAGGTTGCCCACAGCGGGCAGCAGCTCCGCGCCATCCGGTGCAAAGGCGTCGATGGCCAGGCGCAGATCATCCAGCGCGTCGCGTAGGATGTTGACCATCTCCTGCTTTCCGACATTGCTGCGCTCCACCATCACGAGCGAAGACAGCAGCTGGCTGCCCAGACCGTCGTGCATGTCCTGCATGATGCGGGCGCGCTCTTCCACTGTGATGCGGCGCTGCTCGATCTCGTACTGCTCGTCGTACTTGCGCATGAGCTCGATCTCGCGTGCCGCTACGCGGTCCGCGAGCATGACGTTCACGGTCTCCAGTCGATCCATGGCCAAGGCGTAGCGCGACACCAGTACTGCGCCCATGACGATCATCACTACCGGCCCGGACAGATGCGCAAACACGGGGCCGGCGATCGGCAGCAGGCCGAGCGTGCCGGCAAAGTCGATCAGGTTCAGCACCACCATCAGCGTGAGCGAGAGCAGCAGGCCCGTCACTTCCAGCGTGGGCCGCTGCAGTGCCGCACGCACCAGCAGGAACACCGCATAGAACGCGATCGAGGCGATGCTCACGCTCCAGATGCGGCCGAACACGCCTTCGGGGTTCACGCCGAAGAACAGCGCCCCCAGCACGCCGGCCATGCCGACAGCGATCACGGCGGCATCCACCCAGCGGTGGATCGACCCGACCAGACGCGTGATGCCCATCATCAGGCAGGCGGTCACACCGCCATAGCCGACGTAATAGAGCAGGCGCCAGGCGATCCGCGCCTCCAGCGGCATGAACTCGATCCAGAAGTACACGGCGCGGATGCCCCAGAACACACCCGCCAGACCCAGCAGACCGTAGCTGACCTGCTCGCGGCGCAGCCACCAGAACCAGATGAAGGCCAGACCAAAGGTGAAGCTCACCAGTGCGGTGATGCGTGGCGTGGTGTGCGCCATGAAGAAGGCGGTCTCGTACTTCTCCTGCAGCATGCTGGTGGGGCCGATCTCCATGGGCGGGATGGAGTTGGGGCCGCTGCGGAAGGTGGTCTTGATCAGGATCTCGTTGGTGCCCGGCCAGAGCAGGGCGTTGGGCAGTTCGATCAGCAGCGGTTTGCGCCAGCGCACGAAGGTGCGTTCGTCGCCCGGTGGGATGCCGCCCACGCGCATGCCGTTCACGTACACCCAGCCGCCGTTGTAGACCCGCGTGACCAGCAGGGCGATGGGGTCGGAAGTGCGCGCACTCAGGTCAAAGCGCAGGCGGATCCATTGGGCATTGAGCTGGTCGGCACGTTCGCTGCCTGGCGCCGTCCAGTTGTAGGGCAGCGTGGTGCGGACGAAAGCCTCCTCGGGGCCGGGCGGCGTGTCTGCGCTGCTCGCGCCCTGGGCGCTGCTGCGGATCTCGACCGTGGTGATCTGCACCACGGCCCGGCTGGCGTCGGCATACGCATACCCCGCAATGAGCAGGCTGGCGAGCACCAGCAGCAGGAGGAGCGCGCAGAGGCGCCGCAGGGGGTATGGCAGCAGGTTCAGGCCAAGCCCGACTGCGCGTGCGCCGCCGGCTTGCAGGGCACACGCGTTCATGGTGCTCAGATCGCGCCGAGCAGGCCCATCTGCGTGGCTTCGTACACGGCCTGGCCGCGCGAGTTCACGGCCAGCTTGCGGTAGATCTTCTTGATGTGTGTGGCCACGGTATAGGGCGAGATATCGAGCAGTTCGCCGATCTCGTTGAAGGAGAAGCCCTTGGCCAGCAGCTGCAGGATCTGCGTCTCGCGGGCCGACAGAGGCACTTCCGGACCTTCCACCGGCGTAGCCGGCTTCACCGGCACGGCTGCACGCGGCTTGCTGGCGCGGAAGCGCTCGAGCACATGGCGCGCCACCACCGGGCTGACCGGCGAGCCGCCGGCATTCAGGGTCTTTATAGCGTCAACGAATTCTTCCTGCGGCGTGTCCTTGAGCAGGTAGCCGGTGGCGCCGGCCTCGATGCTGTCGACCACGTGCATCTCGTCATCGAACACCGTGATGACCATGATGTCGGTGTCCGGATACTTCTCGGCGCAGTACTTGATGATCTCGATGCCGCTGGCATCGGGCATGCCCAGATCGACCAGCATCACATCGGGCTGCTCCTCGTCGATCATGGTCTTGGCATTTGCGATGGTGGATGCCACACCGAGCAGCTCGAAAGCGTCTTCGCGCGTGACGGCATCCGTGAACCGGCGCTGGAACTCGGGCTCGTCCTCGACGACCATGATGCTGAGCTTGTTGGTCATGCTGCACCTGCAAGAAATGGATTGCGGTTGAGTAGCTTAGGGCGCAAGGCGCGTGAGCTTCCAGTCAGTTGACCCATTCAAGGTATAGAGAATGCGATCGTGCAGACGTGAAGGTCGGCCCTGCCAGAACTCCACGCGGTCGGGCACAAGCCGAAATCCGCCCCAATGCGGCGGCCTGGGTGGGTTGAGCAGGAACCTGGCGCCGTATTCGGCTGCACGAGCCACCAGCACTGCGCGCGAGGCGATTTCCTGGCTCTGCGGGCTCGCCCACGCGCCAATGCGGCTGTCCAGCGGGCGGCTTGCGAAATAGGCATCGGACTCAGCCTCGCTGACCTTCTCCACCCGGCCCTCGATGCGCACCACGCGCTCCAGCTCGACCCAATGGAATTGCAGCGCGGCGAACGGGTGCGCGGCGAGTTCGCGGCCCTTGCGGCTGTCGTAGTTCGTGTACCAGACGAAACCGCGTGTATCCACGCCCTTGATGAGCACCACGCGGGTGCTCGGCCGGCCGACCTCGCCCACGGTGGCCAGTGTCATGGCATTGGGCTCGGGGATCTCGGCTTTCAGGGCTTCGTCGAACCAGCGCTGAAACTGGCTGACGGGATCGGCGGCGCAGGCGTCTTCATCCAGCGCACCGCGGCTGTAGGTCTTGCGAAGGTCTGCAATCGTGCTCATGGCCGCAAGTCTAGAACCCACGCCCCAGTGGCGGATCGCAGCACCACATTGCGCGGCTGGCGAGAGCTAGGCCGTGGCGTGCAGCAGGCGCACCAGCTGCTTGAGGCGCGTGTCCCGAAATCCGTGCGCTTCCAGGGATGCGACAGTGTTCTCCAAATACTCGCGTGCCGTGCCGCGGCTGCCCACGCCGCTGTGCAGCGCGGCCAGCAGCTCCTGCATGGGCAGCTTGCCGCAATAGCCGTCTGCCCCGCGGCGCACCACGAAGGTCAGCGCAGTGATCGGCTCGGTGTCCGTGCTCACGCGCAGCCAGGTGGGGTCGTAGGAGTGGTTGGTCATCTCCCGCTCCCAGAGTTCGGCTAGCGCGGTGTTCACGTCGGCCGCGGCGATGCGCAGGGCCAGCCCGGTGCACGCGCCGCCGCGATCCAGCCCGAGCACCAGACCCGGGTTCTGGGGCGTGCCGCGGAAGTGCCTGCTCCATAGATACAGGCCGCGGTGAAAACCCGCCAGGCGCGCGCGGCGCTTCTCGATCACCGGGATGCCCGGATTCCAGATCAATGATCCGTAGGCAAATACCCAGACGTCATGCCCCGGCGTGATGCTCGCCAGCAGGCAGTCCAGACTGCGACAGATGCGATGGGCGCCGGGGGGTTGCATGAGTCAGAAGCTTAGCGAGTCGTGTGCCAGTGGCTCGGGCCTACTCCGCAGCGCGCGCGGCAATCCGGCGGTGCACGGCCACGCTGCCTGCGGTGAGCATCAATGCCACCACAACGAACAGCCCGGCGATCCCGAGGACACCGCTGGCTGCACCGAAGAAAGTCGGCAGGGCAAAGCTGGAGGCGTTGCCGAAAGTGGCGCGCAGGCCAACAGCTTCGGCCTCGCGCCCACGCGGCGCTGCCTCATGCACCAGCGCCAGAAAGTGCGGCTGGCTTGCGCCAAGCGCAAGGCCCAGCGCAAAGGCCGCCACAAACAGCAGCGGTACGGAATGGATGAAGGGCAGGGCGGCGTACACCAGCATGGAGATCACGAACACCGCGCGCAGCACCTGCCAGGGCTCGAAGCGCCCCGCCAGCCAGCCCAGCATCAGGCGCACCGCAAACAGCGCGGCGGCAAACGCGCCCATCAGCAGGCCGATAGTCGAGGCCGACAGGCCGATGCTTTTGCCATGGATGGGCATGACGAACTGGAAGGTGTCCCAGGCCACGGACACCGCCGTGGTAAGCAACAGCAGCGGACGCAGCTCGGGGTCGCGCAGCAGATCCATCAGGCTGTGACCTTCGCGCCCCGGGTGCGGCTGCGGCTTGGGAAACAGCTGCGGCTGGCGGTGGCCGAGCTGCCACTGGCCGATCAGCGCAGCCAGCACGCAGGCGCTCATCGCGCCAAAGGCTGCGCGGTAGCCGAGGTGGTCGATCAGGAAGCCGCAGAGCACCGGGCCGACCAGGCTGGCGATCGATGCACCGATCGCAATCCGCGCGAAGGTCGCGGGCCGGGTTTCAGCCGTGGACAGCAGTCCGGCCACGGTCTGCATCGTCAGGGTGTTCATCGACAGGCCGGTGCCGATCAGCGTGGACGCCACCAACAGGCTCCACGGGTGTGGGCCGAAGGTCGCGATCAGCACGCCCATGAGTTCGATGGCCAGACCGAGGCGCATGGGCAGCTTGGGCCCGACGCGATCCGCCCAGCGGCCCACGGGAATGGCAATCAGGAAGGGCAGCAGGCCGAACAGGCCGATGGCCAGGCCAACGAATGCCGCCGAGGCGCCGCTGCCCAGCGCAGCCAGGGAGATGGTGACGCGTGCGCCAGTGAGGGCCGTGTGGGCCAGCACCGTGCAGGTGATCAGCGCGAGGAAGGCTCTTGTTTGTGTGGCGTCCACCGCGCCGGGTGGAGCACCGTCTGGAGCCGCGGGTAAGGCCACGATCCGGGACGAAAGACTGAGTGACCGCATTGTGACAACGGCGTGATTTCGTCGCAATGCGAAAAGGCCCGCTCAAGCGGGCCTTTTCGTGAATTGCCGGCTGGACCGCCGCGCCTGACCGACCAGCGAGCGGCCGGAGCAGGCCAAACAAGATCAGAAGTTGATGTTGTTGGTCAGGCGGCGCAGGCTGTTGGGGATGGTGGGGTCGAAGAAGAACCCGTCTTCCGCGACGGTGCCGGCGGCGGTGTTCGTCTTGCGCGCCCGGAGAATTCGGTTGCCGGTGCGCGCCCCGAGCGTGGAGACGAGGTCGACATCGCGGACGGTCATGGGCAGCACACCGAGCGGCATTGTCGAGCCAGTGCGGCCGTCCAGAATCTGGAGCACGGAGCCCCCCGCGTTTCGCCCGGCGACGTTAAAGCTGAGCAGAACGCGGTCCGCATTCAAGACCGTGCCATAGTCGAATGACGGGTTCGAGAGTGCCAGCGAGGTCGTGACGTCGGAAAACTCCTGGATCACGCGGCCGCCGGAGTCAAGAATCGTCAGCAGTCCGTTTTGGCGTGTCGAATTGAAAACGCGCACAAGAACCCTGCCGCGCTGCGGGATCACTGTGGCGATCGAATCCCCGCCTCCGCCAGCCACGCCGAAAAGGTAGGTCGCCTGCGCGGTACTGCGGTTGATCAGATAGACGGACTGCGCGCCGTCGGGCGTTTGCCCGACCACGTAGACACCCTCGTCAGCGGGCACGGTGAAACGCACGGTACCCATTGCCGTGGTGTCCAGCTGGACGACGGTGTTCAAGTTGTCGTCGATCCGGAACCAGCGGCCGCCGCCTCGCAGGAGCACCCCGCCTACGTCTGCCTGGACCATGTCCACAAGTGCGGGGACAGTGAGCTCGACTGCCGCGTTCATGGCTCCGGCCACGACGGCGTCCGTGTCGAGGCGCCACACTCTAGTCGCCATGACATTTCCGGATTGGGCCGCGAGGTAGGAGGCGCCTGCGCTGCCGAGACTTCTTGTCGAGAACAGCACAGGCGAGGTGCCGGCGGGAAGCTCCGACGAGATGTTGGCGGTCGGTGCGGACAGATCGGGCCGCCAGACACGGATGGCCCCGGATTGCTCCCAGATGGCCCACCCAACAAGGTTGGCCCGACTGCGCTTGCCGAAGAGCGGCCATAGGGTGTAGGGGCCGGCCATGGCAGGCGCTTGCACGCCGGGTTCGTCGGCGCGTTGGCTGGCTCGCACGAGCACGAGCCGGTCATCGGCCGAGTCGCAGCGTTGATCCACGCCTGCGCGACGCAAAACCAGATGATTGGTGTCTGCGAAAGAGACATCGGTGCTGCCTGCCGCCCAGATGGAGCAGAAGTCCAGTGTGGTCGCGCTGAAGTTCGTGTTCGTGACGCGCCGCGGGGGCTGATTGCGCTGACTCACGTCGGCGAGACTGATCTCGCCGTTGTTGATTGTCCAAACGCGCGCGAGCCGCTCATCGCTGTAGATGCCGGCCGCTGGGTTCATGTTGCCCGTGGATACCGTGGTCCAGTCCCACGGCTGCCCGATGTTGAAAGCAAACAGCGGCGCTCCGTTCGTTCCGTCCGCGTTGTAGAGGTTGAGCCGGGCGAAGCCGGTCGCGCTGGATCCCGTCCCAGTCACTGCGCGCTCCATCCCGATGAGCAAGGCGGGAGCAGGCGCGGGTGCGGGGCCGGGTGCAGGGGCTGGCGCACCGCTCGACGAGCCGCCGCCCCCGCCGCACGCGGTTAGCGTGAGCGCGGTTGCAATCGAGAGTGCCAGCGCCGCGCGGGCAGGCGACTGTTTCAAGCCGTTCATGTGTTCTCCCTGGATGGCTTTGACGTGTCCTCAGTTCCGCACTGCTGATTGGTGCCGGAATTGGTTGTGGATGCATAAAAAGCACGCGGAATCTATCAGTTCAAGTAAGTTCGCGTCTGCTCGAAAGTGGATCTTCTGTGGAGGTCTCGACCGGTGCCAAAGTGAGTTTTGGCTTCGGGTCGCTTTCCTGAGATGCGCGCCGCGGAAAACTACCCTAATCGTGCCGAATCCCTTATGCAGCAAGCGGATCGGCGAAAACATGATTGATTGCCTGTAGTTGAAAAATGGGTTTCAATATCGCTGATTTTCAAAATTTGTTTGAAAATCAGCGCTGTGCACCTAGGTTGGTTCAAGCGGGCAGCCCCCAACGTGGCTCGCGATCAGGCGCGCATGCAGTGCGGTGGCCAAGCCTGCGAAGGTGGCCGAGGCACCGCTGGCCAGGGCGGCCAGCGAGTGGGTGACCAGTGCGCTGGTCCGGGCTGTCGGTGCCAGCGCCGTCCCAATGACCAGCGCGAAGAAGGCGCTGGCTCGTGCAGTTCCCGCCACGACGTCTTCAGAAATTGATGTTGTTCGTCAGGCGGCGCAGGCTGTTGGGGGTTTCAAGATCGACGAGTGCCGCGTCGTCCGCTATGCGCACCGTACCCTGGGCGTCTGTTGCTCTACGGACCATACGCAGAACCTGGACGCGGCCTCGGATCGTGTTGCCCATGAAGTCGATGTCGAACGCGCCTACTTCAGGCGGCAGCATGCCAAGCCGCGTCTCGTTCCCGGTGCTGAGACTCAGGGAGACAAGTTCGTTTAGCTGGCCGGCTTGCGGGCGCGCAAAGACCAGTAAGCCGCCCGAGTTGTACGTTCGGAAGTCTGCCTCTGCGCCGAAAGTCAGGAAGGTGATCTGCCCGCCTGGAAGTTCCTTGACGAGTGATCCGGAGCGATCGAACACCAGAATCACAGACTGGCTGTTTCGCGTCCCGAGGACCGTGATCAGGTTGCCGGCAGGATACGCATACCAAAAGCTTGCACCGGCCCCGTTCAGCGTTATCACCCTGGAGCCGGCCTGGGTGATCAACAGCGCCATGCCGTCGCCGGTGGCACGGTTGCGACCAATTGCGATCACCCCTCCGTCCACCGGGACCAGGAGGGACGCAGCGAAGCCCGTAGGGATGCCAGGCAAAGCTGCTGGAGCGGCGGCATTGCTTGGCCAGTAGCCCGGCGTTCCGAGCATGAGCACGTAACTGCCTGCTGTATCTGCGGAAATGTACGAAGGCCCTTGCTGGAATCCGAAAGGCGTGTGGCGTTGGGCGCTCTTCGTTGCGAGATCAAAACTCACAAGCTGGGTGGTCGTTGTGCTTGTGGTTGATGCGGCGATCGTGACGGCAATTCGGCTACTGGGAAAGGGAGCTGGGACGACGTCAATGAAGGAGTCAGCGCTAGGCACGACACCGCCAATTGCTCCGGTGGGATTCGCCGTGTCCAGATCGTCGTTCAGGAGTAGAACCCTGCCATCGGCGAGCCAAGCGAGCCAGTCTTGCTTGCTCGCTCTGTCGGCCGGGTTATCCAGAAGCCCGATTGCGCCGGGGCGAGCAAGCGCAGGAACTGGCAGCGGTTGACTCGTCGCGGTTTGGCTCGCCTTCAGCACGAAAGCAGCGTCATCCTGTGTATCGCAGCGCGCATCTTGCCCAGCCTGCGACACGATCGCTCTGCTACTCAGCGGGTCCGTGATGTCGCGCGACCCCATGACTCTCAGCCCGCAGAACGCGGTTTGCGCGCTGTCCAGACGCAAGGTACTCACACGTCGTGCCGATTGGGCGGGCTGGTCGAGGTCCAGGTAGTGCACTGCGCCGCTATCGACCAGCCAGAGCGCACGCGTCCGGTAGTCTGAATAGACCCCTGGAGTACTCGTTCTCCGCGCCGTGTAGATCTGCCCCCATCGCTCCGAGCTGGTTGAACCCAGGCTGAAACTGTGCGCCGTGCGAGCGGCGGAGCCATCTGCGCGAAACAGCGTCAATCGAGCAAATCCGCTTGTTGAACTTCCTGGTGTCGAAGTCGTGCTGCGCTCAAAACCCAGGAACAATGGCGCCTCGCTGACAGGCGGGGGTGCAGGTGCAGGGGCAGGCGCGGGTGCCGCCGCGCCACTCGCGCCTCCTCCGCCGCAACTTGCCAAGACAAGGGCACACACCGTAACGATTGCCAGCGTGCAGCCAGCATGCAAATTCGATCGCGACATTTCCACTCCGTGTTGCGCGCACCCCTTGAGCGTTAGATCAGACGAAATACGGCGAGCCGCGCGGCCGAAAATTAACAATCGGTCTGGGGTCCAGTCACTTGGGTCGGTGTCGATTCTGTCGACTTCAATGCGATGGGGCGGGAATCGTGTTTTCGATACAACGAACAGGCTGTATCGGACCTGAGCCGCAGCGATGCACGCACACGCCGACCATCACCGGTCTGGATTGACCGTCGCACAGCGGTCATCCTGATCGTGTATAGGTTGCCTGCCCCGCCAACCACCCCAGCAACCCCGGCTGAATCGCCGTCAGGCTGCGATACGCCAGCACCTGCTCGCTCATGCTGCTGACCGCGGCGTGCGTGGCGGCGGCGGCTTCGGGGGTGGCGATGGCGGTCTCGATCGGTTCGATCATGAGGCGGATGCAGAACACGGCCTGGGCGGGCGGGTTGGCGTTTTCGGCGTCGGCCACGGGGATGAAGCTCTGGTGCTCCACGCGGGCCCAGAGCTTGTTGCCAAGCGTGGCGGGGTCGGCGTCCAGCGGCCAGACGCGCGGCGCGGCGCGTTTGGGGTGGCCGTCGAAGTGGGGGCTGGGCTGGAAGGTCCAGACGTTGCGCTGCCAGCGTTCGGTACCCGTTACCAGCCGCGCAAGGGACTCGCTCGCTCTGATCAACAGCGCGTTGTCCGCCACCGGCATGTGGGCCGCGGCGAAGGGCAGGCCGATCTTGTCTTCGGGCGCCCAGTGCGAGGGCACGCAGACGGCGAGCACCTGTAGCTGCGTGGTGGCGCCGTCCAGCACGGCAAGGTCTTCGCGCACGGCCAGGGCGAAGAGCGCCCAGCGGCGGCGCAGGGGCTCGGCGGCAACGCCTTCGAGCGCCGCCTGCACGCCCGGCGGTGCCGCGGCGCCGAGCTGCAGCTCGCCGCTGCTGATATGAAGACGTGCGTCCAGCCGAAGCAGGTGTAGGGTCTCGCCCTCCAGCCGGGCGGCTTCCGGCGCGTCCAGCGCCAGCCGGGCGGCGAAGGCGCGGGCGGCGGGCGTCGCATCGAAGCCGGGAGCGAGCAGTACGGTCTGCTCGGGGTGGGCGAGAGCGGCCAGCTTCTCGGCAAACAGACGGTCGGCCGGGTCGAGCGCGGTGAGGTTGGGCGCACCATTGGCCATGCGCGAAAGGCCGGGCTGCATGCGGAAGGGGGCCGCTAGGGCGGCGAAGTCGAAGTCCATGGCGCCGCATTGTCGCTGCGCGCAGGGCCCGGAGGCGCGCACCGCGGCTCCGGGCTGCACAGGCCCGCCTTTGCGCTTGATGGGCGCGGCCTTTCAGCCTGTCTGGCTCAGAAGCCGCATCCCGTCAGGATCTTCAGGTGGGGTGCCTGAAGACACTTGATGGGAGCGGATCTTCAAGCACTGTGCCTGAAGAACCGCGCCAGACATGCGGAATCGCGCGGCGAGCGCTTGCGCCGCAGGCTCAGAGCGTCTTGAGCAGAGCCTCGGCCTCTTCGCGCTGCTTCTTGGACAGGCCCGGCTGCATGCCCAGGGCACGCGTCACCTGTGCGTTGGCCTTGGCCTTGTCGCCGAGTGTGTTGAAGCACTGGCCGAGTCGGAAGTGCGCCTGGGCGCGGGCCTTCACTGCGATCGAGCGCTCGTAGACCGGGACGGCTTCGTTGCACTTGCCCTGCTCGTGGAAGGTGCGGGCGAGTCCGTAGTGGCCCCACTCACTGTCCGGGAAGCGCTTGACGACCTCGGTGTACAGCCGCGCCGCGTCGGCCCAGCGCTTGTTGCTGGCGTACTGGCTGGCTGCGCCAAAGAGCAGGTCGCGCTGCTGGTCCTGCAGGTCCGGGTCGTCGCCGACGGCGGTACGCAGCGTGAGCGCCTCCGCGTCCGCGGTCTTGTCATCGGCGAGCAGCAGGCTGGCACGCATGAGCGCGCCGGCGGTCGGCAGCACCTTGGCGGTGTCCTCAGCCAGGTCGCGGGCCTTGCCCTTGCCGCCGCCGACGATGCCCGGCGCCTGCAGGTAGTACTGCATCAGGTTGAAGCGGGCTTCGACGTACTTCGGCTCCAGCTCGACCGCCGTTTTGAATGCATCGCGGATCTTGGTGGCGTAGCCCATGGCGGACATGATGCCGGCCGAGATGGCCTTGGTGCCCAGTGCACTGCCCAGCGCGTTGTGGCAGAGGGCAGCTTTGGGGTTGGCTTCTACGCAGCGCTCGGCCAGCTTGACGGCTTCGTCCACGCGTTTGGCTGCATTTTGACCGGATAGCACTGCGCTGACTTTGCCAGCAAGGGCCACCGGATCGGTGGCCGACTTGGCCAGCGCCGCATCGGCCAGGCGCTCGGCCTCGGCCACCTTGTCGGCGCGCAGCAGGACGTCGTAGTCGCGGGTGGTCTGGGCGGCAGCCAGGGGGCTCAGGGCGATGAGCACCGCGGCAGTGGCCGCAGCGCCAGACGGGTGGTTCAGGAAGACATGCTTGGGCATTGGAAGCTCCAGGGGCTAGGGCAGGCGCGAATGTATTTGAAGCGCCGCGCCGGGGCTTCAGGTGTTTGCATCGGTTGTGACAGATTGCCGATTCGGCAGCATGAGCTGCGGGCGCGGCTATCGTCCCGGGCAGGGGCGTGGGGCCCAGCGCAGGAGGGGTGCATGGATCTTCATGGCAGCTGTCATTGCGGAAACATCCGCTTTTCTCTTGCAGGCTTTGCGCCGGAAGCGCCCATTCCGGCGCGCGCATGCACCTGCAGCTTCTGCCAGAAGCACGGCGGCGTCTGGACCAGTCATCCGCAGGGGCGGCTGCGCATCCGCATCGCGGCGGCGGCCGATCACGGGGTCTATCGATTCGGCACGGGCACGGCGGACTTTCATGTGTGCCGCCGCTGCGGTTCAGTCCCGGCGGTGACCTCCGAGGTCGATGGCCGGCTGTTCGGTGTGGTCAGCGTGCGGGCCCTGGAGGGGGTGGCGCCCGAGCGTCTGCAGTACGCCCAGGTGAGCTTCGAGGGCGAAGCCATCGGCGACCGGCTGGCGCGCCGGGCACGCGGCTGGATCCCGGATGTAGATGTACTCGTGGGGGAGGCATGAAGCGCACCCGAACTCTATATTTGACTGGTCGGTCAATATTGATCTAGTCTGCACGCATGGCCCGAGAACGCAATTTCTCCGAACCCGAGGTGCTTGAGCGCGCCGCGGATGTCTTCAGCACCCATGGCTATGGCGCAACCTCCGTGGCCATGCTGTGCGAGGCCACGGGGCTGGGCAAGCAGAGCCTCTACAACGCCTTTGGCGACAAGCAGGCGCTGTATCTCAAGTCCGTCGATTGCGCGGTGGGCCGCTTCGGTGCGGCCGTGGCGGCCATGAAGGCTGCGCCGGACGGGCGGGCGGCGCTGCGCTCCTTCTTTGGTGGCTTGGTGGAGGTCTGTGCCAGCGGCGAACCCGCGCGGCAGAGCTGCATCGTCACCACCGGCCTGCTCGAGTTCGTGGACGATCCGGCCCTGCGCCTGAGTCTGCAGGCCAAGTGGCAGGCCACGCATGAGCTCTTGCGCGGCACGATTGAGCGCGGGCAGAAGGATGGCTCGGTGCGCAACGCCGCGCCCTCGGCCGAGCTGGCCGATCTGCTGATGAGCCTGATGAGTGGCTTGCGCGTCACGGCGCGAGTGGATGACTCAAAAGCGCGCCTGCAGCGTACCGCGGACCTTGCAATGGCCCTGCTAGACCACAGTTAGCGTTCATGGCGCGGGCTGGCAGCCCGCGCCATGATCCATCGCCCCAGGCGCCGCACCGATCGGTCAGGCGCCTTTAATTGGGCTCAATATTGACCGATCGTTCCACTAAAGAGAACGTCCATGAACAAGCCTCTCCTCCATAAGACCGCGCTGGTCACCGGCGCATCCCGCGGCATTGGCGCCGCAATTGCCAAGCGCCTGGCTGCCGACGGTGCCGAGGTCATCCTGCACTTCGGCAGCGGCGCGGCCGAAGCCCAGGCCGTGGCGGCCGAAATCCGCGCCGCCGGCGGCAAGGCCAGCACCGTGCAGGCCGATCTGGCCGCGGCTGACGGCCCCGCCAAGCTCGCCGCCGCCGTCACGACGCCGACGGTCGACATCCTGGTCAACAACGCGGGCGTGGCCCTGTTTGCCGGCATCGACGCGATGAGCGAAGCGGAATTCGACCGCCAGGCCAACATCAACATGCGCAGCCTGTTCTTCATCACCCAGAAGTTCCTGCCGCGCATTCCGGCCGGGGGGCGCATCATCAACGTGGCTTCTGCCGTCACTCGCATCGCCTTCCCTGGCATCCCGGCTTATGCGGCCACCAAGGGCTTTGTGGACGTGCTCACGCTGCAGCTCGCCGCCGAGCTGGGCAAGCGCAACATCACGGTGAACGCCGTGGCGCCGGGTGCGATCGACACGCAAATGAGCGCATGGGTACGCACGCCCGAAGGTGAGCAGACGGTGGCGCAGATCCAGGCCCTGCCAGGCATCGGCCAACCCGCACATGTGGCAGGCGTCGTCGGCTTCCTGGCCGGCCCGGACGGCGCCTGGACCACCGGGCAGATCGTGGACGTGAGCGGCGGCACCAAGCTGTGATCCGCGCCCGCTGAACTCAGCGCGAGGCGGGTGCCGGTTTCCGCTTGTCTGGACCCGATCTTCAAGGCATGCGCCTGAAGATCGGCCTCCAGAGCGCGTTTTCAGGGCAAGTGCCTGAAGATCCTTGCGGGACAGGCGGAGCCGACCATGCGCCGATTCAGAACTACCCCTGCTCGAAGTTGCTCACCCGCACGCCCAGCAGCCGCAGTTTGCGGTTTTGCGGTACCCGGGCAAAGCATTCGAACGCCGCCTTGCGGATGACGGCTTCGCGGTCGGTGAACTCGGGCAGGGACAGATCGCGGGTGGCAATAGCAAACTGGTCGTTGCGCACCTTTACGCCGATCGTGCGGCCGCGCAGCTTGTGCTTGGCCAGGTCCGCGGCCACATCGCGCGACAGTTCGGCCAGCAGCCGTGCAAGCGCCTGCCAGTCACGCACCGGGTGCAGATCGGTGGCGAAGGTGGTTTCCCGCGAAAGGCTCTTGCGTTCGCTTTCGGTCTCCACCGGTCGCGCATCGATGCCATTGGCCGCGCGATGCAGCCACGCGCCGTAGCTCTTGCCGAAGTGGCTCACCAGCCAGCCGGGCTCGCAGGCGGCCAGTTCGCCAATGGTGTTCACGCCGAGGGCCGCCAGCTTCTCGCTCGCCTTGGGGCCGATGCCGTTGATCTTGCGCGCCGGCAGCGGCCAGATGCGCGTGGCCAGATCCTGCGTGCGGAGGATGGTCAGGCCGTTGGGCTTTTCAAGATCGCTGGCGATCTTGGCCAGCAGCTTGTTGGGCGCAATGCCGATCGAGCAAGTCAGGCCTGTGGCTTCCTTGACGGCCGCCTTGAGTGCCAGCCCCAGCACGCGCGTGGGCTCCTCGTGCTCGGTCAGGTCGAGATAGACCTCGTCAATGCCGCGGTCTTCCATCACGGGCGCGATCTCGACGATGGCCGCCTTGAACAGGCGCGACACGCGGCGGTACTCCGCGAAGTCCACCGGCAGAAACACGGCCTGCGGGCACAGGCGCACCGCCTTGGCCATCGGCATGGCGGAATGCACGCCGAACTTGCGCGCTTCGTAGTTGGCGGTGGTGACCACCCCGCGCGACTCAGGATCGCCGCGGCCGCCGACGATGACCGGCAGGCCAGCCAGCTCTGGCCGCCGCGCAAGTTCCACGGAGGCATAGAAAGCGTCCATGTCCAGGTGCGCAATGCGCCGCGCAAAGTCACCACCGGGCGCTGCGATTTCCGTGGCGGCGTCGTCGTCGTCCGTGTCTGGTGGTGAGAGCGGTGTGGTGCTCAAGGCGCGTTCGGTGTGCAGCGCGTTTGGTGCTGGACGTACAGCTTGTCACAAATCATGGCGCCCGCGGCAACCCCGCGGGCAGGGCGCATCCGTTGAATTACAGTCACCCACACGGAGAATGACCATGAAGACCCTCACTGCCCGTAAATCCGCTCGCGCCATGGACACCTCTGCGCTGCTCAAGCGCCTGCTGGGCCATTCACTGCTGGCGGCGGCCCTGTCTTGCGGCGCGATGGCTGCATTCAGCCCGGCGCACGCGCAAACCCCTGCCATGATGATGCCCATGACCCCCAAGGACGTGCTCAACCTAGACGCTACCGTGCAGACCCAGGTCACGCCGGACCTGGCCGTGGTCATGCTCGCCGCCGAGCGCAGCGGCGCCGACACCGCCGGCCCGAGCGCCGAAGTCACCCGCGCGATCACCGAAGCGCTCAAGGAAGCCCGCAGCGTCGCCGGCATTCAGGCGTCCACCGGCGGCTTCACGACCTTCCAGCGCTTTGACAACAAAGGCCAGCGCACGGGATGGACGGTGCGCGCCGAAGTGATTCTCAAGAGCAAGGACTTCACCGCGCTGGGCAAGCTGGCCGGCAAGCTCACACAGGCCGGCCCGAACGCGCTGCAGATCACCAACAACACGTTCGAGGTCTCCACCGAGCTGCGCAATGCCGAAGAAGCCAAGCTGATGGAGCGCGCGATTGCCGAGTTCCGCCGCAAGGCGCAGGTGGCTACCAGCGCCTTCGGCTACAAGAAGTTTTCCATTCAGCAGGTGAACGTGGGCACCTCGAGCGGCTTTGTGCCGCCGCAGCCGCGCCCCATGTTGCGCATGGCGGCAATGGCTGCAGCCGCGCCGGAGGCCGACATGCCGATCCAGGCGGGCTCGACTGAACTTTCGCTGACCGTGAGCGGCAGCGTGCAGATGGAGAATTGAGGGCGCGATGAACATGCAGACGGGCTTCTTCTCGGGTTGGCGCATCGTGCTGGCTGCAGCGGTCGCGCTGTTTACGGCCCTGCCGCTGCACGCCGAGACCGTACGCGGCGAAGGCCCGTATCGCACCGAGGCGCGCCCCGTGGCCGGCACCACCGCTGTGGTGCTGAGCCTGCCGATCCGTGTGAGCGTGGTGATCGGCGAGCGCGAGGAAATTACCCTCTCCGGCGACGAAAGCCTGCTCCCGCTGATCGAGACCGTGGTGGACAACGGCGTGCTGCAGATCCGCCCGGTGCGGCGCAACCTGGATCTGCGCCCGCGCCAGGCCCTGATTGCCGTGCTCAATGTGCGCAGCCTCACGCGCGCCACCATCGCCGGCAGCGGCGAGCTGCGTCTGCCGGCCTACAAGACCCCGCAGCTGGAGCTGAGCATTTCAGGCTCCGGCGACATCCACCTGCGCGATACCGAGATCCGAAAGCTCAGCGTGAGCATCTCCGGCTCCGGCAACGTGCGCGGCAGCGGCAGCGCCGAGGACAGCAGCATCCGCATCGCGGGCAGCGGTGACGTGCGGCTTGAAGACCTGCAGGCCAAGACCGTGGAGGTGCGGATTGCCGGCAGTGGTGACGCCCGCGTGAACGCCACCGAAACACTGACGGTGCGGATTGCCGGCAGCGGGGATGTGCGCTATCGCGGCGAGCCCAAGCTCAGCAAGAGCATTGCGGGTAGCGGCGAGGTGTCGCCCCTCAAATGATTGGGTAGCACTTGTGACACGCGAATCACGGTTGCTTTTGCCTGACGTCTACAGAGCACGCGTCTACTGCTATTCCGATATTGACGCACGCCACAGCTCAACCGAAGCATGGCAACGCGCTTGGGGCGAGAAGCTGCCTGATTTCGCGCAACTCGTGGTCTGCGAGTTTCCTGACCAAGCAGGAGGCTTCTTGCTTGGGCTTTCCGAAGACGGCATCGTGTTTTTCGACTCACAACACGAATCCCTCTCAGTTGCTCGTGCCTATGCCGAGTCGGAGTTCGAAGGTCTTCGCGATACATGGGTTTTCCCGGAACCCTCCTGATTCATCGTCTGCGACCTGCTGACACAGCCTTGTCAGCAGGCGCCGGAAGCGGGCCAGTTCAGAGGGCAAACCGTCACGGCGGCGCTTGACCCGAGGGGTAGCATGGAGCAAACACCCATCACTCCTCAAAATGGCCGAACAAGATCCCTCCTCCTATCTCGGCAATGTCATCGGCAAGCGCATCCGCATCCGCGGCGCGCGCCAGAACAACCTCAAGAATCTCTCGCTCGACATCCCGCTCGGTGAACTGGTCGTCGTGACCGGCGTGTCGGGCTCGGGCAAGAGTTCGCTGGTGTTCGACACGCTCTATGCCGAGGGCCAGCGCCGCTATGTCGAGACCTTCTCGCCCTATGCGCGGCAGTTCCTGGACCGCATGGACCGCCCGCAGGTGGACGCTATCGAGGGCGTGCCGCCGGCCATTGCCATCGACCAGACCAACCCGGTGCGTACCAGCCGCTCCACGGTCGGGACGATGACCGAGATCAATGACCACCTCAAGCTGCTGTTCGCGCGCTTTTCCACGCTGTATGACCCGGTAACCGGTCGCGCCATCCGGCGTGATTCGCCCGCCAGCATCCTGAAGGAACTGCGTGCCCGCGATCAGGATGATCGTGTGGCTGTGACCTTCGAGGTCAAGATTCCGGCCAACTTCTCCGAAGCAGAGATCGAGCAGTACCTCAGTGCCCAGGGTTACACCAAGGTCTTTGCGCGCGAGGTCGAGCAACTGACTGTGCTGGCCGATCGCTTCAAGCTGGCGAGCGTGGATGATCCGCGCATTCTGGAGGCGCTTGAAGGTGCACTGAAGCTTGGCCACGGCCGGGCGCAGGTGCGAGTGCTGGACGCTGAGGACGCCCAGCGCGCGACGGCGGTGCTGCGCTACAGCGAGCACATGGAAGATGAAAGCGGAAAGCGCTACACGCCGCCCAATCCGTCGGCCTTTTCCTTCAATTCACCGCTGGGCGCCTGCGAGGCCTGCCGCGGCTTCGGCCGCGTGATCGGCGTGGACTACGGCCTGGTCATTCCTGACGAGAACAAGAGCCTGAAGGCCGGTGCGATCAAGCCCTGGACCACGCCCGCCTGGAAGGAATGCCAGGACGATCTGCTGCGCCACGCCCCCCGGCACGGTGTGGCGGTAGACATTCCGTACAAGCACCTGCCCGAGGAGCACAAGCGCTGGCTGGTGGAGGGCGATCCCAAGTTCAAGAAGTGGGAGCAGGACTGGTTCGGCATCCGCCGCTTCTTCGAGTATCTGGAGAGCAAGGCCTACAAGATGCACATCCGTGTGCTGCTCTCCAAGTACCGCAGCTACACGGAATGCCCCACCTGCCGCGGTGAGCGTCTCAAGCCCGAGGCCTGCCTGTATCGCGTGGGCACCCAGGCCGATGCGCAGCGCGCTCTGGGTAGCGACTATGCACGCTACCGCCCCACCGCGGCACGTTTTTCGCAAGCCGTGCTCGACAGCCTGCCCGGCCTCACGGTGCATGACCTGATGCTGCTGCCGATCGCGCGCGTCAAGGACTTTGTCGATGGCCTGTCGTTTGAGGGCAGTCTCGATGAAGCCGGGTCCCTGGTACTCGATGAACTGCGTGCGCGTCTGCAGTACGTCTGCGATGTGGGTCTGGGCTATCTCACGCTGGACCGGCAGAGCCGCACGCTCTCTGGTGGCGAGGTGCAGCGCATCAACCTGACCACGGCGCTCGGCACCTCGCTGACCAACACCCTGTTCGTGCTGGATGAGCCTTCGATCGGCCTGCATCCGCGCGACATCGATCGCATCAACGGTGTCATGCAGCGCCTGAAGCGCGCCGGCAATTCGCTGGTGGTGGTGGAGCACGATCCCCAGGTGATGTTTGCCGCTGACCGGCTGCTCGACATCGGCCCCGGGCCGGGTGAACGGGGCGGCAACATCGTGTTCTACGGCAAGGCCAGCGATGTGGCGCAGGCCGGCACGCTGACGGCGGACTATCTCAACGGCCGCAAGCGGGCGGATGCCGGCATCACGCCCCGCCCGCCGTTCGTCAACAGCGAAGGCCTGCTCTCCGGCCCCAAGCTGCGTGTCGAGGAAGCCAGCGAGCACAACCTCAAGAATGTCAGCGTGGAGTTCCCGCTGCACCGCTTTGTGGTGGTGACGGGCGTGTCCGGCTCGGGCAAGTCCACGCTGATGGACGAGGTGCTGCACCGCGCGCTGCTGCGCGCCAAGGGCAAGGCCACGGAGCAGCCGGGCAAGGCGCGCGCGGTCTATGGCGCCGACCAGATTGATGACGTGGTGTTCGTGGACCAGAGCCCCATCGGCAAGACCGCGCGCTCCAACCCGGTGAGCTACGTCGGCGCCTGGGATGCCATCCGCGAGCGCTTTGCGCGTCTGCCGCAGAGCAAGGAGCGCGGCTACACGGCGGGCACCTTCAGCTTCAATAGTGGCGACGGGCGCTGCCCGACCTGCAGCGGCTCGGGCTTCGAGCACATCGAGATGCAGTTCCTCTCGGACGTGTACCTGCGCTGCCCCGACTGCGACGGCACGCGCTTCCGTGCCGAGATCCGCGAAGTGAAGCTCGGCGCTTGGGGGCGCCAGCTGAGCGTGAGCGATGTGCTCGACCTGACGGTGAGCGAGGCGCTGTCGGCCTTCTCGGACGACTGGGAGGTCAAGCGCGTGTTGCAGCCGCTCTCCGATGTGGGCCTGGAGTATCTGAAGCTCGGCCAGCCCGTGCCCACACTCTCGGGTGGCGAGGCGCAGCGCCTGAAGCTGGCCGGCTTCCTGGCGGAGGCGGCCCAGCGCAAGAGCGTGCCCAAGGCCGGCACCCTGTATTTGTTCGACGAGCCCACCACGGGCCTGCACTTCGACGATATCGCGCGCCTGCTCAAGGCCATGCGCAAGCTCATCGATGCCGGCCACAGCGTGATCGTCATCGAGCACAACCTGGATGTCATGCGCGCTGCAGACTGGCTGATCGACCTCGGCCCCGAGGGCGGGGACGCCGGCGGGCAGCTGGTCTTCGCCGGCCCGCTGGACAAGCTGCTCGCGCACCCGGACTCACACACCGCCCGGGCACTGCGCGAGTACGACGTGCGCCTGAGCCATCCGGCAGGCTTTCGCGTCGAGGAGCCGCGCGCCGCCTACGGCACCCCCGGCGCCGCTGCGGATGAAGGCGCGCCCATGCAGATCCAGATCCGCAAGGCGCGCGAGCACAACCTCAAGGCCATCGATCTCGACATCCCGCGCGACAAGTTCACGGTCATCACGGGGCCCTCGGGTTCGGGCAAGAGCACCCTGGCCTTCGACATCGTCTTCAACGAAGGCCAGCGCCGCTATCTGGAAAGCCTGAACGCCTATGCGCGCTCCATCGTGCAGCCCGGCGGCAAGCCCGATGTGGACGCGATCTTCGGCATCCCGCCCACGGTGGCCATCGAGCAGCGCACCAGCCGCGGCGGCCGCAAGAGCACGGTGGCCACGGTCACGGAGCTGCATCACTTCCTGCGCCTGCTGTACGTGAAACTGGGCACGCAGTACTGCCCGAACGACGGCGCAGCCATCGTGCCGCAGACGCTCGATGCCATCGTCAGCCAGATCATGGCTGACTATGCCGGCCAGCACATCGGCCTGCTTGCGCCCCTGGTAGTTGCCCGCAAGGGCTACTACACCGATTTGGCGAAGTGGGCGGCCGGCAAGGGCTATACCCACATCCGCGTGGACGGCAGTTTCTTCCCCACGGCGCGCTGGCCGCGCCTGGACCGCTTCAAGGAGCACACGCTCGAGCTGCCGGTGGGCGATCTGGTCGGCCGCCCGGATAACGAGCGTGTGCTGCGCGATCTGCTCTCGCGCGCGATGGAGTTTGGCAAGGGCACGGTGCATGTGATCACGCACCTCGAGCGTCTGGTGAATGCACTCAACAAGGGCGATCCGCTCGGTGCCAGCGCCGACACGCCGCTGCGCGTGTTCTCCAGCAAGCGCGCCTGCCCCACCTGCGGGCTGAGCTTTCCGGAGCTCGATCCGCGCATGTTCTCCTACAACTCCAAGCTGGGCTGGTGTGGCAGCTGCCAGGGCACCGGCCTGCTCACGCGCTACATCGACGACCGCGAGGACGTCAGCGGCCGCGAGCAGAATCTGGCCGAGGAAGAGGTCGACGTCGACCACACGCAGCCCTGCGAGACCTGCGCGGGCCAGCGCCTGAATCCGACTTCGCTGTCCGTGCGCTTTCGCGATCACAACATCGCCCAGGTCGGTGCGATGAGTGTGGGCGAGGCGCAGGCCTACTTCGACGGCATGCACCTCAATGCGCGCGAGGCCGAGATCGCCCGCGACCTGATTGCCGAGGTCAACGGCCGCCTGTCATTCCTGGAGCAGGTGGGCCTGGGTTACCTCACCCTGGACCGTGCTGCACCCACGCTGTCGGGTGGCGAGGCACAGCGCATCCGTCTGGCCGCGCAGCTGGGCAGCAATCTGCAGGGCGTGTGCTACGTGCTCGATGAGCCGACCATCGGCCTGCATCCACGCGACAACCGCGTGCTGCTCGATGCACTCTCGCGCCTGGAAGGCAAGGGCAACACCCTGCTCGTGGTCGAGCACGACGAGGACACGATTGCCCGTGCCGAACACATCATCGACATCGGCCCCGGCGCCGGCAGCCGCGGTGGACGCATCATCGCCCAGGGCACGCTGCAGGAGCTGATGGCGCATGAGGATTCGCTGACCGGCCGCTACCTGCGTTCGCCGATTGCGCACCCAATGCAGACGCCGCGCACGCCCGACCCGGCACGCCGCCTCACCGTGCGCGGCGCCAGCCTGCACAACCTGCAGCAGGTGGATGTGCCGGTGCCACTCGGCGTGCTGAGTGTGGTGACCGGCGTCTCCGGTTCGGGCAAGAGCACGCTCGCGCGCGAGGTGCTGCTGGCCAATCTCCAGGCCCGCACCAGCGAGGCGAAGAAGGCCGCGGACTGGGTCGGCTGTGCCGGCATCGAGGGCTGGCAGCAGGTCACGCGCGTGCTGGAGGTGGATCAGACGCCGATCGGCAAGACGCCACGCTCCTGCCCGGCGACCTACATCGGCTTCTGGGATGCCATCCGCAAGCTGTTTGCCGACACCTTCGACGCGCGTGCCTCAGGTTTTGATGCCAGCCGTTTCAGCTTCAATGCCGGCAAGGGCAGGTGTGAGACCTGTGACGGCCAGGGCATGCGCACCATCGAGATGAACTTCCTGCCTGACGTGAAGGTGGTCTGCGAGACCTGCGGCGGCAAGCGCTTCAATGCCGCCACGCTCGAAGTGCAGATGCGCGGCAAGAGCATTGGCGATGTACTCAACATGAGCGTGGACGACGCCGTGGAGTTCTTTGCCGCGAGCCCGAGCATTGCGCACCCGCTCAAGCTCATGCAGGATGTCGGTCTCGGCTATCTCACGCTTGGCCAGCCTTCACCGACGCTCTCCGGCGGCGAGGCGCAGCGCATCAAGCTCGTCACAGAACTGGCCAAGGCCCGCACCGACAAGACAGGCCGCTTCAAGGTGAATGAACACACCCTGTACGTTCTGGATGAACCCACGGTCGGCCTGCACATGGCCGATGTGGAAAAGCTCATCCGGGTGCTGCACCGCCTGGTGGATGCCGGCAACAGCGTGGTGGTGATCGAGCACAACCTGGATGTGATGGCCGAAGCCGACTGGCTGATCGATATGGGCCCGGAAGGCGGCTCGGGTGGCGGGCAGCTGGTCGTGGCCGGGCCGCTGGCCGATGTGCTGGCACACAAGGGCTCGCACACCGGGCGCATCCTGGGCGAGTTTCTGACGCAGCCGGGGCGGCGGGCGACTGCGCACTGAAGGGGCTTTCCGCTTGTCTGGTGCTGAGAGCGGAGCTTCGCGGGGCATGCCCCGCGCCGCTCGAAGAGCTCGCGCCTGCCAGCGCGAGCCCCTTGCACCACTGGTTCCGCTTGTCTGGTGCGGCTTTCCAGCCATTTTGGTCTGGAATGCCGCGTGAAATGGACATCTGGCCCGCCGCATCCGGGCGTGGTGCTGGCGCGCGGCGGCTTCGGCCACAATGCGGCATTGCCCCCCGATGGCCTTGACGCGAGCACACCGTGAACGTCCTCATTCTGCTGGCCCACCCCAATCTGCCGGAAAGCCGCATCAACGCCACGCTGCGTGATGCCGTGCGCGAGCTGAGTGGCGTGCATGTGCACGACCTCTACAGCGCCTACCCGGACGGCTTCATCGACGTGGCGCGCGAACAGGAGCTGCTGCTCGCGCATGACGTGATCGTGATGCAGTTTCCGATGTACTGGTACTCCACGCCGCCGCTGCTCAAGGCCTGGCAGGACGCCGTGCTCACCCACGGCTGGGCCTACGGCAGCAAGGGCGTCGCGCTGGCGGGCAAGTCCCTGCTGATCGCGGTGTCGATCGGTGGGGATCAGGCGGGTTACGGGCGCGAGCACGGCCAGTTCACGCTCACCGAACTCTTGCGCCCGCTCGAAGCCACGGCCTGCTTCTGCAGCATGAAGTTTCTTGGTCACGTGGCCCACGGCGCCGAGGACACCGATCTGCACGAGCGCCTGCCGGACATGGCCCAGAGCTATCGCGCGCTGATGCAGCGCCTGGCGGCGGGTGATCTGCCCCCTGTGGTCGACAGCCGCTGAAGGGGCCGCCATGCTGCAAGACACCCTGATCTTTCTGGTGGCTGCCGTCCTGGCGGTGCCGCTGTTCAAGCGCCTGGGTCTGGGCGCGGTGCTCGGCTATCTGATCGCCGGCGTGATCATTGGCCCCGCGGGTCTGAAGCTGATCGACAACCCGGATTCGGTGCTCAAGTTCGCCGAGTTCGGCGTAGTGCTGCTGCTCTTTCTCGTGGGTCTGGAGCTCAACCCCAAGAAGCTCTGGCAGCTGCGTGTGCCGATCTTCGGCATGGGCGGCCTGCAGGTGTTTGTCACCGCAGCCATCGTGGCAGGTGTGATGATCGCGGCCGGCCTGCCCTGGCCGATTGCGCTGGTGATCGGCATTGCGGCGCTGCAGTCGTCCACCAGCGTGGCGCTGGCGCTCATGGCCGAGCGCAATCTCCTGCCCACGCCGGGCGGGCGCAGCGCGCTGTCGGTGAGCCTGTTCCAGGACATCATGGTCATTCCGATCCTGCTGCTGCTCGCGGCGATCGCGCCGGTGAAGGAGGGCGGGGCGGCGCACGGCTTTTCGCTCTGGCAGGGCATTGCGCTGATCGTGGGCATGGTGGTGATTGCGCGCTTTGCCATGCGGCCGGTGCTGCGCTTCATTGCCAACACGGGCCTGCGGGAGGTGTTCATTGCCTTCTCGCTGCTGCTCGTGCTGGGTGCGGCCTACGCCGCCGAACACGTGGGTTTCTCGATGGCCTTGGGCACCTTTCTGGCCGGGGTGCTGCTGGCCGAGAGCGAATACCGGCATGAGCTGAACCTGGACATCGAGCCCTTCAAGGGCCTGCTGCTCGGACTGTTCTTCATCGCCGTGGGCATGAGCGTGCAGATGCGCCTGTTTGTCGAACAGCCGCTCCTGGTGATCGGTGGCGCTTTGGCACTCGTGGCGCTGAAGATGGCCGTGCTCTATGGCATTGCACGTCTGTTCAAGCTTTGCGGGCAGGACGGGCTGTTGTTTGCGATCATCATCTCGCAGGTGGGCGAGTTCGCCTTCGTCATCCTGACTGCGGCGCGTGCGCAGGGCACCCTGCCTGGGCCCTATGCCGACATCATGAACGCCATCGTCGCGGCCAGCATCCTGACCACGCCGCTGCTGTTCATGGCGCTGACGCGCTTCGTGATGCCACGCATGAATGCGCAGGCCGCGCGTGAGGCCGACACGATCGAGGAACGCAACGAGATCATCGTCGCCGGGTTCGGCCGCTTCGGGCAGGTGGTGGCGCGTCTGCTCATGGCGCGCGGCTATGGCGTGACCCTGATCGACCACAACGCGGATCAGGTGGAGTTCACGCGCCGCTTCGGCTTCAAGAGCTACTACGGCGACGCTTCGCGCATCGATGTGCTCGAGGCGGCCGGCATTGCGCAGGCACGTGCGCTGGTGCTGGCGATCGACGATGGCGCCGTCATCGTCGAGACGGTCAAGCTGGTGCAGGCGCGCTTTCCGCAGGTGCAGGTGCTCGCACGGGCGATCGGCCGCACGGATGCCTACGAGCTCGAAAACCTGGGCGTCACCCACGAGCGCGAGACCTTCCGCGCTGCGGCACGCCTGGGCGAGAAAACCCTGATCGCACTGGGCGAGACACCGCACCAGGCGCACCTGGCCACGCGCACCTTCATCGCGCACGACGAGAAGATCCTCAAGGAGTCCGCCCGACACCGTGGTGACACCAAGACCCTCATCAGCCTGTCGGACCGCGCGCGGGCCGATCTTTCGGCCCTGCTCACGCGTGAAGGCCGCAAGGGCAAGGACGAAGACCCCGAGATCCTGCGCTGGTGAGCCTGCATCCACGCGAGTCGCCGCTCTTGAATTTGCCCGACAATCCGCCACATCCCAGCAATCTGCATCGAACACCTGCCCGCCATGATCGACGTCACCGTAGAAAACTTTGAATCCGAAGTGGTTGCCGCCTCGAGCACCACGCCCGTACTGATCGACTTCTGGGCGCCCTGGTGCGGTCCCTGCAAGGTCATCGGCCCGATGCTGGAGAAGCTCGAAACCGCCTACGGCGGCGCCTTCAAGCTGGCCAAGGTCAACTCGGACGACGAGCAGGAGCTGTCTGCTGCCTTCGGCATCCGCAGCATTCCGACCTGCGTGCTCTTCAAGGACGGCAAGCCGGTCGATGGCTTCATGGGCGCCCTGCCCGAGGGCCAGCTGCGCGCCTTTCTCGACAAGCACCTGCCCAAGCCGCAAGAGATGGAGCTGGCCGCCGCGCGCCAGGCCCGTGCCGAAGGCGACCTCGACACCGCGCAGCGCAAGCTCAAGGCCGCGCTTGCACTGGACCCCGGCTTCGACGAAGCGCGTTTCGATCTGATCGAGCTGCTGGTGGACGCCGGCGACAACGAAGCTGCCAAGGCCGAGTTCGAGAAGATCTCGCCCAAGAACCAGATCGACCCGCGCTGGCATGCGCTCGATTCGCGCATCCATGCCGCCAAGAACGCGCTCAAGCTGCCGGGTGTGGACAAGCTGCAGGCCGCGATCGACGCCGACCCGAAGAACCTCCAGGCGCGGCTCGATCTGGCCGAGGCCTATATCAGCGTGGCGGCATGGGAAGAGGCGCTCGAGCAGCTGCTGGAGATCGTCACGCGCGACCGTGCCTTCGGTGAAGACGTAGGCCGCAAGAAGATGATCGACATCTTCAACATGACCGGCCCCTCGCCCGAAGTGGTGGGCAAGTGGCGCCGCCGCCTGTCCACGGCGCTCAACTGAGCACCGCAGCGTTGGAGGCGCTCACTGCGCAAGCGTGTTGAGCAGCGCGCCCGCCGCCATCAGGCCCATGCTGGCCGTGATGTGCATGGCCGAGCCGTAGCCGGCGCAGGACAGGCCCTGCGGCGCAGCCGCTTCAATACCGCGCGCAGCCGCTCCCATGTGGAGCGCAGCCGCTTCGTTCTCGGCTGCTGCTGGATGTGTGGATTCAGACACATCGCAGGCCTCGGCCTGCGGACGGCGTAGCGCTTCGGCGCTGTAGATCACGCGCACGCCCATCTTTGGTGTGCGCTTGCTGGCAGTCTTTGCCTTTGGGTCCGGCGCAGGAAAGCCATGCTGCTTGCGCAGCAGGCCGCGCACCCGTGCCAGCAGTGGGTCATGGGTGGCAAAGGCGAGATCGTCCGCACGCAGCAGCGTGGCATCCGTCTTGCCCCCGGCGGCGCCCGCCATGATGAGCGGCAGCTTGCGTTGTCGGGCCAGCAGGGCCAGCGCCACCTTGGGGTGCACCTGATCGATGCAGTCGAGCAGGGCGCTCGCGTCTGCGGGAATCAGGCCTGCGGCGTTCTCCCGCGTGACAAAGTCGTCCACGCAATGCACCACGCAGGCCGGGTTGATCTGCGCAATCCGATCGCGCATGGCCAGCACCTTGGCCTGGCCCAGCGTGGGCGTGAGCGCGTGCACCTGGCGGTTCACATTGCTCTCTGCCACGTGATCCAGATCGATCAGCGTGAGCCTGCCGACGCCGCTGCGCGCGAGGCACTCTGCCGCCCAGGAGCCCACCCCACCGATGCCGACCACCACCGCATGCGCGGCCGCAATGCGCGCCGCACCGGCCTTGCCATACAGGCGTGCCATGCCGCCGAAGCGGCGTTCGGCGTCCATGTCCTGCAGCGCAGCGTCCGCAACCGTATTCATGCCGCGCATTGTAGGAATCAACGTCGTCGGCGCATGAGAGCGAATGCACCGCTTGCGCCACAATCGAGCCTTTCGCAGCGCAACCGCTTGGAGCAGGCCCGTGAGCCATCGCATCGCAGTCATCGCCGGAGACGGCATCGGCAACGAAGTCATGCCCGAAGGCCTGCGCGTACTGCAGGCCGCCGCCGGGCGCTTCGGCATCGCCCTGCAGTTCGATCACTTCGACTTCGCGCACTGCGACTACTACCTCAAGCACGGCAAGATGCTGCCGGATGACTGGAAGCAGCAAATCGGCGGGCATGACGCGATCTTCTTCGGCGCGGTCGGCTGGCCGGCGACTGTGCCGGACCACATCTCGCTGTGGGGTTCGCTGATCCAGTTCCGCCGCCAGTTCGACCAGTACATCAACCTGCGCCCGGCGCGGCTCATGCCGGGCATCACGGCGCCGGTGGTCAAGCGCGACGGCAGCCGCTACGCACCGGGCGAGATCGACTTCTACATCGTGCGCGAGAACACCGAGGGCGAATACTCCAGCGTCGGCGGCCGAATGTTTGAAGGCACCGAGCGCGAGTTCGTGCTGCAGGAGGCGGTGTTCACGCGCACCGGCACGGACCGCGTGCTCCAGTTCGCCTTCGACCTCGCCCAGCGCCGGCCGAAGAAGCACCTGACCAGCGCCACCAAGAGCAACGGCATCAGCATTTCCATGCCCTACTGGGACGAGCGCGTGGCCGAGATGGCGCAGCGCTATCCGGATGTGAACGTGGACAAGTTCCACATCGACATCCTGACTGCGCACTTCGTACAGCGGCCGGCCTACTTCGACGTGGTGGTGGCCAGCAACCTGTTCGGCGACATCCTCTCGGATCTCGGCCCCGCCTGCACCGGCACCATCGGCATTGCGCCTTCGGCCAATATCAATCCGGAACGCAAGTTTCCGAGCCTGTTCGAGCCCGTGCACGGCAGCGCGCCGGACATTGCGGGCCAGGGCATTGCGAACCCTATCGGCCAGATCTGGGCGGGCGCCATGATGCTGCAGCACCTCGGCTACCCGGAGGCGCACGACGCGATCGTCGCAGCCATCGAACGCGTGCTGGCCGATCCTGCCGCGCCCAAGACGCCGGACATCGGCGGCCGGGCAAACACCCAGGCGTTGGGCGAGGCGATCGCGTCGGCGCTTGCCTGAGCTGGCGCGTTGAGTCTGCAGCCAGTCCACCCAAGAACACACATCAACTCAGGGCCGTCCATGTCATTGCCTCGCGCTGTTTTCGCCGTTCTCGTCGCCGTTAGCCTGCTCACCGCCTGCGACACCACCCCCAAGAAGCCGGAAGACTGCGCCCGCATTGATTGGCGCAGCGAAGGCCGCAGCACTGCGCTGGACGGCCGCGCGATGGATGCGGGCTGGCGCCGTGGCGCAGCCTGCCAGCAGCTGGGCACCAACCCCGACCGCAAGGCCTTCGAGAGCGGCTGGGCCGAGGGGCAAGCGACCTACTGCACACCGCGCTTTCTGCTGCGCGAAGGCCGCCGCAATGACGGCTTCGGCCCGATCTGCCGCGGCATGGACGAAGCCACCCTGCAGCGCGCCTGGAACCACGGCCGGCTGCTCTACGAAGCGGATCAGCGCGTCCAGCGGCTGGACAACGACCTCGTGAACCTGCGCGCCCGGGCCGACGACGTGAAGCTGCCCCAGGGTGACCGCGACACCGCCCGCGCGCAGCTCTCCGGCGTCATCGCCGCCCGTGCGCAGGCCATCGCCACCCGCGACCGGCTGGAGTCCGAAGCCAACGCGAACGGTTGGGGCTTGGGGCGCTGATTTTCAATCGAACGTTGAAAAGCGGTGATGTAGAGAGCTTATTTTCTACGACTGATTGAATAGGTAAACAGGCCGGGATCCGCACGCAGCATGCGGATCCTGGCCTGTTTTGCCCTCGGTTTTCAGCACTGCATCTCATGCCGAGTCTTTGCATAGGGTGTGCTCCGGGCGAGTGGGCGCCCGGCCGCGATAATGCGCGGATGAGCACCGCACCGAACACTCTCACACTGACCCAGCCCGACGACTGGCACGTCCATTTCCGCGATGGCGATGCCCTCAAGGCCGTGGCCCCGTACACCGCCCGCCAGTTCCGCCGCGCGGTGGTCATGCCCAACCTCAAGCCGCCGGTGACCACGGTCGCGTCCGCGCTGGCTTATCGCGAGCGCATCCTCGCGGCCCTTCCTGCGGGCGCGGACTTCGAGCCGCTGATGACGCTCTACCTCACCGACAACCTGCCGCCCGACGAGATCGACCGCGCAGTGGATACCGGAGGCAAGATCATCGGCCTGAAGCTCTACCCGGCCGGGGCGACCACCAACAGCGACTTCGGCGTGAGTGACATCCGCAAGTGCCATGCAACGCTGGAGCGCATGCAGCGGCTTGATCTGCCGCTGCTGGTGCATGGCGAGGTGACGGACAAGTCCGTGGACGTGTTCGACCGCGAAGCCGTGTTCATCGACGAGGTGATGATCCCGCTGCGCCGCGACTTTCCCGAGTTGCGGGTGGTCTTCGAGCACATCACCACCAAGGAGGCCGCGCATTACGTGCGCGATGCTGAGGGTCGCGTAGCCGCCACCATCACGCCGCAGCACCTGCTCTACAACCGCAACGCCATCTTCTCCGGCGGGCTGCGGCCGCATTACTACTGCCTGCCCGTGCTCAAGCGCGAACCGCACCGCATCGCGCTGGTCGAGGCCGCGACCTCAGGCAACCCGCGCTTTTTCCTGGGCACGGACACTGCTCCACACGCGCGGCATCTGAAGGAGCATGCCAGCAGCTGTGCCGGCTGTTTCTCCGGCCTGCATGCCATGGAGCTGTATGCCCACGCCTTCGAGCTGGCGGGTGCGCTGGACAAACTGGAAGCCTTTGCCAGCTTCCACGGCCCGGACTTCTACGGCCGGCCGCGCAACAGCGGCAGCATTACGCTCAAGCGCGAAAGCTGGGTGATTCCCGACGAGGTGCCGTTCCTGGAGTCGCCGCTGGTGCCGCTGGCGGCAGGCGAGACCCTCGGTTGGCGCGGCGCACACAACTGAGCGCAGGGCGCGTTGTGGCGACAGCCGTCTGGCGCGCCGCACAAAAAAAGCGGGGCGACCCTTGCGGCTCGCCCCGACTGAACACCTTGGGAATCGGCGCCTCGTTGACGAAAGCGCTACCCGTGGTCGGAGAATGAAGAAACTACCCAGTGACAGACGCAGACGCGTGAATCACTGCTCCAAATCGAAAGCAATTTGCGCGCCATGCTGCTGAGGACGCTTGATCGGCTCGTAGCGCCACTGGCGAACCGCAGCCAGGATCGGTGCGTTCAGCACCGAGTTCGTGGATGACACGATGGCAGCATCGGTCACCGTGCCATCGGGCATGACGGTGAATGACACGCGGACATCACCCTTGCGGATGCCACGCTGCAGTATGGATCTGCCAATTTCCGGCGCGACCTGTTTGACCAGCTTCAGCGGTTGATCTTCTTCCACCACGGGAGCCGCTGCGGCTGTGGGTGCGGCGATGGCTGCAGCGGGTACGGCGGGTGCCGCTTGTTGCGTTGCAGCAGCCGGGGCGGCAGCCACGCCAGCTGCGGTGGCTGCCGTGGCGCCCGTGGCGGCTGGCGTGCTGACCGATGCGGGGGGCGTGGTGGCCGGTGCAGCTGCGGCAGGTGCGGGCGCGGCTGCGGGTCGGGCTGCTGCGCCGGGCGCGGCTGTTGTGGCCGCTGCGGGTGCGGCAGCGGTCGCCGCGGCAGGGGCCGTTGCTGCTGCAGCCGGCCGCGCTGCGCCCGTACCGGCGGCGCTGGCTTGCGCCGGAGCAGCGGCTGCCGCTGCGGCCGGGGTGGCGGGACGCTGCGTATTGGCCGGCGCCGGCGCATTGCCGCGGCGGGGCCGGTCGTCCTGCATCATGATCCACTTGAGCGGGTTGTCCGCCAGGCGTCGGGTGCGGTCCGAGACGGACTCCTGGCTGTTGCCCTGGGCGTTGCCACTGCTGGGCGCGGGCTGGGCGGTCTGGGCAAGAGAAGTGGCGTGCGCGCCAAGCAGCGCGCACAGAGCCGCCGCAAGGGCGGTCAAGCGAATAGCACTCATGGAAGCAACGGATCCCGTTTTTGGCGCTGCACCATTCTCCTCAGGCTGGGCCTGCCTGGTGTGCGCTCTGAATGAATATGTGACGGAATCGTAGTTTTGAAACCGAACGTGTATGGCCGAAATTGAAGAATCTTTCAATCGCGTTGCGTCTCGGGCAACGTCTTGTAGCAATTTCGCCAATGGCCGATTTCAGGCCCCGGCAGGCTGATCCGGCAAACGCATCGTTGGCGTGATCAGTCCGGGGTCGGTGATGAGTTCGATCAGCGCCGGAACGCCTTGATCGCGGATGGCCGAACGCGCCGCATCCAGCGCCGCCTTGAACTGCGCCACCTCGGTCACGCGCTGGGCATGGGCGCCGAAGGCCTGCGCCAGCTGAACAAAGTCCGGGTTGCGCAGTTCCGTGCCCGAGATGCGGCCGGGGAAGTCGCGCGCTTGGTGCATGCGGATGGTGCCGTACAGCCCGTTGTTGAACAGCAGGATCAGCGGCCGCGCGCCGTACTGCAGGGCGGTGGCCAGCTCCTGGATGGTCATCATGATGTCGCCATCGCCCGCGGTGATGAGCACCGTGCGCTGCGGGTCGAGGATCGACGCCGCAATGCCCGCCGGCAGGCCGTAACCCATCGCGCCGCTGGTGGGGGCGAGCTGCGTGCGGCCGTGGTGCTCGATGCCGCCATAGCGCCAGAAGCGGTGGCCCCAGGTCGCAAAGTTGCCCGCGCCGTTGGCGATCAGCGTGTCTGCCGGCAACTCCGCCTTGAGGGTCTGCACGATCTGCCAGGGGTTGAAGCGCGCCTCGCGGCTGGCCTTGGGCTCGGCCTGCCAGGCCTCATAGTCGGCGCGGGCGGTCTTCACGGTCTCGGCCCAGGGCGCATCGGCCGGCGCAAAGGCTGGCGGGGGCAGATGGGCGAGCGCATCGGCCATATGGAAGCTGCCGGCCGCAATCGCCAGTTCGGCCTGATAGACGCGGTTCAGCTCGTCGGGGTTCGGATGCACATGAATCAGGTGCTGGTGTGGGGTCGGCACCTCGAGCAGGGTGTAGCCCGAGGTCGTCATCTCGCCCAGGCGGGGGCCGAGCACCAGCAGCACGTCGGCCGCCTTCACGCGCGCTGCCAGCGCCGGGTTGATGCCGATGCCGACATCGCCCACATAGTTGGGGTGATGGTGGTCGAAGGTGTCCTGGAAGCGGAAGGCGCAGGCCAGCGGCAGATTCCAGGTCTCGACGAAGTGGCGCAGGTGGGCGCAGGCGGCGCGGTCCCAACCCGGCCCGCCAGCCAGCACCAGCGGCTGCCGCGCGTGGACGAGCAGATTCTCCAGCTGCGCCATCTGCGCCGGGGTGGGCGCGGCCTGCACCGCGTGATAGGGCTGGGCATTGGCCACCTCGACCGCCTGCGAGAGCAGATCTTCGGGCAGGGCCAGCACCACCGGACCGGGGCGGCCGCTGGTGGCCACAGCAAAGGCGCGGGCGATGAATTCCGGGATGCGGTCTGCGCGGTCGATCTGCGCCACCCACTTGGCCAGGCGCGCATACATGAAGCGGTAGTCCACCTCCTGGAAGGCCTCGCGCTCGAACATGTCCGTGCCCACCTGGCCGATGAACAGGATCATCGGCGTGGAGTCCTGAAAGGCCGTGTGCACGCCAATCGCCGCATTCGTCGCCCCCGGCCCGCGCGTCACCATCGCAATCCCCGGCTTGCCCGTGAGCTTGCCGTAGGCCTCCGCCATGAAGGTCGTGCCGCTCTCCTGCCGGTTCACCACCAGCTTGATCGAATCCTGATAGCCATGCAGCGCATCCAACACCTGCAGATAGCTCTCGCCCGGCACGCAGAAGACGGTGTCGACCCCGTGGATGCGCAGTTGATCGACGAGGCATTGGGCGGCGGTGCGGGCGGGGTGGGTCATGGCGTGGCAGTCAGCGAAGGCCCCGCAGTTCGGGGGCAAGGGGGGCAAAGTCCCCCCAAGGAGGAGGTGCTCGAGGAGGAGCGCAGCTTCTCCTCGTTCGTTCAAAAGAGAGGATCAGGTGCGCGTCAGCGCACCTGATCTGGTCGCCTGCGCAGCGGGCGAAGCGTGCTCGGCTCCCACGGCCGCACCGCCAGGATCAGGCTGTGTGCATGCCGCTTGTCGATCGGGTACTTGGTGTCCTCGGAGTGCAGGCGTGAGAAGTCTCGCGCCATTTCCTGCATGCGCTCGATGAACTTCTCGATCGTGGCGCGCGTGAGCATGCTGTTCACCAGGATCAGCTTCTCGCCCGTGCCGTGGAAGCTGGAGCTGAAGTACTCCTGCGCCTGGATGCGGAAGAACTGCATGATCGGGCCGTTCGGAATCCAACGGAAGGTGCGTGCCACCTTCACGCGGATGCGGTTGCCCGGCAGCAGCTCGATCAGGCCCATCTTGTCGAGCTTGGTCAGCATGGCGACGAGCTGCGCCTCGGTCAGCGCATACAGGTCCAGGATCTCCTCGAAGCGCATCAGGTTCATGCAGGCCACGGCCGTGGCAAACAGGGCCGGGTTGGCGACGATCTCGCGTTCCTGCTTGTCAGTCAGCTCGCTGATGAGCTTGCTGTCCTCGTCGGCCAGGGACACGCGCAGCAGGTCCTGCAGCTTGATGCCGGTAGCCTCCAGGATCTCGTCGAGCCGCTCGAGCGTGAGATTGCGCGTGGACAGCATGCGCTTGACGGTCGCCTCGCTCATGCCGATGCCCTCGGCCACGGTGGCGTAGTTGATGCCGCGCGCCTTGAGTTCGCGCTTCAGGGCGTCGACCAGTTGGGTCGTCTGCATCGCGGTATTCCTCCCTCGTGCGTGGTCCCTTGCGTACAGGCCGCGCATGTTACGCCCGCAGGCTGGTTGCCCCTGCGTGGGACAATGCGCGCTGCAAAGCAGGCCGGGCAGTCGCCGGTGGGTTCGCCCCACGGGAGGAAAGTCCGGACTCCACAGGGCAGGGTGCTGGCTAACGGCCAGGCGGTGAAGGGAACGCGCGATGCGGAGCAATCTGCGCCGCGCCGGGCACCGAAGCCGACGGACAGTGCAACAGAGAACAGACCGCCGATGGCCGCGCAAGCGGCACAGGCAAGGGTGAAACGGTGCGGTAAGAGCGCACCGCGCGGCTGGTGACAGGCGCGGCACGGCAAACCCCACCCGGAGCAACTTCAAATAGGCAGGCGATGCATCGGCCCGGTGCGCCTGCGGGTAGAAGGCTTGAGCGGCGCAGCAATGCGTCGCCTAGAGGAATGACTGCCGGACGCGCGCAAGCGCGCCGCACAGAATCCGGCTTACAGGCCTGCTTTGCAGCTGAATTCAGAACCGTCTGCGCATCATGTCCGGCTCGCGCGAGAGGGTTCATTTTCGGACATCTTTTCCGTGATCTACAAAATGCCGGAGATCGGCTTTGGATGTGCGGAAAATCGCCTTGGTGCATTCATGATTGCATCAATGACGGACAGATCTAGCTTGTACCGGCTGGCGCGCCTGTCCCGGCCGCCTGTGTCCCCACGCGCTGATTGAGCCAGGCTTCATCGAAGCCCTCGCGCGACTCGCGGCCGTAAAGCATGAATGGAACTGCTGCACCGCCGATGGCGCGGAAGCCCGGCTGGTGTTCGCGTTCGATGTTGAGGTTGCGCTCGACGAAGGGCACGTTGCGTTCGCGCAGCCACTGACGGGTCTGTTCGCAGCGCCGGCAGTCGTAGGCGGTGTAGAGCACCAGGCTCGTCTCGGTGTTGAAGGCGGCGACGGACAGACCGCGGCCGGCGAGCAGTTCGCGCCGCGCGGCGAGGTCCTGCGGGCTCGCTTGCACACAGGTGCCCAGGCTGGAATGGAACACGGTGTCGATGCGCAGGCAGTCCGCCTCGCGCTCGGCGGCCAGGGGCGCGGTGGCAAAGGGCATGCTCGCGGGGCGCAGGCGGTCGATGCGGCGCGGCACTTCATGCTGCGCCCACTGCAGGGCCGCACCGCTGCCGAACCACTGCGCTGTCTGCTGCAGCTTGGCCGGTGCGTCGGCAAGTGCGTCGCGCGGCAGGCTCAGCCCCGCGTTGATGGCCACCAGCGCGCTGACCGCAAGCGTGGCCACCAACCCGAACAGCGGCAGGCGCACATCCCTGCCGTTGGGATCGCCCCAGTGCCGGACCAGCAGCACGGCCACGGGCAACGCAAGCAGCGCGGTGCCCAGAGCCCAGCCCCAGCCACTGCGTGCGGTGCGCACCAGCAGCCACAGGCCCAGGGTAACGCCCAGCGTGGCGAGCACGATGGCGGCGGTGTGTTCGGACAGCTGGGTGTACGGCGCGACGACGGTCTGCAGGATCTGCATGCATGAGCCCTGAAGGTGGAAAGCGCCGCGAGCTTATGGGGTGCTCCCTGCGGGCATCTGTGTCTGCGGCGGCCTGCATGTGGCCAACAGAGCATCCGAATGCGCGTGGCTGTGAACGGCGGTTTCAAGCCTTCAATGGCTGTGTCCGGGTGTTGCCGCGTCAAGGCAAACGGCCCGCTGTGCGCGGGCCGTCGGGGTGGAGCCGTGCCGTGTCAGCCGCGCGGTTCGAGGCGGAACTTCTCGCTGCTGGTGCGGAAGCTGTAGGCCACGTCCTGCGTCATGCCA